>JBJXGR010000464.1:0-56410 GCA_046160045.1 Bryobacteraceae bacterium
CCCCGATCCGGTCGCGGGAAAGGAAGAGCTTCTGTTTCGGAGCATCCCAGATGGCAAACGCCCATTGTCCGTTCAGACGGTCGACGCACCTCTCACCCTCTTCCTGATACAGACGCAGGATCACTTCCGTGTCGGATCGGGTGGCGAACCGGTGCCCCTTCCGGAGCAATTCGTCACGTAGTTCGATGTAGTTGAAGATCTCCCCGTTGAACGTAATCCAGATGGATTTGTCCGCGATGGACATCGGCTGGCTGCCGCCGTCGATGTCGATGATGCTCAACCGCGCGTGGCCCAGTCCCACCTGAAGATCGGTATGGACCCCGGAACCATCGGGGCCGCGGTGCCGAAAAGCCGCGATCATCCGCCGAATGAGCAAGGGGTCGACGACCTCGTCGCGCAGGCTCAGGCTTCCGCAGATTCCACACATATACCGTCAGCTGACTCGACGCCGCAAGCTTGAAGGCAGCAGATCGCGGACTTGGACTGCCACCCCCCAAAGAGCGTCCGGCATGTACCGGCGTACCAGCATGTCAAGCCGGCCACGACGGCGATACCGAACGCGCGAATCAAGCAGCGCGGTCTGCTCCGGGCTTAAGCGCCAGCCGGCGGCTCCGCAATTGTCAAGGATGTGCCGCTCGGAGTTCCCTTTTGGAATGGCAACAACGCCCCCTTTGCACAGGCACCAATTGATCACAACCTGAGCCGGAGACTTGCCTGTCATTCGAGCCACTTCATCAATGACGCCGGTTGGATCACAATCGCGAACGCGGTTCAGGCCACGGGCCAGCGGGCAGTAGGCGATCACGGTCACATGATTCGCCTGGCAGTAGGGAAGCAAATCCTCATCGATCGTTCGATCGATGATGCTGTAACGCACCTGATTCGAAACTATCGCATGCCGGCCTACCGCCTGCCGAGCCTCCATGAGTTGGACTACGGAGAAATTGCTTACACCAATGAACTTGACCTTGCCAGCCGCCACCAGATCCGCGACCGCGCCCAAGGTTTCGCTGATAGGGACATCTGGGTTGGGCTCGTGAAGCTGCAAAAGGTCAATCTCGTCGATCCCCAGTCGCTGTAGACTCGCATCTACCGATCTTCGCAAATCGGGCGCGCGGAAATTCTGCGGGGATACCTTGGTGGCAACGAATGCCCGATCACGAAGGCCCCTCAAAGCCTCGCCAACAGCGATTTCACTGCCGTAAGATTCAGCGGTGTCAATGAACAGTGCCCCGGCTTCGAGCCCCTTGCGTAACGGGTTCGGTCCTGCATGGTAGTTCCAGGTACCCATGCCAACCTCGGGGATCAAGAGTCCGGTCCGCCCCAGTTCTTTGAAACTCATGCAGTGGATCTCATAGGGGGCTATGAACGAACTGTCCGAACCCCATATCGTTTCAAAAACTGAGTGACCTCAGAGCCCAAATCATTCGAATGTCGAGACTGTTCCTTCCTGGCTACATCGATCCACGCCGTCTTCTTGTCCTTCAGGAGGTCTCTGACGTCGTCCGGAATCTCGCGGAGGCTCAGCAAGACATGGACTGTACACGGAGATGCTTCCGCCACAGCTTCACGAACATCGCCTTCCACGACCTGCAACCCCCAGGTTCTCTTGCCGCCCCGCCACCATTCGCGGGCCGACTCTCGGATCTTGTAGAAATCGCCCTCCTGCACGCAACTGAGGTTCGATCCGACAAAGAACCCGATCATCTCGTGAACGATGTCGCGGAAGATCTCGACCTTGTCCGCGTCGGAAACTTGCTTTGGGAACTCCGGCGCCTTACTGACGACCCGTGCGGGGAATCCGACGGCCAAACAACGCGGCGGAATCGTACCATGTACTACCGAGTGGGCACCGATAACGGCGCCGTCTCCGATTTTGGTCCGGGGCAGCACAAACACACCCCAAGCCAGCGATACACTTCGCCCAATCTCAATCGGCTCGAACTCCACGGCGTATCCCTCGAACTTACTCAACCACGAAGTATGACCGAAAATCAGGCAGTGTCCACCAATCCCAGAGTCGTCACCGACCACGATGGAACGTGCCGGGTTGATAAACGACATCTGCATGATCTGGCAGTTTCGGCCGAGCACAAACCGCGAATCCGGGAACTGGAGGCCGCCCACAAAAACCTGTTCATTGATCCTGCTCCCCTCACCAATCTCGATGTAGGGGGTGTCCAGAAAGGTGGTCGATCCGATCTGGACGTGCGTTCCCAAACGAATCTCGTTCCCTCGGATGATCGTCAGGAATCCAATCGAAGTGTAATCTCCTACCTCAACGATCTCCCCGCTGATAATAGAACCGAAGCCTATCGATACACCCTTCCCAATTCGGTAGCCCCTAAGGCGGTAGATAAGAATCTTGAGACAGCCAGGCCAGAGGCCGAACAACAAGATCTCGCGAACTGGGATACGAGGCTTTTCGATCAGCAAGACTCTCTCATCCGAATGAACAATGATCTCATCTCATGCTACATCGGTCCCGGCCGTCAGACCGGAATAGCCGCCCCGCCGTCCACTATCAGGGTTTGACCAATAATAGTACGGGCTGCGTTGGAGCAAAGGAACTGAGCAGCCAGAGCTACTTCTTCAGGAGTCACCAAGCGGCCGGCCGGAGTTCGGCGGGTCAACTCCGAGAGTCGGGCCTCTGCATCCGGCAGCATCTTCCAGGCTTCAGTGGCAACGGCGCCTGGCGCCAGTATGTTCACGCGAATCCCGCGAGGGGCCAATTCCACCGCCAAGTGCCGGGCCAAAGCCTCGAGCGCTCCCTTGGAAGCCCCTACCACGGAGTAAGAAGGAACTGCTCGCAAGGCACCCTGCGAACTAACGGCAACGATAGTGGCTTCGGCTGCAAACCGCGGAAGGATCCGCCTGACGAGTTCAAAGAAAGCTCGGACGTTCAGCGCGAACGTCCAATCGTAATGGCGAAGTGTCAGTTCGTCGAACGCCTTGTGGACACCAGTTGCCGCGCAATGTACCAAGCCATGAAGGCCTCCCCCCAGACGAACAATTTCGCTTTCGACAACGTCAAGACCCTTCTCGGAAGTAAGATCTGCGCGGCATAGCATGACGAGAAGACTCTCCGCTTTCGCTTCTGCCAACAACGCGTCTGCCGCCACCTGCCCGCGGACGTAATTGGCAAGAATCGTCGCGCCGGCCCGGGCGAACTGGAGAGAGACGGCACGGCCGATACCACGCGTCCCACCGGTCACCAGGATATTCTTGCCTTCAAGCGAAAACGGGTTCTCTCTCATGGCGTATCGCGGCTTGGTTGATTCACGCAAATAGGTCTGCCCACGATCCGCAACTACCCCAGTTTCCCGTTTTTCCGCAGGATGTCCAAAATGTCATTGACTTTCCTCATAGACTGAACCTCTTCATCGGACAGCACAATGTCAAAATCGGAGTCCAGACTCGCCATAACCGTCAGCACCCCGAGCGAATCCCACTCTGCGATATCAGCTCGTGCTGTATCCGGCGTCAGTCTTCCCGGCGCTTCGGCGAACATCGCCGCCACCCATGCCAACGCCTCTTCCTGCGTAACGATGCTTCCCACAAGAAATTCTCTATTGGGTCGGGCATTCGCCTGCTGACACCGATTGAACATTATCCAACTCGATTGACTCCAACACGGCCTGGGGATCCAACTCCACCAGCGCCGAGCCCCACGAGAGCCCTACACCGTACCCCAGGAGCAATAACTTCAAGGCCCGGTCCTCCGGCCGGATCAGCCCGCCTTCGGTAAGAGTCAAAGGAATAGAGGCTCCTCCGGTGTTTCCGAACTCCTTTAGAATGATCGGAACTTTCTCAAGAGGAAGCGACTGTTTCGCGCAAAGATGCTTGATGATGTATTGGTTCGACTGATGGAAGACAAAGTAATCGATCTCCTGGGCAGACTTCCCGGCAATCGACAGCGTTTCCTCGATCAGCGACGGAACGCATCTGATCGTAAAATTGAAGATCAGCGCCCCATCCATCGTCACGCAGTGCTTTCTTGGATCGACACCAAATCGATCCCGAAAGCCGCCTGACTCGATGATCATAGACCGATACGAACCTCCGTCCGAATGTAGGGCATAGTACCAATCGGCATTTCCACACTCCTGGGATCCTTCCAACGCAGTGGCCGAACCGGCGTCCCCAAACAACAAAGAGACCGATCGGTCGGCTTTGTCGGCGAATCGGCTCGGGGTCTCCCCATGTAACACAAGAGCACGGCGAATACCTCCTCCCTGAAGCATCATGGACGCGAGCCATAGTCCGTACGGATAGCCAGAACACCCGAGCCCGACATCAAACGCCACGCAGCGGTCAGAGAGTCCGAGCCGACCATGAACGACACAGGCAGTCGCGGGCAGAAAATAGTCCGGCGACTGAGTGACCATCACGAGTGCGTCGATCGAGTCAGGCGCCCATCCTAGCCGTGCCAGTATTTTTTCTGCCGCCAAAGCACAAAGATCACTGCTGCAAACGGACTCTCCCGCCAGCCGTCGAGCGGCAACGCCGGCCATTCCGGTGACCTTCCGCACTTCCTGGGCGCTAAACTCCACAGTATCGGCGACGTTGTCGAACCGCCTTTTCGGGACACAACTGCAGATTCCAGCGATGCGGGTGCTGGAGGTCTTAACCAAAGCCATTTTGCGTCAGTGCTCCTCAGGACGTCGACGTTCCGGCCACGCTCCACGTACAATGATCTTCAGACGCCACGGACGAGCCCTTCCTGACCAGCCACCGCCTCGCCACTGTCGCCCAGACGGTACTCAATCTGATCGCCTTGAATGCAGGCGACCGCAATCCGCGCCCGCTCCCGGCCCTCGCCTTCGATCTGCCACTTGCCGTCTTTCAGTACGAGCCTCATCTCATTACGTTGCCGCCACCAGCGATTGACTTCGCCGGGAAGAGCGATCCATATGTCTTTCTCCCTAGCCACATTCGTCAAGTATGCCAGTAAAGCTGTGTACGTCGTGAACGCCCTCTTGTTCAGCACATAGTCAGGATGGATAATGAAGCTGATCAGCCCATGCTTTCTGCGGATCAGATCGATCTGTGTCTTCCAGATCTCGATCGAGTAATCACCGAGAATGTAGAATAACGAGTAGTCTTGAATGGTAGTCAGCGGCAGTTCAAGTATTCTGTCAGCAAAGTATGGAAATACCGTACAACACCCGCCACGCTGCGGTTCCAAGTGTGCCACATTGGGCACGGACATGTCGTACTGGATATTGAGCGCATTCATCCAGTCAAGGTTTCGGTACATACACGGCGATCGAAAGCCCTCGGATCCAAACTCCTCAAGGTATCGGTTGATGAGGCTGCACCTCTTCAAAAACGTACGACGATCCCCAAACAGATTCTCGTTGTGGTTGAGCCCGTGCACATTGACTTCGCAATGTCGCTCGCGAATCCTGCTGATCAAGCCGCGTTCAAGTTGATATCGTTCCTCAGGCACCAACTGGTAAGCCGATCTGATCCCGAACCTTGCGTCCAAATCCATAAGACGTGGAATGAAGTTCAGCCCGGCAGTCGTTTCGACATCGTGCGTAAGGATCGCGGACGCCGAGGCTCCATCTGGCCAGAACCAGATAAACGGCACACTGGTCAAGCCGCTTGCTTTCAGGGATAGAAGCAGCAGCCTCTCGACCAGTTCCTCCACACTTGTATCCACTGGCCAGCGCGGGAAGCTCAGTGCTTGCCAGTCTCGAAGGTACAGTCGCTGCAAACCTCTTCGTACTGAATCCGGGAAGAGCGGCCGCATCGCATAGTACAAGCGCCGTAGGGCCTCGTTCGACTTCAACGCCTTTGCGCTCTCGTGCGAATCGATCGGGTATCGCTCCCGGAGCAGGTTGTCAATGACCGTCCCAGCATCAAAAGGCAAGAGGACAGTCGATCCTTCCGTCGTAGCGTGCTGAGACAAATCCTGGAGGCAATCGCCGTTGAGCGAACTCGGAGTCGCAAAAGCCGATTGCCCGTAGCAAATACTCTCTGAACCGAAACGAAAAAATCCAGATTCGTGCCTCACTGGTCCCTGTAAAGACAGGTTTTCCAGACTGTCCGGGCAACGATAACAAGCAAGTAACGGATTTATCACCTGGCTATTCTTAAAGAAGACGTCGGCGCCGCCGATAGACGAATACCTGTGCAACGTGAACGCAGTGAGCTATCCGGACCTAGCAGGGTGCTGAAAAAGGCCCTGGGCGACCCTGAATCCCACTTATGCAGCCTCGTAAGCTATTGATTCTACGTTCGACCGAAAGCCGGATTGGGCTGTTTTTGGCCGTCCAGAACCCTTTTTCAGCAGCCTGCTAGGTACGTAATCCTTGTGAGCTACGAAAATGATAATAATGCAAGGTCGCGGATGAAGTCATCCGGGAAGTCTCGCTCGGCCCTCGTTAATGCAGTCCCTTCGGCGACGAGTCCAGCCATGCACTTGAGTTTGAACCGTCACCTTGCGATCGAAACGCCATGAGATTGTCGAGCCTCACCTTGACCCTGTTTCGATGTGCCCGCCGGAGTCGAGATGATTTCGACGTTCATAAACACATCGACTGGCCGAAGAGTCTGGCCCACCTATCCGGTGAAAGCGACTTCGAGCACTCCATCGTAGCACCCTGCTGATCGAGGCTTGGGCGATCAGCACCGTGCCACAGCGTCTGCCGGTCTCTGGGCCGCCTCGGCTCGGCGCCAGACCTTCCATGGCGCCGTCGTCTGGTTTAGCTCTTCAAGAGCTTGCTTGTCCTTGAAAGTGTCCATGCACTGCCAGAAACTCGCGCATTTGTAAGCAATCAACGCTCTCTTGTCGATCAGCCGTTGGAACGGCTCCCGCACAAGTTCTTCAGCGGGCTGAATATAATCAAACACCTGCCGACGCATTACAAAAAATCCGCCATTGATCCAGTGGTCAGACTTGGCCAGTGGCTTAACTCCAGTAACTTTTCCTGCCGGATCAGCCTCGACAAGATCGAAGCTCGCCGTGGGCTGTACCAGGAGCAATGAAGCAATCGCACTGCTCCGGCTGAGCGCTTCTATCATATCCGGAAGTTCGACATCGCTTAGTCCGTCCGCGTAGTTGGCGAGAAACATCTTTTCCCCCTCAAGGTGCTGTTCAACAGCCTTGAGGCGCTGGCCGATATTCGCATTGGCACCCGTCTCCACGAATGTGATCGTCCAATCGTCAATATCGCGATTGAGTAATCGGATGCTCCTGCCACCCTGGGACAAAACGAAGTCATTGGACACGGACTCATCGTAGTTCACAAAGTAGTCTTTAATAACGTTCCCCTTGTAGCCGAGACAGAGGATGAACTCCTTGTGCCCAAAATGGGCGTAGTATTTCATCAGATGCCATAGAATTGGACGCGAGCCAATCTGCACCATCGGCTTGGGCACATCATCGGCGTATCCCCGAAGCCGCATTCCAGAGCCCCCGCAGAAGAGAACCACCTTCACACCTTACCTCCGTCTTCCTGATGCCACGCCGACCCCAGCGGGTCATCCCCAAATGATCTTTCGACTGTAGAACGCCTCGGCGTGCCTGGTTGGCGAGTCACATTCCATGCCGCGGATGCGCGAAACAGCCAAGAATAGATCGGCCGCAAACCAGTGCCTCCCCGCCTGGGACTTGAAGTATTTCAACAGGTTCTTCACTTTCCGATCGCAATGTCGCCTGCTTATGGGCACAAAGAGATTCGGAGCGCCGAAGTCACCGTCAAACTTAGGAATCTCGTATTCAAGGACCACATGCCTTCGAAACGTGTTCCACGTCAGATCGGATACAACACGATGGTCCTGGTGCAGATCTTCGCGATAGTGAGTAAGTATCAAATCCGGCTGAATGTCCTTCAGTGTCTCGAAGAACTCTTTGATCGGTTCCTCCTGAGACGGGAAAAAGCTGCCACGGAAATCCTTCACCGTCACCGTCGTCATGCCAGCTGTTCGCAAGAACGCCCGAGCGCTTTGCTCGGCTTCCGCTTTCCGGATCCCCTCTGCACTAAAGACGACCCACGTGATATTTAGTTCCGGATTCTCTTCAGTGAGTTTAAGAATGGTTCCTCCGCATCCGATCTCGATATCGTCGGAATGTGCACCAAGGCACAGGATTCTGCTAATATTCTTAAAGTTTACCGGCTGCATAGGATTCCGGCATTCTCCGGTTCAAATTCGCGTTCAGAAGACGGCTCCAGCTACTTCAGTTCATCGACAGAACTTTCTCGGCCGCCTTCTCCCCGCTAATAAACGATTGATCAGTCCAGATGTACTCCCAATCGCCATAACGGCCGCACCAGGCGATGCCCACATCCTCCAGGAAGTCATGCACAGTCTGCAGCGCAACAGCCCGATCAAGATCGAAGATCACGTTCGCGTACTCGATGTGCATGACATCCCGAAATACAAGTTTGTCGTCTTCGCGGAGAATGCCAATCCGCTTCAGATCACGGATTGTCGGCTCAATGCAATCGTCGGGCTTTCTATCCAGTGGTCGGTACTTCCGGGAGTAGTAGCACTCAGCCTGAAGACTGCCGCAGCCAGGCGGCACGTTGTTGGGTGACTGAAGGTGGGGTGTGCTCAGCCTCGTGAAGAAGATGTCCTGATCGTAAATGTACGTCCAGTGTGCATCAATCAGATTTGGCCGGTCGACGCCGAGGTTTACGATCACCACTTCGGTGCACGCCAGTTTCCCCGCCGCCTCCAGAACATCCGAAGGCGCACCTCGAATGGTCGGTACGAGGTCCGGAAGCGGAATCGAGGATATCAGGCCCTTGTATGGGATGGTCACGCCGTTGGTGAAGTTAACCTCTTTCGCTTTCGGGTCGATGGATCGCACTGCGTGTCTAAGCCGAACTTCCGAGCTGTCCATGAAACGCCTGAGGTAGGATACGAATCCCCCGTACGAAGGATATCGAAAGCCATCTATATAGTGAACATCCACGCTCGATGGGAGCAACGCACCCCGCAGCACCTCTTCGAGTTTTGCCTGATACAGCCGCGGCCCTATCCAGTCGAGGCTCATGTTCTTAGCTTCGGTCGTATGATATTTGATCGTATACTGCATGGGGAACTGCTCGGCGAAGGCATCGCCGAAACTCGCCCGCAGCCACTGTTCGTAATTGACGACCTGCCCGTGGTCTTTGTGTTGGGCCTCGACAAAGTCCCGTAGAACTTTGATAATTGTTTCCGCGGGAAGGCCATAGAGATTCACTTGCGCAGGATGTTTAACCCAATGCCCCTTCCAGTAATTATTCACCTTAGTGTGCAGCGTCTCGTACTTATTATCGATACTGTCGGCAAAGAGTTTTTGAAGACGATCGTGCTTAGTGAATGAAACGTGCGGCCCCTCGTCAAAGGTGAATTGGCCACCATACGTAAACGAGGCAGTATGGCCGCCATAGTGGTTTCGTTTATCAAAAAGAATTGGATTCAGACCCGCCTCGCGAATTCGATGGGCGGCGCCGTAACCCGCCATTCCCGTTCCTAAGACACAGATCTCGCTCATAGAATGGTCTGACAGAGCGTCGCCTTCCACCATTCGATGGTATGATTCAATCCGGTTTCCAAGTCCAACCGCTGCTTCCATCCCACCTCGGAAGCAATGCGAGTGTTGTCTCCAACGACCAAGGGAGCGTCATTCGCACGGGCCGGAACTGCTCCCAAATGCACGAGTTCCGGCCTTCCAACCATCCGCCCGACACTTAGCACCATCTCGCGCAGAGTGGCGGCCTGACCCGAACACACGTTGACGGCTCCGGCCACAGAACTATCGAGCAGCGCCACCAGCCCGTCGGCCACATCCTGCACATGCATGTAGTCGCGAATCTGTCGGCCATGGGAGCAGCGCGCCGGCTGACCGCCGAGCAGTGCCCGGATCACCGACGAAATCAGCCGGTCGGGATGTTCGCGGGGCCCATACAGAAAGAATACACGTCCCCAAGCCGCGGAAAGCCCGGTCTGTCCAGCCAGCGCCTCCGTCATGAGATACAGCGAAACCTTGCAGGCTCCGTAAACGCTGTTCGGGACGTTGGGTGTCAGTTTCTCGGAACAGTAGCCGTACCGCCAGTCGTATTCATAGCCGGAGCCACAGCTAACCAAGCGCTGACCGCCCACAGCTGCGAACTGTTGCACCAAGTCAAGGCTGCCGGTCACCCACGCAAAGTTTTCCGGTGCAGAGATGAGCTTGCCCGGCACGACAAACCATGCGAGATGGAGCAAGTGGGTCGGTCGGATGTCGGCGAGTAGAGCACGTGCCGAGCCCGGCTCCAACAAATCAGCCTGATGCCATACTACGCCTGTCGTCTCGGCCCGTGGCTTGCTCGATAGAGCATGCACTTCATAACCACGTGTTGCGAGCGGCTGGAGGCAGTGGTATCCGATAAATCCGGACGCTCCGGTAACCAGAACTCGTTTCATGCTAAGATTCCCAGTCCATTCAGCCGACTCCATACCAGGGCCACTTTTGGTCAGCCTCCGAGATGGCGGACACCGGCAAGGGCCACTCGATGCCAAATGCCGGATCATCGAAGCGGATGCCTTTCGCCGCCGTCGGTTCATAAGCGTTGCTGGTCAGATAATACATGTCAGCCTCGTCGGTCAAGGTTTGGTAGCCGTGGGCACAGCCTTCGGGCACATACAACATCGCCCCTTCGTGGGCGGTGAGTTCAACACCAAACCACTGTTTGTGTGTGCTCGAATCAGGGCGCAGATCTACGATGACATCATATATCGCACCGCGAGCGCACCTCACGGATTTGGCTTCTTGAAACGGCTGCAACTGGAAGTGGAGACCTCGCAGAGTCCCCTTCTTGACGTTATGGGCCACGTTCATTTGTACAAGATTCGGGTTCAAGCCGTTCCTTGCGAACTCCAAACCGCACCACCCGCGGGCGAAGAATCCTCGGTGATCCTCGATTCTCTTCATTCGCACAAGATAGGCGCCATTAACTTTCGTTTGTGTGAACTCCATGGATCCTAGCTAAACACCAATGCCCTCATACTTGGCAAAAGCACATTTGTCGAACGCTCTCCGGCAATCTACGAAGACCACCGTCGGCTCTCGATTGCACAACAATTCCGGCAGAGCGCCGAAGTCCTTCCAAGGCGTGACGACTATCACAGCCTCCGCCATTTCAAGTGCGTCCTTTAGGCTAGCGCAGTAGTTCACCGCAGGGTCATCAAAAGCCTTGCGTGCTTCGCCGTTCGCCACTGGGTCGAACGCTCGCAACGATGCGCCTCGCCGCAACAGTTCGCGCATGATTGGAAACGCTGGGCTCTCGCGTACGTCGCTAGTCTCCGGCTTGAACGAAAGTCCCAGTACCGAGACGCGAACCCCACCGAGGCTGCACCAATGTCTGCTCAACAGTTCGACCACCTGATGTGGCTGCGCCTCATTCACATCAATGACCGACTTCAAGAGGCTCATCGAAGCACCAGCCTTTCGCCCGTGAGCAACTAATGCCTTCACATCCTTCGGAAGGCAACTGCCTCCAAATCCGCAACCCGCTTTGAGAAATGAAGTTATCGGCGGAAGACCCCCCTCAGTCCGGCCGGTGAAGTACTGGCTGAGGTGAACGCCCCGCATCACATCAGCCGTGTCGATCCCCCCAATCGCAGCACCCACATTGGCAAGTTCGTTGGAAAGGGAAACCATCGTCGCCAGGAGCGCATTGGACGCGTATTTGATCATCTCGGCAGTTCGGGTATTGGTCCGCAGTCTCGGAATCGACGGGTCGAAGGGCTCGTACACCGACTCGAGGACTGTGATGGAACGCTGGTCGATCCCGCCGAGTACGATCCGGTCAGGGTACATGAAGTCATTGACTGCTTCGCCTTCCGAGAGAAACTCGGGGTTCATTCCCACTCCGAACTCCTTGCCAGCGCGCCGACCTGAGGAAGCCTCCAGCGCGCGCAGAACATGAAGATCGGTTGTTCCGGGAACAACGGTGCTCTTCACCACCACTACATGGTAAGAATCCTTCTGCTTGAGTACCGCTCCGATTTGCTGCGAAGCCGCGAGGACGGCCGTCAGGTCGATCTCCGTGTCTCCGAAGGGCGTTCCAACCGCAAGCAGAGTTAATTCGCTGTCGGCAACCGCGGCAGCCAGGTCGGTGGTCGCCGTCAGATTCCGCCCGATGTTACTGACGAGCAGATCGCTCAGGCCGGCCTCGAAAATCACCGCCTCTGCTCGGTTCAGCGCGGCGACCTTCGTGGCATCCATATCGACGCAAGTCACGTGGTGGCCCTTCTCCGCCAGGCATGCTCCAGTGACCAGCCCGACGTATCCGGTTCCAATAATCGAAATCCTCATCACGCCTCCGAAGCCTCGCGATTGCCAGCGTACCAGATCAGCGATCTTCTCAGACCCTCGTCGATGGTGATCTTTGGATTGTACCCAAGTTCGGTACGGGCTTTAGTGATCACCGGACAACGGCGGCTCGGGTTGTCGACCAGGTAGTCCTTGTCGTCGCTCTGCTTGAATATCAGTCTACCCGAATATCCGAAGAGTTCCCGGCTCAACTCGATGATTCGTATGGCCAATTCGCTCATCGAGATCTCTGGCGCTTCGACTCCGATGTTGTAGGCCTCGCCTGGACGCCCAGCGACGAGCACCTTGAAGTATCCCGCAACCGCGTCAGCAACATAGCAGAACGTCCGCTTAGCCAAACCGTCGGAAAGCATGACGATATCCTTCCCATCGAGCACGTCGCGCGAGAAATCAGGGATGACGCGCCGATCGGTTATCTTCAGGCCAGGGCCGTAGTTGTTGAATGGCCTAGCTACCTTGATCGGCACACCGTGCTGCCGGGCAAAGTTCACGCACAATGTTTCACCGAACCGCTTTGACTCGTCGTAGCACGCACGTGGTCCAGTACATGACACATTACCTCGATAAGTTTCAGGTGTTGGGATGTCACCAGGCGTCGGATCACCGTAGATCTCGCTGCTGGAGTAAAACAACACACCTTCGACCGGTTTACCTTTCAGTTGTTGCTCCCTGCAATAGTCGAGCAGGAAGCGCAGGCCCGATACATTGGCATCCATCGTCTCGATAGGATATTGGCGATAATATATCGGTGATGCTATGGAGGCGGCATGGATCAGGTACTCTATATCATCGAGCTCCTTTGGCAGCGGAGTGGTGATGTCGTGCCGAAGCAGCCGCAAGTTCGCATTTCGTTCGAGATCAGTCAGCCAAGTGGGCACACCTCGGATGAAGCTGTCCAGGACCGTCACGCCAATTGACGGTGCGTCCGGGTGCTTCTGGTTCCAATGAAGAGCACTCTGGACCAGATAGTATCCGAGAAACCCAGCACCGCCGGCAATCAGTACTTGGCGCCCCGAAATCGCCGCCAGTTCATCGACGCAACACTTGACGATGTGATCCAGATCGCTCGTCACGATTTCTTCTGCTGTTTTCATACTTGAACTCAGGCTCAGGTACGACTCTCGCCTGGCACAACGTGTAGTTTGGAGTCGTCCAGCGTCACACCATTGGAGGCTAACTAGCCTCCAATGTACGCTTTTGAGTCGACTACCATCATCCTTGCACCTTGGCGTTGGCCGAAAGCATTCAGTGCCAGCAGGCGCGGGCGGGTCATTGTCAGACGGAGCTCGAGCGATTCTGCCCAAGCCCGCCTCGAGGACAGGCCGAGGACTCTGCATCATCGGCGAGTTCGCTCAGCCGGTTCAGCCTCTCGAGGAGTGGAGGCAGCGGATCCTCTCCAACTTGCCTCAGAATCGTCTGCCATCGATAGCTCCAGTCGAAACGGCGGAGTGCCTTTGTTGCGTTCCGTCTACCGATCGCTCGCAGGCGCTCAGGTTGCCGGAGCAGGCCGGCGACGACATCGGTGGCTTCTGCGGCACTGCTTCCCAAGTCGATAAGGGCCTCCTCTGGACCGAAATACTCATTGAACAATGGAGTCGTAGGCGCCCGGCCGATCAGCAGAGCCCCTGCTGCCGCGCCTTCGAAATACCGAGCCCCTACCTCGGATTGCCCGCCCGTCTCGTCGTCTTGTCCAACCTTAGCCGGGTAGGCCACAAACATCCGGCTTCTCATGGCGGAGTTCGCCAGCATGTCCCGGTGCTGTCGATGGTTGCTGGGTTGAACTAACAACCCCGGGATGGTGTCGTGAAGATAGAATATCTCCCGCTTCGACGCCAACGCCCTAAATGCTTCATGGGATTCTTCAACTCGCCTTCCCATGCTGAGGATATCGATGCATTTCTTGGGTGGAGTTGGAAAGGGAGTGAATCTCATCGTATCGACTGCAAGTGGCAGATGGTGGCAGGGACGATCCACCTCAGCCTTGAGCGGTTCGACACTTCCCTTCCAGCACAAGAACACATGATCGAAGTTACGTAGCGCCTGCAGGTGAAACGAAAATGCGGGAATCATCGCGGCCCAAAGCTCAACAATAACACACACAGCCTTTCGGCAGCGGTCCCGCCATCCGTGCACGGCACTGAGATAGATGACGTCGGAAGGTTTGCCGCACACAAAGACGAGGAGATCATAGTCATGATCGAGGGTTACCGGCCGGACGCCTGGGCTCAGGCGAACACCAACATCGCGCAAGAGTGGGCGCCAACAGAGGCGCTGCACCAGCCATTCGCGGGCGGCGAAAGCCTTGCCAGGCTGGAGGGAAACCATTTCCACGTTGTCGACGGCTTCGATTACGTCCTCGAACTCGTAATTGGAGCACCAGGCAGCCAAGTGGTTGATCCCCCGCAGGCTGATGACACAAGTCCGCCGCCTTATTGAAGCGTTGTCTCCTCGCACGTTCACTCTGGGTCTCCCGAATTTCTCAGCTGCTCAAAGTAGGATTTTGTGGGCTCAAGACGAATGGTGTCAGCCGAGTAATCCAGAGGAACACACATACCGCGGATCGGAAGACACGTTGTTCAAGTGCCCGCCTATGTTCCCAGCCAAGGTGTCACGGGACAGTTGGCGTTTCCAGTTATCGTTGACAGACAGAACGAAGCCATCCAATAGCGAGGGGCTGCGCACGGAAACCGACGAGCAGCAATGCGACAGACTACGAGGAATCCGATCCGTGGTCTGACGGCCGCCGCGCCGCGGAATCACGCATTGTTCGTGTTCGGCCACTGGCAGCAGAGAACCGTAGCCTGGCACTTTCTGCCGCCCACTGTTGATATGGATCGCCCTCCCTCGCATCAGTGCTCTAGTCTAGGATTCCCTATCGGTCATACGCTCCAACCAAACCTCTCGACAGTATTGGTAGTACGCCCTGGGACAGAACTTACGATGCTTCGCGTACCGCGCCTTGCATGCGACGCCGTCCAGGATCACGGCTGGAGTCTTGAAAGTCAGCATTTTGCCCGTGCCTTCATGAATGATCCTTTCAACGCGTCGTAAGACCCGGTATGTCCCACCACAGAACGGTGCCATCTCGGCGTCGAAATATAGGCCGCGATTGCGCCATTCCTGATCAAGTGTGTCGAGTACGTCTTTGTAGTCCTTGATCCGAACCAGTTCGCCGACCTGTAGGTCCAGTGTTGCGCTGGGTGTCCTTACGCCCGGCGGCAAAGCTCCGGGTCGGAACGGGTAGGGTGTTCCGCCAGTGACCTTTTGAAACCGGTCATAGGCCCAGCGGATCACCGATCCAAAACCAAGTCCGGACGTCGCGGCAGCATGTGCCATCATGGCACACATCGAACCCACCATCGTGAGCAATCCGGCGTTACCGGACCTATAGTCGTCTAAGTACTGACTCAAATCCCACGTCGAGATTGGTGTGGTCGCTGCGGCGACTCGGGTCGCTTGACACATATAGACAGGTTCGGATGGTCCTCCCGATGACTTCCGAATCGCCCGCTCAATGTCGGCTTCGGTGCATCCGGTAGTATCTCCGAACTGTCGGTCCGTGTGGGGTTTTAAGGGCGGGTAACCGTCACTCCTGTGAGCCCCAGGACCTTCCACTCGTTTCAACCATGCCGTCTTCCAAAACAGGAGGCAACCGGCCTGACACCCATCGTGCGCCGCACCGTCACAGCGGAGGTCTTCGAGGTGGACCGAGTCCTTTAAGCGCCGCCCGTGGAGTCCATTGACAGGGTCGCAGGTCTTGTGAGCGCTTTTGGAGACTTTCAGCCGCTTACCGCAGAATGCGAACATCTCAGGCATGAACGGCATGCCTTCCAACTGCCCATCAACGTCGAGTGTCGCCAGGATTTCCGCCCGGCTTCGAACTTCAACCCAGTCACCGACACGATACGAAAGACGATTTGCCATGATAGGAAATCAAGCCAGCCCTTAGGAGTGGCGCCGCCACGCGATGAAGCCGGCGACGCCAGCACCCAGGATCGCCAAGGACAACATTCCCGCTGGAGTTCGCACGTAGCCAGCATACGAGGCATGCGCGACCAATCCAGTGCCTAGCCACAGGAGTTTGGCCCACTGATACGAGTCGTATTGCTTGGAGAGATGCCTCTGGTGCGCCCACGCCGCTCTAAGATCTGGCGAAAAAGGCAGGAGCCGACGGAGAACTGCCGGTCCGAGTCGCATCGCCAGCATAGCTGCGGCGAGTCCGCCGGCGAACAGGGCCGGCGTAACGGGACTTCCGAGCGACGCCTCCGTCGCGGGGACGACCGCCAAACCGATCAGCACGCGAACTGTCGCGGGCCAAGGCTCCACCAGGATTCGCTCCCAGCCGCGGAGCCGAGGAGGTCTGGCCTCGGTCTTGCTAAAATAGGGTTGCGGTTGCATCATTTGCCACAGAACTCGCGGGATCTGATGAGCGGTTACGATGCACCAGAGGAACTGACCGCCCGCCTACCGGGCAATAGGTCGTATATGACGATCAATGGCGCCCGCACTCCCATGGCACCCGGTACGACCAACAGATATGTGCCGACAAAGATACCGGCCTCAAGGAGCAGACGCTCAGGCCGGCTAAAGCTGGACAGCACAGTTGAGCGCATCGAGAGTGCGACACCAACGGCAATGAGTGTCCCGACGAGAGGCATCCAAACGACCCGAATCACGTCTTTCGGCCCGATTTCGAGCGGCTTCCCCGCGTAGGTAATGGTGGGGATGAACATCACGTAAGTAAGCGTCACGTAAGCCCACGCCACTCCTATCGGGCCGAAGGGCACTCCGGCCAACAATGCCAGTAGTTGAAGCACTGCCGCAAACAATCCCCACCGCAGCCAGCGATCGGATCTGCCGGCGGCGACGTGCAACCATCCAAGAGTCCGCTCTACAACGTGCGGAATCCCCCGCAGCGCAATCACACCCAACAGAATTCCTGCAGTGGTCCACCGCGCCCCAAGAACTAATACCACCATGTCCTTGCTTGTCACAGCCAAGGCACCGAAAATCGGCATCGCGTAGAAGCAGAGAGTTGAGAGCCCTTTCTCCCATACCCGCCGCAGTTCGGTCGGCTCGGACCGCAGCTTGCTCAGACTAACTGAGGCAACATTGTGGAGCGCAACCGTCAGATCAAGGTTATTGTCATATATCAGCAACGCCTTTCGATAATACCCCAGACGCTCAGCACCGAACAGCTTGCCAATCACGACACTGTCGCTGAATCGAGAGACGAAGTCAGTAACTGAAAATCCTGTAAGATGAATACCAAAACGCAGCATCTCCATAACGCCATCGGTGAATGTCGGTCTCTTCGGAATCCAGCGACAAAACAGCCAAGTGGCGACCAAAGCGATGCCGCTTGCTACGATCGGCCTTGTCACGAGGGCCCAGTACCCGAACCCTTGAGAAGCCATAGCGATTGCGGTCGCGGCTCCTGCCGCGCTCGCTCCGATCTCGATTACAGACAGCTGCCGAAACATCATCGCCCGGCGCAATAACCCATGATGCTGACAGACTACAGCTGCGTTTACGACCGTGAGTGAAGACAACATCGCGATCGCGTTCAAACGTGGCTCGCGGTAGAACGCCGCCAGGAGAGGTCCGCTAGCGGCAACAAGGATGGCCAGGCAGCCACCCACGGCAACACTGATCCAAAACAGTGCACTCACCTCGCCTTCCGTAATCTGGTCTCGTTGAGCCAAGGCATCACGGGTTCCAAAGTCCACGAGCATTGGTGCGAATCCCGTGACGGCGGTCACCATCGCAACCAGTCCATAATCTTCCGGAGTCAGTAGCCGCGCCAAAGCTATGACCGCGACCACTTGGACCACGGCGCTCAATGCTCGAGCGATGACAGAGACCAACCCTCCCCGGAGAGACCGCCCACCGTGGCCCGAGGCTGCCCTGCAATCAGCGAAAAAGTCCTGCAAATGCCCTCATCTCATATTGCCACTGCTGTCTCACGGCGTCAGCGGACAACTGCTGAATTTCCTCACTCAGAATCCAGGCGCCGGTGACCTTCTGCCCTACTACGCCCAACGGCAAACCACCACAAGCCGACGATTGGTAGCGGGACAACATCATCTTTTCGAAACCCAGCCAAAAGAAATCCCCACACGGCAGGGGCATGTAATAAGGGGCGTAGCCTGCCGGTTATGTACCACTTCAGAGGGTGACTGGAAGTCTGGCTGCGAAGCAATTCTCTCATTCGTTTTCGGCAAGTCAGACTCCCCCTGCGAAGCGGGTGGCTTGATGAGTTGGACCGCCTCAAAGGCGGTTGGTCTATGGGTTTTTCGGCGTCGCGCGTTGCGCGCCTTATCGTTTGGTTCAGAATGGCCCGCCTTCCTCCATCCGCCGCTTCCTGCGCACGGATGTATGTGCGGACCTGTTCCAGTTCCGACCCGACGGTAGATACCGCGTAACCGCGGGTCCTGAAATGCTCGCTCGTAAATTTTCGTGTTTTTCCGCAGAGCCGGGCACTGGCGAGGGCGATCTTTCCTTTCAGAACACATCTGCTTCCACCGCCAAATCCGATAGTGACGCGCCAATGCCTCTGCTACAATTTCCTCAGCTGATTGGAGAAAGGCGCTCACGATCCGAGCTAAAGCTGGTGTTAACATCAATGACGTCTACTGTGAGTGCTCGGAAAACGGACGCCGCTCCGTAGCGCATGGAAAGTACCGCCGCCTGATGTCGTCGAGTGAGGTGGACAGTGAGCACTGCATTGTCAGAATGTTACGTTCTGTGCCTTTCCTTGTGAGAAGAATTCGTGTGCCCACCCCTGCGTGAATTGCTGCCGCGATGTCCGAAAGTTGGTCTCCAATCAGAATGCTTGCGCCCAGATCCAGGTCAAAGTCTCGCCGTGCGCGCAGGAGCATACCGGGGTGGGGCTTCCGATCTGGAGAATCATACATATACGAGCCGACGCCGTCGACGGGGTGGTACGGACAGTAGTACACATGAGCAATCTTAATGCCCTCTCGGCTGAATACCTGAACCATCCATTTGGTTAGTTGCAGGAAGTCGGCTTCGCTGTAGTACCCCCGTGCCACGCCCGCCTGGTTTGTAATTACAATCAAAAGGTAACCGTGGTCTTGCGCAGCCCGGCATAATTCGAAGATGCCCTCCTCAAAGTCGAAGTCCTCGGAACGATGCACGTAGCCATGGTCGACATTGATGACACCGTCCCTGTCTAGAAAGAGTGCCCTGTTCTTGAGCATTGCTTACGTACGCGAGTACGGCGAGGTCACAGGTCGACAGCGGCGGCGGTTGCTACCATGGCCTCTTCAACTGTGCCACACAGGGCGTGTCCAATCAAAATGTGGCATTCCTGGATGCGCGGTGTCTCGTCAGAAGGAACCGCGATCAACACATCCGCGAGACCGTTCAGATGTCCGCCCGAGGCGCCAGTAAGCGCAATCGTATAAAGGCCCATTTTACGGGCAAGCATGAGAGCTTGAATCACGCTCGCCGATTTGCCGGAGGTGCTGATCCCTACGGCTACATCGCCGGGAGCCGCAAGCGCTTTGAGTTGGCGGGCGAACACCTGTTCGTATCCATAGTCATTGCCAATCGCCGTCACGGCTGACGAGTTTGCGTTCAGAGCGAGGGCCGGCAGCGGGGCACGCTCGCGCAGGTAGCGCCCGACAAACTCGGCCGCCAAGTGCTGGGCGTCCGCAGCGCTACCTCCGTTCCCGAAGAAGAGAGCTTTCTGTCCCCTTCGATAGGCTGCGACCAACGCGTCAGCAGCCGCGGTCATTGCCGGGAGGCAGGCCTCACTTAGGCGCCTGTGAACCTCGATGCTTCCTTCGATGTTCGCGCGAAGAAGTTTTGCAGTCATACTGTCTCACCGAGGGAGGGAAATGACGGCTTCAATGGATCGATGGATCCCTTACTAGACCGCTTTTCCGACCAGCCGGAGTCTCCACCAATCAAGCATGTCATGTAACGTTGTCCCCAGGTCAATTTCAGGCTCCCATCCGGTGCGCCGCTGAAACCTGGTGGTATCACCCGCGATGACCGGTTCATCGCAGTCGCGCATCAGTGCCCGGTCCTGTTGGATCGTAAACGATGCGCTCACACGGGCACGAATCGTTTCGATAAGTTCTTCAACGGAGGCGATCCGAGTGCCGCCCACGTTATATACGTGGCCTGGCTCGCAACGATCCGCCGCCAACCAAAGGGCTTTTACCATATCATGCACGTCGATGATTGCACGTCGGCTCGTCAGGTTTCCGACCATCAGAACGGGCGGCCGTGTTCCCAATTCAATTTCGACCGCCCGCTTCGCGAGATCCGAACAGACGTCGCCGATCTTGCCGGGTCCGGTCGTATTGAAGATCCGGATTCTCACCGCCGGCAGAGAATAATTGACAAAGTACTGCGCGGCCAGCAAATCCTGAGCCACCTTGCTGACTCCGTAGGGGTGCAAGGGCCGAAGCGGATGGTCCTCCCGCACCGGCAGGTCGGCGCTCGCCACCGGTCCGTACTCAGCACTAGAGCAAGCCACGACAACCACTGGCATGATTCCAGCTGTGCGCAGACATTCGAAGAGGTTTATGGTGCCGCCGGCGTTGATGTCCATCGTTTCCCGCGGCTGGGCAAGTGAAACGGTAGGGTAACTTTGAGCCGCCAGGTGGAAGATGTGGTCCGGGCGGAAGGTTTCTATCAGCTTCAGTAAACGCACCGGATCTCTCACGTCGCAATGTTCAAAGGCGGCGCCGGCCCACGGGTCTTCCGGTTCATTGATACCGAGGCCAAGCACGGAACAACCGGCATCCGAGCAATGCTTCGCCAGAAATCCGCCAATAAACCCTGCTGCACCAGTGATGAGTACTTTCATTCTAGTCCCTTCCCAGCCGCCACGGATTCCCCTGACTCGACACTTCGCAAGACTTCCTGGGCACTCCAATACCGTTCCGGAGTGCCGATATCCAAGCACGTGCCGGGCACGGAGAACGCCCTGAGTGCGCGACCTTGCCCAAGCCATTGAGGAAAGACTTCGTACTCGAGGGAAACCTGCCGTCCGGAGGGGATGTCAAAGACTATTTGCCGTGACATCACATACATGCCAGCACTGGCGTAGCGGGCGCCGGCATGGACTTGCTTTTCTTCAAACTCAGCTACTCTGCCATCTTCATCTATCCGCACAGAACCACAATCGGCACGTCCGTCAACCGGCACCACAACAAGCGAAACGTCGGCCTTTGATCGTCGATGCTCCTCGACCAGCTGACTGAGATCAGCGTCGGTGTAGCTGTCTCCATTCAAGATAACCACACAGTCCGACCGCACCAGATGAGCTGCGTTGCGGATCGCACCACCGGTACCGAGAGGAATTGACTCGGGCGAGTAGTCCACGATCAATCCACATGGCTGTGCGCCAAAGTACGAGCGGATCGCCTCCTGCTGGTAGCCGACAGCCAAGATGACCCGCTGAAACTTGTGCCGGCCGAGTTGTCTGAGTAGCAGTTCAAGAAACGGACGCCCGGCAATACTCGACATCGCTTTTGGACGATCTCCCGTAATGCTCTTCAGCCGGCTTCCGGCCCCCCCGCACAGGATGAGCGCTTCCGGCCTGTCACGCATACGCAAGCCTCCGCTCGTCACTCAGCGCCCTGTCGTACCCTTCCTCGGGTTCATAGACCGCAACCTGACTGCCCTTGTTTGAAAACGCAATAGGAACGCACAAGAGCTTCTTCAGAGACGCTCTTAACGCCCCTCTACGCTCGGGCGGCACGAAGAAGAGCATAAACCCGCCTCCTCCGGCACCTAGTAACTTTCCGCCCACTGCTCCAGCCCCAAGTCCAGCTTTGTAGATCTCGTCGATTCGCGAGTTGCTGATCTTCTGCGTCAGGCTTCGCTTTACCTGCCAGCCCTCATGGAGCAGCCGGCCGAACTCTTCAATCGGGCAGTTCGGGTTCCCGACAACCGATTCCGCCTCGTCGACCATCGCCTGCATTACGTTCAACTCTCGCTTTCGCTCAGGCGTTAACCGGATCTGCTCCGTCGCGATTTCGGAAGCCGTTCTCGAGAATCCGGTGAAATACAGCGCGAGGTGTCGCTCGAGATCCGCCAGTCTTTGTGGCGAAGCAATAATGCGCTTTACGTCGATGGATCCATCCGTATGGAAGTTAATGCGGTTGAAGCCGCCGTAGGCAGCGCTCACCTGGTCTTGGGACCCAACCGCTTCACGAACCACCTCCTGCTCGACATGGATCGCATCCGTAGCGAGCGAATGCCTGTCGCGCATCTGCCCTTTCAATGCATACAGGCCAAGAAGGAGCCCCACCGTGAATGCTGAACTCGTCCCCAATCCGGTTCGAGCCGGCAGGTCGGCCACGTGGTGAACTTCCACGCCTTCTTTTATGCCCATGAACTCAAGGCAACCGCGCACTGAAGGATGTTCGATAGCATTGTTCGCCGTTACATTTTCGACTTTGGAATACGAGACACGACTATGGTAGTCGAAGAAAGGGGGAAGATGTCGACACGTGATATAACAGCACTTATTGATCGTGCTAGACAGGACCGAGCCGCCGTGTTCACGATACCAGACCGGATAATCGGTCCCACCACCAAAAAAAGACATGCGAAGCGGAGTGCGAGTGATAATCATAAACTCAGATTCTCCTGCAAGATAATCTCGATTGAAATATGACTTTTCTCAAACCTCGGTGCCTCCAGCTTTCTCGTGGCTCGCTTGAGCGAGATCGACGCCACTGCAGTGGAGGAAGACCGCGTTTATAAAGTTTTCCTCGCGGTTGGCATGCAAATGAGAACAGGAGTCGTGTTACTGAAACTCTGACGTGTCAAGACCCGTTGAGAATTTCGATTGTGCCGCTCGAACACTCCTTCACCTGGATCACCTTTTCACGTCGTCCTGACAGCGTGCAAATATCTCGCGCATCTCTTTCCGGCCCAGTTGGTTAGCAATCTGCGGGCGGGGCATCAGGCGGAGCCGGCATTTCTGCGATAAGCGCTTCATGCTCGTGTCGGTCGTCTCTTACCCGCTATTCTCTCAGTCCAGTATCAGGATAGCTCGCCCAAACAGTTTCCGCATCCCATTTCCGGAAGAGCCGGTGGATTATTAGCCGTCCACAGGCCGATGCACTGAAACCTGCGCTAATTTGCCACTTCGTCGAATTGTCGTGCACAGCCGACATGACCTACGCCACTAAGCTCAACATTGGCCGGAAACGCCAACCACGGCCTCCGGCCGACCAAACGAAAGCTGCCAGTCTTTCCACCAGGGTTCCTTCAGTTCGACTGACGTCCCCGAAATCACCCAATCAACCTCACACCTACCGCTGAATTAGTCGACAAGTCCTCGTACACTTCAATGGTCTTTTCTGCGACTATGCTCCACGAATGCCTCGCCAGCGCGAACTCACGTATCTCCTCGCGCCGGTTTTCAAGCTCTGCGAATAGTGTGCTGGAAAAGTACCGCTCAATTACGCTGGCCAAGTCCACTGAATCTTGAGGAATAAACAAGAATCCAGTCTTGCCTTCCACGATGTCGTCTTTGAAGGCTCCTACGTCGGCGCCAACAACTGGCAGACCGAAACTCTGTCCGAGGAAAAGTACGCCGCTCTGATAGATGTACTTGTAAGGCAGAACCAAGACGTCAGCACACTTGAAGTAAACTTCGACCTCCTCGTCTGGGACGAACTCCGTTCTGAGCACCACGCGCCCGGCATCGATATGCTCACGGAGGCCCTCCTGGATCGCCGCCCAGTATTCTTCGCAGTTCTTCGGTCTGCCGGCAATAATAAGCCGGTAGTCGTCGCTGGCGAGAACAAGTCTACGAAACGCTGAAGCTAAATATTCTAACCCTTTGTAAGGAGAAATGTGACCGAAGTACAGAATCGTGCGGTGACTTTGGCTGATTCCAAGCTGGCGTCTGGCATCGCGCGGCGTGAGATGTGTGTGCGGAACAGCATTGTTAATTCCAAACGGAATAACGGAAATGCGGTTTCCGTGAAGGTGAAACTCCTCTATTAGTTCGCTTCTCATCTTTTCCGTATGAACGAAGATGTGATCCGCGAGTTGATATTGGATACGCAGCGTGACACGGTTCAACCATGTGTCGGTAGAGTCCCGGCGGCCCGCATTAACGTTGTGTGCGGTGAGTACGATGCGCTTCCCCAACCATTTGTAGTAAAGTATGAGGAGAGTTCGATCGAACAGTTCGAACTTATTATTCCATAAAATATGAAAGATTTTCGGCTTGGCCATGAGTGCGTATCGAATAAGTCTCGCGTAGTATACTGCTAGCCGGTAAACTTTTGTCGCGAAGCTAGCCCCTGGGTGCTGGTCGCCTCTCAGATTGAGAAAGAGTACTCCGGACTTGCCGTGAAACTCCGGACAATCCAGGTCATCACCCCCAATCAGGTGCATCGCGACGCCACAGGTGATGAGCGCCGTCGCCAAACCAAATGCATAAGGCTTGTCAGCGCCGCCGGTAAGTATGGCGACCGCAATCTCAGGATCAGTGCGAGCAGATGGCATCAAATCGGCGTACCCTTCTGGGTGGCCGATACTCTTCGGCTCTCTCCCAAGAAAGCTTGTCTTATGGTCTGTTGCTGGGTCGTCTTTGGCATGCCGTACCTTTCCTGTACCTCACCGCTAGGTTGGACCCGACTGCACCGGTCAGCAGTTGCTGGGGGATTTCTTGGCAGCCCCGTGAGTGCGTTTTGCGCATCCCGCCCTTCTCACACCTTGTGGCCAAAACTGCGCTCGGTCAACACGGACTTCAGCTTCTGAAGCCGCCGCCTGCGCCAATCTGACAACCGGGGCGGTTTGGATACGCTTGTTTCTCTGCGGTCGCCGCCTGCGGCGATATGGCCGGCGCCATTGCGGTTTCGAGAGTCTAATCCATAGGCGCAGAGAGGAAGTAATCATCAAGCACCACCGTATTGTGGTGTCTGTAGCCGAGGTGCTACCGTCTCGGCGCCGATCTGGGTGTTCAACTCCGGCCACGCGCTTCCGGTCAGAGTGGGGGCGGGAGTCACCCCCAACCAGATTGAAACAACTGGGGGAAAACCATCCCCCCGAAGGATTCGCACCTTCTCGATATCACAGTTTGAGTGTGAGCCGTAAGACCAATATTTTCAATGTTAAGCGATCAGCAACTGCAGGATCTGATTTGAGATGTGCCGTTCAGTGACGCTGTCTTCCGCCTCCACCCACCAGAGAGATTCAAAGGGTCGTTGGTGACCCTGGGCTACGTTTAAGCTGCTTCTTCTCAGACGAATATGATGCAAGGAATAAGACGAAGCCAACGCCCGGATGCCGCTTGAGGCAGTATTGACTATTACCATCAGTACCCTTAT
Source organism: Bryobacteraceae bacterium (assembly GCA_046160045.1). Lineage (GTDB taxonomy): Bacteria > Acidobacteriota > Terriglobia > Bryobacterales > Bryobacteraceae > CAZGUX01. The sequence continues at coordinate 25,654 of JBJXGR010000464.1, forward strand.
GCTAGTACTTTAGTTTGGAGCACCAAGCGCAAAGGTGCAATGCTACATTGCCTAAAGGCAGTTGTTTTCGCCAAGAGAGAATAGCGATGAATAGAATCATAAGAGTTCATCTCCTTGCCCTCCTTTCGAGCGCAGTCGCGGCGCCCACGTGGGCGCAAGGAACCTACACTGCCGCGTCCTGCAACCGGACCGATGTGAACGCGGTCATCAACGGTCCGACCCACACTGCGGTGAATGGTGACGTGATAATCATTCCCCCGGGCTCCTGTACCTGGACATCAGGCATCACAATAAGAAACAAGGGTATTACGGTAACCGGCGTGGGCACGCCAAACTCTACACCAGCTGCGACGGGGGCAAGTGCTTCCTGTACCCAGACCACGATCACCTTGAATGGCGCAACAGCTTTCCAGATAGAACCGACTTACGGCAACGCGACATCGCGGATCTCCTGTATGCGACTTACAGCCGGATCGGGGAGCGGAGGAGGCTTGGCCGCTATCGGGACCTGCGCGGCGGGCGGATGCCCCAATTTGCGAATGGACAATATTACATTCGCGAACTGGTCCGGGCGCACCGCCTACGCCTACGGTATCAATGCCATTGGCAATATGTTCGGGGTGCTCGACCACAACACGGTGACGGGCAGCGGCGGCTATCTCCAGCTGGTGGAGTTTGCTCATGCAGGCTATCTCAACTCCGGAAACTGGGGTGACACTGCGTGGAACCAGCCGGAGGACTTCGGCACCAACAAGTTCCTCTTCGCGGAGAATAATAGCCTTACCGGGGCTGGGCTCAGCGAGAACGAAGCTAGTGCCAGAAGCTACGAGGACTGGGGTGGTGGGCGCATGGTGGCCCGGTTCAATAGCTTCACGGTAACCGATGGCTATAACTTCACGTTTGGCTGGCACGGCACGGAGTCCAGCGGCAGGCCACGCTCGACCCGCGCCTTCGAGTTCTACGGGAATACTTACACCTGTACCTACAGCGGCGGCGTCTGTCAGGACATGGTCGCCTCGCGCGGGGGAACCGGGCTCGTCTGGGGGAACACCATTAACCACCCTGGCACGACTGTCGCCACCGCGGTTTCAATGCAGAATTATCGTGTCGTCGCCAGTCTATATCCTTGGGGAGCTTGTGATGGTTCTTCTCCCTACGACGTCAACGATGGCGTAACCTACTGGTCCGGAACGGTGGGATCCGTGAGCGGGAGCAACCCGGCGACACTCACCGTCTCGGGGGTGAATCCTGGCTGGACGAGCAATCGGTGGGCCCCCACAGGCGCACCCTATTCCGTCCACGATGTCACAAAAAACAATGGATCGGAGATCGCCAGCAATGGCTCGAACACACTAGTCATCAAGGTCGGGGGCGGAGGTCCCGGTGACTGGGCGCCCAGCCCTGGTGACTCCATTCAAATCCTGCGGGCGACCGCCTGCATTGACCAGCCAGGGCGCGGTCTGGGCCAGCTTTATGGTGGCGACTTCCCACCGACCCCGGCCGCTTCCTCCGGCCAGTTGCTGGTTCCTGGGTACATCTGGTCCAATACACTCAACAATGGGAACACAGCGGCTGCCTTCGTTTACTCCGTCACTGGACGGGTCATTCGGAATCGGGACTACTATATGGAGGACGCTAATCAGGCTGCACAGACAAACTCCACATCGCCATTCAATGGCACTACGACTGTCGGTATGGGCCATGGCACGCTCGCCAACCGCCCCACCACCTGCACCACCGGCGTTGGCTACTGGGTAACCGACCAAGGCAGTTGGAATCAGAGCGGCAGCGGCGGCCAGGGGCAACTGTACAAGTGTACGGCGACTGACACCTGGACCTTGTATTATACACCCTATACCTACCCGCATCTCCTCGCCGCACAGGGAACAACTACAACCCCCCCAGCGCCGCCTACGAATCTTTTGAGCAGTGTTAACTGAAGCTTCATAAAACTGACTGAAACGCGGTGCCTACGTTAGCCGATGCAACATTTAACCCGGCTTCTGCGCCGCCGCGCATCCTCTTCCTGTCTGGTCTTGGACGTAACAGTCGTCCAGAAAGATTTCGCCGAGGGTCACCGCATCGCTGCGGTTCTGCCTCATGGTGATTGGAAGGCCGTCCGCCGACCGGAGGTCGACAGTTGCATCTCCCCGGAGTGCAGCAAGGGCGCACTCTTGAATGCGTCGGCGTTGCCAGGAAGTATCTCTCCGCGCCTCCCGCCGCTAGGCGAGTCGGTACGCAAGCCGTGCCGCGCAGTAGAACCGTCGCGACAGACTATTCGCGGTGAGACTTCTTCGTATCGTCGTGTCGTTCATTCAACGTCATCCAAAACCACTTCTAGGGGGCGCCTCGACCAAGCGCCCTTTTTTTGGGGAACCATGAGCTTGCTTTCGGACGCGTCTGAAGCAATTCTCGTGCCGGTCGTTGAGTGAGTGTGGGACATCGTCGTGTACCGGTGCAATCCCCCCAGATCGCTAGCTCCCCAACGGCGTCTTTGGCGGCGGGAGACGTGGTTTCGGACCCCGCCCCACGACCCAATTCAGGACCTGAGTTGTGCTCTGCGCCTTCGCCTCCCAAGTCAGATGTTCCTGCGCGTAAACGATGCCTTCTTCTCGTAAACGATTAAGAAGCTCCCGATCTTGTGACAGACCAACGAGAATTTTGTCGATTTGTGATACCACGTCTTCTTCATTGGTAAGGCGCACCTTATATCCTATGCCTGGATGAACGACGTCTCCGGGTCCGCCAAAGTCGGCGACGACGGGTACAGCACCGGCTAACAGAGCCTCGAAAACAACGGCTCCACCGAACTCGCGCACCGATGGAAACACCATCACATCCGCCGATTGCAACCGCTTGAAGACCTCCCCATGGCTAACCCAACCACAGAAGCAAACATCATCTTCGATACCAAGCGATCTCGCGAGCTGCTCGAGGCGGTTCCGTTCCGGGCCATCACCTACTATTGTGAGCCGGGCCGCATCGTTTCGCAAAAGCCGGGCAGCCGCGCGCAGCGCGAGATCGCAACCCTTGTAGGGGACGAGTCCGCCTACGAAAATCAACTCAAGCCTGCCATCACGTCCTGAACCGCGCGAAGTATCCAAGCACAGGGAGCGGCTGAGCCCGTTTTCAGGAACATAGAAGAGCTTGTCGCCGTAAGCGACAAACTCGGAATGGGTGTGGGACGAACCCACGATGATCGCCGCTGTCTTGTGAGCGGTGGACCTGGCAAAAGGAAGAAATCGATACAGACTCCTAAACCCAGAGATCCATTGCCTTTGATTATCGGCTTGGCTAAAGCCTTTCGGCCACGGCAAACCGCCGTTGAGCGGCCCAATCACCAAAGGGACAGGACCGTTTCGCAGGAAGAAGGCAAAGGGACTCGGATAGACCGTGCTTACTGGCAAGAGTCGGAGGACCACATCAAACTCACCTCGGAGAATCCTCTGGCGCATGCGCCGCCACGCCCACCATTCAAAGGCGAGCGAAAATGGGACACCGAAAGCGGTCCAAACCTGGCTCCGATAGTTCAATTTGAAGATCCGGCGTAGAGCCCACGCATAGACATACTCAAGCCATGGCAATCTGACCACCTCGACGGCGCGAAACGGCGCCTCTGCGGCGCGCACGGCATCTGAGCTGGCCTCACCCGTAACCAAGGTAACATCATGAAGTCGCGCGAGCGCCTCAGCGTGAGAATAGCCTACAAGAGGACCGGTTATACCCCCTGGGTCACACCCCGGAGCTAACACTAAAATGCGTAATCGACTCATGAGCACATCTTTTCAAGCGGCCCGCTAGCCAAACTACCTTTTCTACTCGAACAATTCTCGCAGGCCTGCAACATTTGACGAAGTCGCTTCTTGCAGACTCCCGCACAATTCTCCACTCATCTGTACAATATGTTTTTCTAACCTAGTTTTCTTACAACGCAGTCCAGTGTATGTCTCCAACCTGCAAAGCGCTCCGACGAATTCACGAGCCTCTCATATCTCATAAAAATGTGAAACAACGCTTTCGACGCCATGCCATAAGAAGGATACGATTCAGTAAGTCTGAAGAATACCGGCTCCATGCCATTGTTATTACAGATAGCGCGAATTCTGCGTCGTGAATTAGCGCGATAGTAAGTTGGATAAGGGTCGTGCTCATCACGACTCATTTGGGCCAGCCATCTGACCAAGGGCACTTGAACAACGCTCGGAATAAGCCGGGCGACGATGGTTTTGTAGTGGTATAGGTTCACGGTACGAAAAATATAAAGTCCTCCCGGGACCAACACCCGCTGAACTTCCCTGAAATGCTGCTCAGGACTCTTGAGATGCTCATTGACCCAGCGGGAGATGGCCACATCAAAGCGAGCGCTCGGCAAAGGAAACTCTCCTCCGTCGTAAACCATCGCGCGATCCAGCAAGGGATTCTTCCGGATCACCTCGTCAATATCCAATCCAACTATTTCGCTGGCCGAGCTTCGAATAACTCCGGTCGTCCAGTGAACCGGTCCGCCACCGATCTCGAGGACTCTTGCCCGATCCGGTATGTGTTCTCGCACGAGATCCAGCCACTGATCCGCCGGATTCGGTGTACCCGGTACACCAAGGTAGTATTTCTGAAGGTATTTGTCACGCCAATCCTTGGTCGAACCAGAATTCCTATCCACCAACATGTCAGTTTCTTCCATGTCTCCTCCTCTTTGATCGATTGGATGGCAAATTGATTTTAGACGACAGGCCACCGACCGCCGGTTCAGCCCATGGACGGCGATTCGCTTCTGGCCCTCCACCTAAATCTTGACAACACAGGAATGCCATCTGCCTGAACAGTTCCTCGATTGTCGTGGTGTCGACCAACTCGGTCTCGCTAATAGTGCAGGCCCCGGTTCCCGTAGGCCAGACCCCGTTTCTATTCTTCTTCACGTTTTCAGTCCATGTTGGGCTCCGGCTGTTGACGGCTGAGCCCGGTCCGTTGATTAGCATCTTCTCTCGCCGCCTCTGTTGCCCACCCCTTTACTGAACATCGCCACCGACCGCGAGGCCGGATCCGGAAGTTCACGGATCATCCTTCGTTCAAAATCGCTGAACACCTGTTGTCGGGTTCAACAACGCCCCTAACGTCAGAAAGACATCAGTTTTAGTGCACGCGTTTAGATCTCCTTGGACAATTCGATCTCCTACCGATGCACCGCGGCCCCGTATGCATCGCGGAGGACCGACAATCGAGGGCGTAACTCTTTGAAGTTCACAAGGGCGCGACCGAACGTCGTCAAACGATTGACCACAAGGGATTACAAGGGATTAAGTCTGCACGCTCTTCGCGGACCCTTGCGCTGACTTAGGCAGCGCGCTATTGACTTGCGTTTCTGCGGTAACCTCTGAAATGCGGCTGGCTCCAATAATGATCAAGACTAGAAAACTCCACGAATAATTGAGCAGTCGAAAACCCGCCTCGGTATAGCTATACATCATGGCCGAAACTACGTACGCTACCATCATCCCACCCACGTTTTGATCAATTCGAAAGGCGGCGACGGCGCGGCCATAGCCATGAATCACAAGAACTATTAGAAGGCCTAAGCCAATCAGTCCGAGATTCAGGTATACCTCTATGTATCCATTATGGGCCTCATTCACATAAAGGTTAGGCATTGCATCCCAAACTGTTTGCAAACGAGGGCCAAGCCAGAAGCTCTCAAATCCCGCGCCACCCAGTGCGTTCGGCGCCATAGGGATCAGCAGTGGCCAGACTTCGCTCGCTCTGCCGGTAAGATCTGGATTCCGTCCTAGTGCGTCCACTACCACACCGTCAACCCCTGTAAGCTTACTGAGACCCCCGAGAAGCACAAGCGTCAAAACGACCACATTCACAGCTCCCGGCCTCCTCCTCATCCGCTCCAAACGAATCACCAGCATTAGACCGGCAGCAAGCATAAAGCACGCTGTGGAGGTAGCTGAATCTGCGTCAGACAAGAGCCGGACACCGAACACAAGTAGAGCGCACTGGGCCACGAGTTGGCGGAAGCGACTCTGTAATGCTACTTCTCTGCTTAGTCGAAGGATCTGCCATAATGCCCCCAGCATTAACACATATGTAGTGAGGCCGAGGAGATTTTTGTTTGTTGTTACGCCACCATTCCATTGTTGGCCAGTCCATTGAGAAAAATGTTTTCCTAAATGGGGATAATACTTGATTAAGAGTACGGACGCGGGTAGGAGGACAAACCCGAGACGCGAAAACAGTCGTCGCAGCGCGGCGCGCGGCTGCGGGTCTGTGACCACAACTAAGGCCATCACGACGTCGCCCGTCGCCTTAAACCACCGTTTGATTGCGACGGCCGGATAGTCAGACCACGTGACACTCACGAGACAGTATAGAAAATACAAAACAATCGGCCAATTTTTTGTCATCAGCGAAAGGGGACGGCTTCCTCTGAGAGCGAGAACCAACCATCCGCAGATGAGCAATACCTGAAAGACTAATGCGTCGGTAGGGCTGCCTTCCATGAGCGTTGCTGCGTCTGAGGTGTCGAATCCTCCGCCGAACCACACGGAAACTGCCCTCGATCCGAGAATCCAAAACCAGACAACGGGGATCCATAGCGCTTTCGATGTACGCACAGATCTGTCCCGGTTTAGGTAAAACAGACCCGCGACGCCCAGGGCATAAAGGAGTGTCGCAAACGAGGGGCTCATCGCCGTCCCTGTGGTAGTCCTATCGAGCCTTACGCGCTCGCAGGCCTAGTCCCTGACTTGGACCCTGCGCCAGTGGATGGTCGCCCCATCACTGAGCTGGCAGCCGCGCGGGCAGGTGGCTGCATCTGAGATACTGAAGCAGCCCGCGACCGGCCTTCGGCGACATCATCGGGAAGGTGGACCGGGAGCTGGTTGAAGATAGAGTCCATGATTCTAGCGGCAACAAGAATTTCTCGGTAGGGAATAGGCACCGGAGTACCTTCACGGATCGAACGATAGAAGGACTCGATCAAATACTTCATGCCCGAGTCCATGTGAAACTCGCTGGCGAGGAACAATTTTGCGTTCCCCAGCAGATTCCTCAGTTGTTGCCTGGCAAACAGCAAGGGGGGTAGGAAATAGTTCGCATAACTCTTGAATTGTGCACCACGAAGCTCCAGCACAATTTCGTGATCGCGATCTAGAATCAGGCCATTCGTTGGACCGTAGATTCGAAATTCGTGAAGTGAAGGCCGCATCTGAGTGGAGAAGGTAAAATACGCGGTCGTCTGATCCCGTTCACTGATGATGACTCGAAGCTCGTCCACGATGTCCGTCTCACCGATGCTTTTGAGAAGCGGGCTCACAAAACCATGCGCGATCACCTCTGGATAATCGGTCGTCAGGAACTCAGCAATTCTTGCGACACCGTGGCTAATGATGTTATGCAGCAACTTTCCCGGCAGCCTCCGGACCCAATGCTGATGATCGCCCAGCATCGCGCGAGCATAGCTCGCGTCCCGTAGGTCATAGCAGAAGTAGCTTTCCATGTGTACCGCGGGCCCACCCAGATAGCCGCTTGCAACCAGAGCTCTCATGCGGCGCGAAGCATGGCTAAATTGATCGTTGTGTCCAACCGTCAGCTTGAGCCCTTTCTCCTCGGCCAAGTCGACCAATCGTTGAGCCTGGTTTGCATCGAGGGTGAAGGGCTTCTCAACGTATACATGACAACCATGCTCCAGGCAGAAACAGGCAAGTTCGAAGTGGCTCCCCGGCGGCGTTGTAATGTGGACAACGTCCGGCTGGGCCCCGCTCACAAGTGAGGCTACATCAGTGAAATATCGTTTCACCGGATATCGCTCGTAAAGCTGCTTCGCCATCAGTGGTTCACGGTCACACACGCCGACGATCTCGCATCCTTCCATCCCCTGGATGTGCGACATGTGAGCATCAGCGATCTTCCCGCACCCCACGATGCCAACCTTAAACATACCGTCCACCCTCACCGAAACTCTGAAAATATAGCCGCAATCCCTCCGTGGTGGACACTCTTGGTGTCCAGCCTAGCCTATCCTTTAACTTCTCGTTGCTATAACGCGTCTTTCGCCATTCGGCGCGCCACCGTTGCGTGTTGAAGACCCGCGGCAATTGCCCATTTGATCGCTGCGAATATTTTTCCCACAGGTAGCAGAGCCCGTGACTGACCAAATGCGGCACGTAGATGGATTTGAACTGCCTTACGTTCTTCTTGTACTGACGTAAAAACTGGCGGCTTGAGGGGAGGTCGTCGTCGACCACGTTAAAAATTTCACCGTCGACTCCTTTCACCAGACCAGCCAGAACAATCGCTTCCGCGCAATTGTCCACGTGAGTGAATGGTATTGTGTTAGAGCCGCCAAGATGGAGGAAGATCCCGAAGGTTCCAATTCCAACCCGGCTCGTGACTTGTGCCTTGCCCGGGCCATACACGCTGCCGGGCCTGACTACGACGTAGGGCACACCACAGTTTTTGCCATACTCGGTAACAAGCTCCTCCTGTTTAACCTTTGCGAAGCAATAGGCGTCTCCACGCAGTTCGGGACGCACTTCCACGGGACAGGACTCGTCGAGCCACTGTGACTTCTGGCGGTTCGTGTATACAGTGAACGAGCTGACGAGCACAAACCGTCTTAGACGGGCATACTGGAGACTGGCATCGAGTACGTTACGCGTGGTGACGACGGCGTTCATGAAGGCGTCGGGAAAGGATTTCTCGCCTGTCCCTGCTGCCAAGTGAAAAATTACAGCCGCACCCTCGCACGCCGCTTCACAATCAGCGCGCGAAAGGAGATTGCCCTTCAGGATATCAATTCGCGCGAGCCCGGGCTGCGCTTCAACAATCGTTTCGAGCCGGGCGAGATCGCTCGACGGCCGAGCGAAACACGCCAGGTTGCGGAACCCTCGCTCCAGCAGGCGCGCCACGACACGGGTCCCAATGAAGCCCGCAGCCCCCGTCACCAGTATCCGATCGTCAGGGCCGATCATAGCCGAGTCGTGGATCGAGTTTTCTGTGGAAGACATCCAGTGCCATTCGCCTTGATACGGAGACGATAAGGCATCAGTTCCGCACCGCTACGCGCGATCCGTTCACCCGAAGCCATTGTTCAAGGACCACGAGGCTGAACAGGACCTTGTGATTGTCTTGGTGGCCGGAGACGTGCTGCTCGAAAACCTCGTGCACCGTGTTTGGCTTTAGGAACTGATAGATAAGCGAGCTGGGGTCGAGGAGGGTCTCGACCATTTTGCTATCGATAGCAGTCCGGAACCAGCCGTCCACCACGTTGGAGGCGAATCCGCGTTTAGGGCGCTTCAGAATAGAAGCTGGGAGAAAGCTCCGGCACACCTGGCGATGTAACCATTTCCGGGAGCCATTTCTCACCTTCAGGTTCGCCGGCAATCGTTCCGCATACTCGACAATTTCTTTGTCCACAAACGGGACACGAAGTTCAAGACCGTGGGCCATCGAGAGCTTATCCGCGTACATAAGGAGCTCGTCGGGAAGCGTGGATCGCACTTCTAAGAACTGAAGCCCTCCGAGTTCGTCGGTGTCAGACATCAGGTCTGCCATGCTCGCCCAGCTTTCCATTATGGCGTCGCCGGAATAAGGATCCAGCAGTCCGTCATGGAACAAGTTATCGACCTCCTCGCCTGGCCGCAGTGACAGAACATTCTGATAGCGGCGCATGCGATCTGCTATGCCGAGTGAATAGACCCCTCGCTTGAGTGTCTCATTCCTGGGCAGCGCTCTGATAGCCCCCGAGATCGGTCCGCGTGCCCAGTCCGGCAAGCGCGCCCACATTCCTCCATAGCGCACACCCAAATGCCGCATATATCCACCGAATAATTCGTCAGGGCCTTGTCCGACCAGAGCAACCTTCACGTCTTTGCGAGCTCGTTCACATACGAAGTACATCGGAACAATGGAGGAAGCCGCTATGGGTTCTTCCAAGCAATCTACAATCTTCGGAAGGGTTTCCTCGAAGGTCGATCTTGAAATTGTGACAGCCGTGTGTTTCGCTCTCAATGTCCGGGCAGTGTAGGCACCCTCAGCCAACTCATCGTCCGCGAAAACAGACCCATATCCTACGGTGTAGGTGGGCCACGAACTCCCGTTGAGACTCATTAAGGCAAGCAACAGCGCGGAATCCACGCCTCCGCTCAACAGTAATCCGACCGGGACGTCGCTGATAAGATGCCGCGTCACCGCCCTTTTGTACAGGCTCAGCAACTCTTCCCTGGCCTCGCTGGCGGACTTATTTCGCTCAAATGGAACCGGTTTAAAACGGTACCACCTGCTCACCTCGACAGCTCCGTTTTGAATTGTGAGCTTGGTTCCCGGCGCGAGCTTCCGCACGTTCTTGAGGATTGTGTAAGGCGAGGGTGTATAGCGGTACCGCAGGAAAAGACTCAATGAAGTCGAATCAATTTCCGTCCCATCTCGCATCGTGGCACGAACAGCCCGCATCTCCGAACCGAAATACAGACGCTCTCCATCGATCCTGTAGTAGAGCAGCTTGATGCCAAACGGATCCCGGGCCAGCAACAGCCGTCTTTGTTGCACGTCCCAGATGCCCAAGCCAAACATACCGTTGAGGCGATTGAGGACTTCATCGCCCCACTGCTTGTATCCATGGACGATCACCTCTGTATCTGATTTGGTGCGAAACACGTGGCCGTAGCCTTCCAGTTCCCGTCTCAGCTCAACAAAATTGTAGATTTCGCCGTTGAACACTACCCACACTAACCCTTCATAGTCAGACATCGGCTGATGGCCGCCAGCTAGGTCAATAATTGACAGCCGCCGAAAACCCAACCCGACTGGTCCGGTGACATAGTACCCCTCGTCGTCCGGGCCTCGGTGGACTAGGGTTCCGGCCATCGCTTCGATCTCTCGGCGATCGACAGGCTCCGATCTACCGAAGTTAAATTGTCCGCAAATTCCACACATAGTCGACCAGGGGCTCTAATCCGTCAGGGTGTTGAAGCTATCGATGCGTCGGAATGTTATGACAGCTCGCAAGACAGCGCTCAGCTTTCGCATTTGTTCTCGTCGATGGAACATCATTAGCTCGTTGGAAATAGGCCTCCGGATCCTTCGCACCATCGCCCATCCGTAACCTAGGGCCAAAGCCAGTCCACCAACGAAATACGGCCGTTTTGTCAGTCGATACGTCACTCGAAGCATTTCCCAGACGGGATGCCCACCTAGGTAGTAATCTTTTGTTCCGTAGACAAAGCTCGCCGTAACCGCATTGCGTTCTGCCATTCCTAGGTGCCTTTTATGCAAAAACCATTTCTCGCGAAACGACCTAGTCTTCCAGCCCATCATACGGGCAGTCGTGACCGCAATCCAATCGACTCCCCCAGCCTCATTTGGGATGAACCCACCCACCTGCTCGAAGCAGCGGCCTCGAAACAATTGACAACCGCCTGCCACATGATTACATCCCTCAAAACTATCTTTTTCCGAACTGTAGCCTTCCTCTCGAAAGACTGTTCCGGCCACGCCGAGCTCACAATCTACTTCGAACTTTTTCAGCAGAAACTCGATATAGTCCGTATCAAAGCAGATGTCAGCGTCCAAGTTTCCGAGAATTTCATACCGTAAGCCTTTCACTCTTTCATAGCCGGCGTTAAAAGCAGTCACCTTTCCCGCAAAACTACGGTGCCGCCGCAGCGGCATTTGGACAAGTTCCATCCAGGGATGCTGCCGAAGGTAGCGTCTCACGATGTCACCCGTGTTGTCAGTCGACCCATCGTCGACGATCACCCATTTCAGGGGCAAAACAGTCTGGTGAATCACCGACTCGATTGTCATCTCAAGGAGACGCCCTTCATTTCGGGCGGGGGTAATTAGCACGTACGCAAGCCGATCGGAGCCTCGATCTACAAAGCTCGCGGACGTGGCTTCCTTGTTTAGACTGCCCGGTGTATTCACCACCTTCCGACCTCTTTTTGTTTTTCACGCCTGCGCCGTCTTAAAGCCCGATCATAGGCGGCAAGTAAATTGGGCACGGAGTATTCCCACGCGAGTTGATTTTCTACTCGCCTCCTGCCGAACTCGCCCATTCTCTTGCGTTCCTCCGGGCGATCCAGCAGCCATAGGATGTTCCCGGCAAAGCTCGCGATCGGATTCACTTTATCGACATACAGTGCTGCCTCCTGGGCGCTGAATCTACCCTCCTTCGATTCAAACTGCACTATCGGCTTGCCAAGGGCCATATACTCCATGATTTTGATCATCGTTGAAATGTCGTTCATCTCACAGGGCCGGTCAGGATTTACGCAGACATCGGATGTAGAGAGGGCCTCCAGGAGCTGTCCGTCTGGAACTCTTCCCGTGAAGGTGACTGTCTCCGCCAAGCCCTTGTTTTCAGCCATTTTCCGCAGCCTCGGAAGTTCCGCACCGCCGCCGACGCATATAAATTTCACATCCGTCCTTCCTATGTCCTTTATATATTCGGCCACGTCCACCAAAATATCCAATCCGTCTTGGTAGTTCATGCACCCAACATATCCGACAAGGTACTGGCCGCCTTTTTTTAGTTTTGGGTTGGGTGGGACTGCTATGAAGGTGTCGGGATTAGGGCCGTTACGAACAATGAATACGTCATCGCCATTGCGCCTGCCTCTTTGGATTGCCAGTTCTTTATAGCTCTCGTTTGTGACTATTAAGATATCGCTAAAGCGATACGTTAGTTTCTCGAACCAAAGCAGCGCTTTGTAAAGGATGCCGTTTTGTCCGCCTTTAGCTATGTACAACTCCGGGCACGCATCATGATGATCAAAGATATACTTCACACCAAACAGCTTGAACGGCAGGGCCACAAAGACGATATTGTCCGGAGGATTGCAACCCTGAATGACGTCGAATCCGTGCCGTAAAAAGATCCACCAAGTGTACACGAACTGCCAAAAAAGGCACCAACTGTACTCCCATAGATACCCGAGCGCCGTGCTGGCTTCCCGTGGCGTTGGGTGCCGGTAAATCCGAAGTCCATCGACAATCTCGTGTCGCCGAGACCATTCTTTGCGCCGGGCAGATAGAACTGTCACATCGTATCCGCTCGCACGAAGTGAGCGAGCCTCCTGAACAACCCGCGGGTCGGGCGGGACCGACTGGTTTTGCACGATAATCAAAACTTTTTGTTTCATGAACTCGTCAGAAGCAAACCTCAGCAGATGCAATCATATTTATCGGCGCTCTTGTTGTTCGCAATTCGAACGAGATCTACCATGCACTGGCTGCCCCTGAGCCGTTCTAATACTGTCCGGAACTCCGGGTCTTTATTGCCTATAACGATGGTTTGACCGTGTCGCAGAACCGCTTCTATGTCATCAACCATTAGCGCAGCGATGTGCGGAAGTCGATTGAAAACGAACTGTTTATTAGTGCCAATCAGTTTTGCCAGTTGCACATTCTTGTCATAGATACGTAGATCATAGCCTTTCCCGACGAGCCGTTCGATGATTTCAATCATCGGACTCTCGCGGAGATCGTCCGTTCCTTCCTTAAAACTGAACCCCAAAATTCCGATGCGCTTATGCTCTTTCGCCATAATGAGTTGCAGGCCTCGCATCACCTGTAAATCGTTGCTGCGCAAGATTGAACTTAAAATGGGTAGGTCAAGATCCCGAAGCTTAGCTGTATAATTTAGTGCTCTAAGGTCTTTGGGAAGGCAGGAGCCGCCAAAGGCGAAGCCCGGCGACAAGTAGGCGGGTGAGATATTGAGTTTGGTGTCCATGCATAACATTTCCATCGCCCGCTTAGCGTCTACCTCCAAGGACTTGCAAAGGCTGCCGATCTCATTGGCGAAGCCGATTTTTAACGCGTGCCACGCGTTGTCGATGTACTTGACCATCTCAGCGGTTTCTAGGCTTACCCGGACTAGGGGCGCCTCAAGCTTCGCGTACAGAGCGGCTGCCATGTCGCCGCTGGCACGATCCACCTCGCCGATGACGGTTTTTGCGGGCAGCCTGTAGTCCACTACCGCGGATCCTTCGCGGAGAAACTCCGGATTGTTACACACTCCAAAATCAACGCCGGCACGCTTTTTCGATTTTTCCTCCAGTATCGGAATGACAATCCCGCGCATCGTGCCAGGCAGGACCGTGCTGCGGACTACGATCGTGTGGCGCGCAGTATTATTCGTGAGAGCAAGCCCGATCTCCTGGCACACCCGTCTGACATAAGTCAGATCAAGGTCACCGTTCATCTGACTCGGGGTTCCTACACACACCAAGGACAGCTCGGTCTCTTGGACTGCTTTCACTGGGTCCATTGTTACGCGCAAACGGTCTGCGCGCACCGCCTCGGCGACAATCTCCTGGACGTTCGCCTCGATGATCGGCGATAGGCCAGCGTTTATGAGGTCAACTTTCGAGGCGATCGGATCTACGCCGAGCACCTCGTGTCCATCTTGTGCCAGACACGCTGCAGAGACCGTCCCGACATAGCCTAAACCGAATACGCTAATTTTCATGGAATTCCTACTGTTCGATGTGCCTCGTCGCTCGGCTCAGTCTACGCTGCGTGCGGGTCTAACGGAGTCTGCGGCGTTGCTGGTGTGCTCCGGCGGCGGCCTTTCAACGTGCTCTGGTAAAGGAAGCAGAGGCTCCTGAACATCTGTGCTTGGGCCCAACGATGCATCGGTGTGTTGTCCCATCCCAAGTGAAGCTTACGGCTCCTGAAAGAGCCGTCCGGCCGTTGCCACACGTTTATGACTTCCTCCACAACGGTCGACAGGATCTCGTCAAGCCTCGGAAACCGTCCTCTGAGCAATACAGCGAGATTGACGCACTCTGCGTAATCGTACAGCTCTCGGCGGTACACGATGAGTCGGGGAGGACGGGAAAATGGCTTCGGTACACCTTGTCTATCGAACAAGCTCGCGACGTAGTATTGGACGCCGCGCTCGATTGCGGCGGTGCACTTCGGCTCGCCAGTAAGAAGTTCTATTTTGGCGAGAGCCTTTAGTACAAAGCAGGTATGGAAATGATCGACAAACTCCCGTTGTCCGTCCTTGGCGTAATACCACGAGCCATCTGGATTTTGAGCTTCGAGAACAAAGGTCAGATTTCTCTCTGCAACCTTTCGGTAGCTTTCCTCTGCGAAATCCTCGGCTGCGCTTGTAAGGAGAAACGCTCGATAGGCGTTTGCATTCACTACGCCAACCGAATCCTTAGGGTCAGGCGTATAGGAGCAAGTTGACGCGTTAGCAGAGGTCTCACAATCCCGGTAGTCCCGAACGGCGTGCTTGGCGATTGACCGCATGATTTCGCGCCATCGCTCCGATCCGTCTGTCTGGTGAGCCTGTCTGAACGCTTCGTACACATACGGTACGGTGGTGATCAGAGGGGTACCGGCCTGGATTGTGCCGCGCAATGTCACCCAGTTGAATGGGTATCCCCAGCAATAGTCTTCGTACCCCGGGCAACGTGTTCGTTCCAAGACATCGAGGAAATGCAAGGCTCGTTTGTGACATTGCTCTCTGCCAAGAGCTTGCCCGAGGAAAAGGAATCCCATCGCATAATGGGCATCCGCTATAGGAAACCGCTGATGATGCCAAAACAGCCTCCTGGCATTAGGAATGAATGCCTCGCAGAATACCATCGGCGACACCGCAACGGTCCCCCAAAGAGGTCGCCGGTAATACAGTGCCTTGGCCCGCTGGCAGAGACGGCTCGCGTAGAAGCTCTGAAAATCGTAAGAGCTCTCTCCGTAGCGATCCAGCCACTCGATAAATCGTAGAACGGCGCTCAGCACCATCTCATTTGATCGAGTTGGCGTTTCAGTATTCACTTTGCATCCAGAAAGAGGCGCTGGGCGAGTTCCAGTGCTAGCAGCCTGTGAAGCTCGATCGTGTAATTGTGATCGCCCTTCAAGTGGCCGTTTACGATGGTTCGGACTACTTCAGGAACGAGGTAAGGCCGCGCGAGCGAGCGGCTGTCGAATAGTATGTCGCGCACGTAGCCCGCCAACTGATCGCGATACCACACCCGAAAATGAAAGGGTTTGTGACGGCCTAGCCAAAGCCGCTCCAAACGGAGCGGCGAAAACAAATGGTCCAACCGCGCTACCCACTGCGGCATACCATAGTCATAAGCGTACTCCGCTTTGAACAGGAACTCGAGAATACCGCGGGTGACGATGCTGTTGAGGCCGCCAATACCCCGGTCCGTGCGCAGCCCCGCTAAGGCTGGACTGCCCTCTCGGATTAGCCGCAGCCGGGTTTCCTCGTTTGCGGCGATCGAGGCGGGAGCCCGATATATGATCTTGACTACATCGTTGTCTAGATATGGCGACCGAATCGCCACCTGAGATTGCTCTAGGCTGAGCACTCCAAAGTGGTTCCACGGTGACTGCCGAAATGCGACAAACGTAACAGGATGAACCTCTTGGCCCGCATAGTAGGTCTCAAAGGCGGAATCAATCTGCGGAGAAACGTCCGCGTGAAACAGGCCTGGTGCAGGCGCAGTGGCCTTGAACATAACCATGTGCAAAAGCATCTCGCTCCCATACGTCCCTACTATCCTAACAGGAGCTATCTCTCGCGCTTTCTCTTGTACATAGAGGTCCGGTGATCGGCTGAGATCCACGCAGGCGTCCGTGAGGTATATCGAGCGCTCTGCGTAATGAGAGAAGCGGGAGAGAAATTCGTTGCCGGTGGTAATAACCTGGTGCGACTGGCCACAAATGTGAGCGACCCTACGGCCTAACACCACATCCTGGTTGTCCCGATACATGCTACCGAATGTGTAACAGGGTGTCGATCCAGGCGCTGGTTTTTGCCAGGCCATGATAATGCGCGTATCGAGGCCGCCAGTCAGTGACACGCCGACGCGCTCTCGCCCGTTGAAATATCGGGGTAGGTTCCGCACAAATGCGTCTCGGAAAGCGATATAATACGCCTCTGGTTCGAGTTCTTCTTGTTGCTCCCATTCCTTTGGTCCGAAATATGCCGTTTTTTCCTTCAACGCGCCGCGCTGGAAGACCCAGGCGGAGCCTGGCGGCAAAACATGGATGCCGCGGAAAAGAGTCCGGTTCTCCAAGACGCACCCGCAAACCACGAATTCTCCAAGGCCGCGGGGATCAGCGGCGCGCAACTCCGGTCGCACTTTAAGGATCGCCTTCGCCTCTGCTGCAAAGTAAAAAACATCGCTCGTTTCGTGGTAATAAATTCTATGCAGGCCAAACCGATCATTGAAAAGTATAGCAGTTCCGCTGACGCGGTCGGAAACTATGCCGTGAAATCGGCCATTTAATCCCTTCGGAAAATCGGGTTCTTCTTCACACCGATGCACCAAATACTCCGGCCCTTCCTCAGAAACAGCATGGCCGCGCTCCCGGAGCGCCCTATGGATGCCAGGTTCCGGGAATTCCTCGCCAGAAAAAATGAGCGTCTTGTCCCCTCGCTCGTCGTGCAGCGGCATCCCATCCGCAAATGAACCTTTCCGTGCCACCCATCCCACATAAACACCCTGCGCGCCGCAGACCCATGTACCACTGACATAAAACGACTCGTGACACATCGTCTGCAGCATCTGGTTCAACTGTCGCTCAGCAGCTTCCCTCGGAAGCTTGGTGATTAGACCAACAATCCCGGGCATAGACGGGCGTCTCTAGGTTTCCGTTAACGCTCTTGCACACGACCCTACTGCTGGGACAAGCCGTATCTGCGACAGTGCCAGGCGGCGCGATACTTGCGGAATGCGGCAATGAGAGGCTCAGGCAGATGATGATGGACGCTTAAATGGAGGCCGAGGCTGATAGCCATCTGCCCGATTGGGCTGAGGGGAACGTAATAGCGGGGCAGATCGATGCGTCGAAACCCATTGCGCTCCTTGAAATCGCTTAGACTGTCGTGCGTCTTATTCCCATAGGCGAAACTCGAATACACAAGAAATCGAATATTTCTTTGGGCACACGCGCGAACCGATTGCGCGACCAGGGCGTTTGTCGGAGCTTTTGTGCGATACTGGATCATTGCAATAATATGCATTAATCCTGCTTGTGTCGCAGTCTCGTCCATTGTCAGCTTTGCAAAGCCAATCAACTTCTCTTCAAAAAACGCACCGATGAACACGCTACAGTCTAAAAATGTACTGGCCTCGCTCCTCACGGTCTCTAGGGACTTGCCATAGTGAGGAAACTTCCTCCCTTGGCGGATCGGAGTTTCGTTATAAATCTCCCAAATGCCGCGAACTAGTGGTTCATTAAATGGAATCTCGCGGATGACGACTCCTTGCTTTTCAGCTTGCTTTGCTTTGTTGCGTGCCTTAAACCCAATCAGTTCGTTCCACCAATGATCAAAGCTATTTAGTTCTATGGCCGCTACATTGTCCCATTCGTACGGGTAAGTGAAGCGCCGTGAAGTGTCGGGCAGCTTTTGTATGAACGTAAAGAGATCAATGCGACGGCCACAGCTTCGGAGGTCCGACAGTATTGTTTCGGGATCCTCGATAAAGCGGTAGCCGTCACCATCGATCCGCGCAGTTCGGACCACTCTTCCAGAAACGACGATGTTGCGGTCACAAGCATTCATACTTTGTTGTTTACCTGTTTTGCTCCTGAAATTGAACTAACTTGGCGTGTCTGAAGGGGGAGCTGTCGATAAGGACGGTCTGATTCCGAAACGATGTGGCGGAGAGGGGAGGGATTCGAACCCTCCGAATGGTTTGTCGCCATCGCGGCCAGTAGCCTGGCCGGTGCCTTTCCAACAGCAACCTCTCCACAAGTGCATCAGGGACTAAGTGTGGACAAATCTTATATTACATTCGGGGTAATGGATTTCGTCTCGCAGAAGCCGATTCTGAAGTCAGGAGGAGAAAGGGTCAATTGCACCTTGCCCGCCACGAGTTCAGCAATAGCGTCGGCAATCGTCTGCTGTTGGTTTGGCCCCAACTTTGGATACATTGGTAGGGACACGATCTCCTTGGCAACCTGCTCGGTCACCGGAAAATCTCCTTCGCTGTACCCGAATGTCATGTACGCGTCCTGTAGGTGGAGCGGAATCGGATAGTGAATCCCCGTTCCGATGCCTACCGACCCGAGTTGTCGCATCAACTCTTCCCGGTTCTGAACCCTCACCACGTACAGGTGATAGACAGCTCGGCTCCACGACGGTTCGAACGGCAGTGTGAACTTGCCGTCGGCTGCGCCGAACAACTCGCCGTACCGCGCTGCCGCCGCTTGGCGCTTTGCGGTCCAGTCCGGCAGATGCTTCAGCTTGACCTGCAGAATGCCGGCTTGAATGGCGTCCAGACGTCCGTTGTAGCCTTCCACCTGGTGGTAATACTTCTGGCTTTGGCCATGATCCCGGAGCATACGCATCTTCCGCGCCAGTTCCTCATCGTTCGTGGTGACCGCGCCGGCTTCCCCACAGGCGCCCAGGTTCTTACCGGGATAGAAGCTGAACGCCGCGGCTCTGCCCATCGATCCGGCTCTCCGCCAGCGATTCTCTTTCCTCGAGAGGTACTCCGCACCGTGAGCTTGGCAAGCGTCCTCAATCACCATCAGGTTGTACTGATCAGCGAGTTCGAGAATTGGGTCCATGTCCGCCATCTGGCCGTACAGATGAACAGGCACCACTGCGGCGACGCGGGTTCCCGTCTTGCGGTCGACCAGAGTCCGGGTTTCCCGATTGAACTCGCAATCTGCCTCGAGGTACCGCCGGAGCTTGGCTGGGTCCAGATTGTAGGTTGCTTCGTCGATGTCGACGAATACGGGCCGAGCGCCGGCCTGCGTAATCGCTTCGGTTGTGGCGATAAAGGTATTCGGAACCGTGATGACGGCATCCCCTGGCCCGATGCCTGCAGCGATCAGCGCGAACCTCAGTGCATCGGTACCGCTGCCGACTCCCACGCAGTGCGTGGTATCGCAATATCGGGCAAAGTCGGCCTCGAACCCCTGAACCATGGGGCCTCCGATGAAACCGGCCGTGTCCAGGGCGGCGCCGACGACGCCGAGCAGTTCCTCTTTCAAGTCAGCGTGCAGGCTGACCAGATCCAAAAACGGTATGTTCGTTGTTCCGCTCATTTCGCACCTGCGGTCATGCCGGAAATGCTCCGCACGACGCGCGCCGGGTTCCCTGCGACGATCGTGTGGGGAGGCACGTCCCGCGTCACGACGCTGCCAGCGCCCACAATCGCGTTTTCGCCGATGGTGACGTTTGCAAGAATCGTGGCGCCTGAGCCAATCGATGCCCCTTTCTTCACGAGAGTAGGGTCGACTTTCCAGTCCTTTTCAGTTTGCAGGTCTCCTCCCGGAGTCGTCGCCCGGGGATACATGTCGTTGATGAACACGACGCCGTGGCCGATAAACACGTTGTCCTCGATCGTGACACCCTCACAGATGAAGGTATGGCTCGAGATCTTGCACCGGCTGCCGATCTTCGCGTTCTTCTGAACCTCCACGAAGGTTCCCAGCTTGGTGTTGTCGCCGATCACGCAGCCGTACAGATTCACGAACTGGGCAAGTTTGACATCCGCTCCGAGCTTGACGTCGCTCGCGATGCACCGGTGATCGCTCATGCGTAGACCACCTCGCCTTTCCGCGTGAGGGACTCCTCTGCGGCCTCGAGCATCCTTACCACCCGAAGCCCGGCCATTCCGTCGTTGAAGGGGCGCAGCTTGGTCTCGACGCATTCGACAAAGTACTCGAGCTCCTTCTTGAGGGCCTCGGTCGCTTCGACCTTGGGCGACCACATGTCTCCCGATCGGTAGCTGACCAGCGCCTGATAGACACCCTCCTGGCCCGCGATCGTGACGCCTCGGTCATAGACCTTGATCTTCTCATCCGCTTCGAGGTCGTTCCAAACCAGCATCTTCTTTTCGCCCCCGATCAAGGTCGTTCTGATCTTGACCGGAGACAACCAGTTGACATTGAGATGGGCGATCACGTTATCCGGGAAATAGATCGTCATGAAGGCGACATCGGCCAGGCCGTTGAGGTGGCCGGATCCCGTTGCCACGATTGCCTCCGGTTGCTTGCCGATCAGATAGTCGACGATCGAGAGGTCGTGAGGAGCAAGGTCCCACAGCACATTGACGTCATGCTGAAAAAGCCCCAGGTTCACCCTCATCGAATCGTAGTAGTACAGTCTGCCCAGTGTTCCGTCGTCGATGAGCTGGTGAATTTTCCTGACGGCGCCCGTGAACAGAAAGGTGTGATCGACCATGATGGTGAGCCCGCGACTCTCCGCGAGTTCAATCAATCTCTCAGCCTCGACGCCGGTCGAGGTAAACGGCTTCTCGATGAACAGGTGCTTTCCGTTTCGCAGCGCCTGCTCGGCCAGTTCGAAATGCGTCCAAACCGGGGTAACGACCGCAATTGCATCGATTTCAGATGAATTCAATAGTTCGGAACAATCAGTTGTAAGGTGAACTCCTGGATAAGCCTGCCTTGCGCGTTGCAGGCTTTCGTTCTTTTTGTCGCAGATTGCAACCACTTCTGCTGAGGCTAGGCTGTTCAGGTTGCGGACAATGTTCGGTCCCCAATACCCGTAGCCGATGACACCAAAACGAATCATAACGAAGTTTTCCCGCGGAACCTTGAGGTGAGGTTAGTAGGCGCCGTATCCACCAAATACTGCGCCGGGGGTTTGAAGGAGGATTTTGATATCGAGCCACAGCGACCACGAGCGGGCGTACTGTAGATCCATCCGCACCATGTCATCGAAGCCCACCCGGCTTCTCCCTTTTACCTGCCACAGACCGGTGATCCCTGGCTTCACCGTCAGGAAACGCCGTCTGTGCCAAATGTCGTAGTGACGCACTTCGTATGGGATCGGCGGTCGCGGACCGACCAGGGACATGTCGCCCTTCAGGACATTGAAGAACTGAGGCAGTTCGTCGAGGCTCGTCCGTCGCAGGAACTTGCCAACCGGCGTAACCCGTGCGTCGTTCGTCAGCTTGTAGACCTGGCGCTGACCTTGGGGCTGATCACTCTTGTTTGTACCGAGGATCAGACTCTTTATGTATTCTTCGTGGACGGCGTGATTGTTCCCGGAACACATGGACCTGAACTTCAAGAAGGTAAACGTCTGGCCGAATTGGCCCACACGCCGCTGCCGGAACAGAATCGGCCCGTTTGAAGTCATCTTGACGACGAGAGCAATCACCAGAAGAACGGGCGACAGCAGGAGCAGAGCCAACAGGCTCCCTATAATATCCAAGGATCTCTTCAACGCCGAAGACACTTTCTTCGGACCCCTACCATTCAATGAATTTGTGTACAGAGCCGCAACCGAGGAACGGCCGCTGCCCCGTTCATGCCACTCTTCCGGGAACACATGGAAGGACAGCGAGATCTGATTGATGTGTTCGATTGCGAGAGTCCCCGAAAGCGCAGCGCTGACTTTGGTCAGGAGAGCGCTAGCGACGGACTTACCTTCGGCGTCGCCAATCTCCGTGAAAATGATTCCAATGACGGCTCCGTTTTCGTACCACCCTGTGATGTCGGTCTCCCGGGTGGATTGTGACAATGCGGAGAGGATTCTTTCAAACACCCCCTCCTCGTTGTGATCTGTCAGCAGACTCGCGGATTCAAGCAGCATCAACACAAACCGCCGGCGCGAGCGCTCTGTCCGCTTCTGCTCCAGATGGAGCATTCTCAGGAACGACTCCTGCGGCAACACCTCGAGACTCGATGACTCCGGAGTGGGGAAGTCGGACTCCTTGTTCGATCGGGAGCCTGCCATTGCACGCATTATGTTCAACATAAGCTCACTCACCTGTCGCTTTGTTCGCCTGTCGAAGTCCCGCCCCGAGCGAGCGCCGATCGCCACCCCCGGAAGCCCGTTCGGTCCCTGCGCCTGCTCGGTCGAGCTGATCAGTGCACGCCATCGACCAATTGATTGATAGTCTTTAACTTAAACATAAGAAGAGAGATCGCAGATCATCCCTTACCCGCTAAGGGAGCTTCGATCCCACTCCTTGGCATATTCTCCGGGAGTCTCTCATTGCCAGCACCGAGTCGCGGTGTAACCGACGGTCAGATCGTTAACGGTCGGTCGCCTTCCGCGGTACGACAGCGCGGCTACGGGTCGACTACGGCTCGTCTTGAAAACCGCGGGCGCGATGCCCCGCATAGACTGCCGGCGAGCCGTGTCGCCCCGCCTCACCGCGGTGTAAGGAACACCCGGACGGCGAGGAACAGGGCTGTAGCATCAGCCATGGCGAGGGGGAATTGGAGCTGATTCGGGCTCTATTTGTACGCTTTCGAACAGCCAATCCTCGTCGCAATTCAGCAGGGCGGCGATCCTTTCCCGCGTCTCCGGACTTGGTACGCGAAAACCATTGAGAATTTTACTCAAAACCGTCTCATCGAGGTCCAACATCCGGGCCAGGCGGTTCTGCCGAATCCCAGACTTCCACAGTTGTAACTTGAGATTTGGGTACATGCTGGGGGGACTCCTGTTGGAAAGGCGACCGAAATATCCCGTTGCTCTAGAGAGTCTCTCCGGGGCGAATCGGTTCCACGTCACGAATGTCGACTTCGGTTGATACAGACTGGGACAAAAGGTTGATGGTTAGCACGAGACGAGTTTCGTTTTTCAACCTGATCAATCGGCCTTCGACATCCCGAAGAGGGCCACGCTTCACACGCACCCACGCTCCCTCGCGAAGAAGGGGGTGAGCGCAGCACTGTTTTCTCGATTCCAGCAACCGGCGGACGGAGTCGATCTCCGTTTCGGGAATCGCCTCGATCCCCGATCCGTTTCCGAGGATCCGAACGACACCGTTTGTGCGCAGCACTTGAATTTGGGTTTCCGGTTTGTCGAGGATCTGGACAAAGACATAGCCCGGAAAAACCGCCCGCTCGACGCGCTTCTTCCGGTCTTTCCACTGGTGTACCTCATCAAATGCCGGCCAGTAGCTTTCAATGCCCCGCTGCTCGAGTTCGGTGTGTATTAGCTTTTCAAAATTGGAGCGCGTGTGAACCGCATACCAGGCCGGACCCGCTTCAACCAGCGGCGGTGTTGGCAACCCTCGATCCCACGCAGACAAGCACTCGGACATAGCTTCGCCCCTTCACTTACATGGATCACATCTAAGTGATTGAAAAAAAACCTTGAAACCGCGCCTCCTACTTAGCCGATTGCTGTCGGCCGTAGTAGTAGGATCCCTGGGTCTTCCACAAAAACCAATCTTCGGCGCAATTGATCACCGCGCCCAACATCTTCTCTTTCGGAACCTGCTTCAACGCCTGCGTGCAAATCGTCCGGTCCGTATGATCCGGGCGAACGATCATGATCACTCCGTCGCAAACTGACTGAATCAGTTCGTAATCCGCAACAGTCGCGATTGGGGGAGCATCTATTACTACGAACCCGAACTCGCGCCTGGCTTCCGCGCACAACTCTCGCCAACCGTCGGAGTCCAAAAGCTCGGCTGGATTCCTCGTTCCGGTCCCGGCCGGCAGCACACACAAGTTCGGAAGCTGCTCGACCTCACAAACTGCCTCGCTCAGATCGCAATCACCACTCAAGACATTCGCCAGACCTGGCTCCGATGCGAGTCCCAGCGTTTGGGCGAGATTCGGCCTCCGGAAGTCTGCGTCGATCAGCAGCACTTTTACGTTTTCTCGAAGACCCAACACCCCGGCGATATTAATGGCGCTGAGTGTCTTGCCATCCCCCGCCCCTGGGCTCGAAACCATAAAAAGCCGCGGCTTCCTGGGATGTTGCACGATCTTGTTGCGGATCATCCGGTACTGCTCTCCCGCCCGGCTGTCTCCCGAGAACGGCAAGACAACCCCAGGGGTTGGCGGCCTGATGGCCACCGAACGGATTGTCACAACGCGAAGATCAGTGTTCGCGGAACGGTGCGCAGTTTCCCTCTGAAGATCTTCGACTGCGATGGACGGCGCCTCCAACGGAGTGCCCGCCGCTTGCATCGAGGGAGGCGGGCTTCCCGCCCGCTCGATCAACGGCAGACCGACTTCCGCGACCTCTCCCTGGGCCTTTTTCAGAGCATCGAAGATCCTGCTCATGGCCTCGGCTCCCGTCTCCAGTAACCCAATCGCTGTCCCGCCGGACGGGGCTCAATCCGGCGTCTCCACCACCGGGTCACTACTCCTTCGCTGGTGGCACCGGCCAGACCATATACATCGCCGGTTTCCTGGGGAGCCTTCGGTTGCTGTGAACCGTCTAGACCGATTATCCCGTTCGTGTCAACCGGACGTTTCTTATGGCCGTTCAGCAGGTGCAGATCTCGCGCTACCTCCCTGATATGCTCCGGAGCGATCTCGGTGGCGCCCAACGCGTAGGCGACGAGCAACGCATTGTCGCAAATCGAGTTGACCACTCTGGGGATTCCCTTTGAGGCCTCGGCAATCAGCCGGACAGTCTCATCTCCGAAGGGCGGCTCCCGGTCACTCAGCTGCCGCCACCGGTGCTGAATATAAGGGCCCACTTCCTCACTGTGGAGAGGCCGGATGGCGAGCCGTATCCAGATCCGCTGCTTCAGTTGCCGCATGTCATGCCGGTCCAGCATCTCATTCAACTCGTCCTGCCCCGCCAGGACAATCTGGAGCAGCTTGGAGCGTTCGGTCTCAAAATTCGTCAGGAGGCGGATCTCTTCGAGAAGTTCAATGCTCAGTCGATGCGCTTCGTCAACCACGAGCACGGCAATGCTCCCGGCCTCATGCACCTTCAGAAGAAACTGCTCGAACAAGCTAAGAGCTTCAGCTTTGTTCGAGGGCAATTCTTTCACGCCGAAATCAGCGAGCGCGGTCTCGAAAAACTCCGGCGTTGATAGAGCCGGGTTCAGCACCAAGCTGAACTGCACCCTTTCCGCCGGCATCTGTCCTATCACGGACCGAAGGAGTGTTGTCTTGCCCGTTCCCGCATCCCCGGTCAGCACGGAGAACCCTTTGGACCCCAAGATTGCGTACGTCAAACCAGCCGCCGCATCGCGATGTGCCTCGGTGAGGAAGAGCAGATCGGGGTCGGGCGTCTGACCGAACGGATTTCGTCGCAATCCAAAGTAGGCCTCGTACATCAGAATGCCCCCTCGCGCAGCAAGGAGCCTTCCCCAATCGGATCCATTTTGGGTACCCGGCCAAGGATCGCACAGTCGGAGCCGAGTTCCCACTCGCCGAGAACCGCGTGCTTGCGGAACTCCCGGCCAATCCCCGCCGCAAGCCCAAGGGCCAAAGACAGGAAACATCCGACTCCCATGAACATCGGTCGATTGGGTTTCACAGGCTTCTGGGGAACTTGCGCCCGATCCAATATGGCGAACCGCTCGGCCTGCTGGCGGCGCTCCATCTCGGTCGCCATCTCGGCGGCGAAGGCCTTGTCCAGCAGCGACTTGTAGTTGGCTTTGGAGTTCTCGTAGTCCCGAGTGAGCGCCGCCATCTCCTGCTCGCGGACTGGCAGGGTTTGAAGCCGGGCCTCGACCGATGAAATCTCGAGCGCCGTCCGGGAGGCATCTTGCTGACGGCTGTCAATCTCCTTCTGCAATTCGGCCAACTGGGCCTGCAAGGCCTTCACTTTCTGGCGCTGCTCAGGGGTGCTCTCAGGCCGGCGGGGCGGCGATGCAGGTCTGGTTGATTTCTGAGCACTCTTCCACTCCTCGGTCTCTCGTTCTGCCTCCTGCTGTAGGAGTCGCTTTCGGGCCTCCTCGTCCTTCCGTTCGAGTGCCTTCTGCGCTACGATCCGGTCCTCCATCGCGCGAAGGTCCGGGTGCGCCTCGCGGAGGCGTTGGCGCATGATTGCCAGTTCTGCCTCCATGGCGGCCGAAGGCCTGGGAACATAGACACCCGCCACTGGACGCACCACCGCATCCGCAGCCGCCGCCGCGGCACGGGCGCTTGATTCCTCCATTCGCGACAGTGTCTCCTGGGTCGCCACTACCGCCTCCTGAGCGTTTTGGAGAGTCACCCTGTTCTGGTATGCCCGGCTGATTGCATCCTGGTGCCCTTGTAGTTGAACCCGAAGTTGGTTCAAGCTCGCCATGAGAGCTTGCTCCTGCTGGGGCAACTGCCCGTTGTTTCGGAGCTTATAGGCGCTGACCCGGGCCTCCTGTTCATCGAGGCTTTTCTTCGCCTCGGCCAGTTGACTCCGGAGAAAGTCCGTGGTTCCCGCAGCCTGGACTTCCCTGCTCCTGAAATTCTCTTCGACAAAGAGCGTCCCCACTTGGTTTGCCACCGTAGCTACGGTTCGCGGATCGCTGCCTTGGTAGGCTACTCGGAAGGCACTCGCTTTGTTCCCCGAGAACCCTTTTTCTACAGTGATATCAATGTCACCGCGCATTCGATCGACGAGTTCCTCACGGGTCAACCTGGCTCGCTCTTTCGAATAGAGGTTATGTTCCTCAATGATCCGAACCAGCCGGGTACTACTGAGGATTTGCTGGCTCAGGGAGGCAACCCGGTCCTGGAGTGCGGACTCGACGGTCGAGCTGACGAACTTCTCAGGGATCTTCTGGGAATCAGCGAGGAGGGTAACTTCAGCCCGGTATACCAAAGGGAGCCGGTACACTCCCAAAATGATGACAACCGAGAGGGCCACCGTCACTAGCGCGATCACGCCTGCCTGTTTCCACACCATCCGCACCACGCTGAGAAGCGGTAGGGTGGAATCGGGCTCGGGGGGAATCATGAGCTCAGGGTTGGTGTCGGTCATCAGTAGCTATTCTGGCGAGGTGCACGACGAATGCCAAAAACTTGTTGCCCTTATTTTAGAGTAGCTTGCAGGAGATATTGCAGGATCCGGCGAACGGCTTTATGGCAACTAATCCCAAAAGCTCGCCACACTACCCAAACGCTTCGGTAGCGCTTGGCATTCCCGAGCACCTCGTGTCCGAAGGTTGGAAACGGTGGCTAGTATATCGTTTCAGTAAAACATAATCGCATGGAGTTGTTTCCTGGTATGCTTAGGCATGGCAGGTAAATCTAGGCGGTCCAAACTGGTTCTGTCCGATGAAGATCGGGCGGAGTTGGAGAAGTTGTCGCGGTCGCGCACGTTGCCGCATCGGGAGGCGCAACGCGCCGCCATCATTCTGGGATATTACGGGGGAGAGAGCGTGACCGGCATTGGTAGGCGTCTCGGGATGACGCGCTTGAGCGTTTCAAAATGGGTGGCTAAGGCCCTGGCAGTGGGTCCGATGGCGGCGTTGAAAGACAGTTACCACCGTCCCAAGGAACCATCAATCGGCGAAGATGCCAAAGCGTGGGTGGTACATGTGGCGTGCTCGAAACCGAAGGATCTGGGCTATGCGGCTGAAGTTTGGAGTCGGCAAGCGCTAGCGCGTCACATCCGCGAGCATGCCGTGGAGGCCGGTTTCCCATCGCTGTCGCGGGCAGCCAAGGCGACCGTGCATCGAATCCTGGCGGAACAACCACTGCATCCGGAAAAGGTGAAGTACTACCTGGAGCGGCGTGATCCTGAATTTGACGCGAAAATGCGCCGGGTCCTGATGGTCTATCAGGATGTGGCGCTGCAGAATGCAAAACGAGCAACTGGCGAAACGGCTTCCACCGTGATCACGATCTCGGTGGACGAGAAACCTGGAGTGCAGGCCATTGGCAATACCGCACCCGATCTGCCGCCCGTACCAGGCAAGCATCCCAAAATCGGCCGCGATCATGAATACGAGAGATTCGGTACCTGCTCCATACTGGCAGCGCTGGATCTCCAGGATGGTCATGTCACGGCGCGTGTAGAGGACCGCCACCGCAGTGTCGAATTCATCAGCCTGCTGAGCGATCTCGACGCGAAGTATCCGCCTGAATGCACCCTCAGAATCATCCTGGACAATCACTCCGCGCACATCTCGAAAGAGACCTACGCATACCTATCGAGGCACCCCAACCGCTTCCAGTACGTCCTCACGCCGAAACATGGCTCATGGCTGAACATCGTCGAGACTTTGTTCGGAAAGATGGCGCGGAGCTTTCTGCGCCACATCCGAGTCCAATCGCTCGATGAACTGAAAGCTCGAATCCTCAAAGGCATCGAGGAAATCAATGCGGCCCCCGTCGTCCATCGCTGGAAGAATTTCGACGCGCTCGCACAAGATTGATCAGATTATGTTTTCGTGAAACGTTGTACTAGGTTCAACCCTAAGGTCTCCCCCAAAACACCTTCGGCACCGCGTGCTGCGGGATTGGCAAAGGGTGATTTGGGACATGTCAGGCACACAACCAGCCGCCCTCCAACCTCACGCTCTGTGCCAGACAGACCCGGCAGCACAAGCAATGATACCCCGGACCTGTGGCAATGCCAACTGCCGGACGGGTAGCATTTACACCATCAAGTTCTAGGCGTCGGGGTCTTTTTACTCAACAGGGCCAGTGCCCACGATGGGCTAAGCTGCTCTTTAGAACAAGTTAAGGTCTTGTTTTCAACTTTTTGGGCACAGTCCCTACACTACTTTAGCCGTTTGGTACTAAGGTTGCTAGGTCGATGTACTGGTACTTCCCAGTCCAAAAGTCCTAGGTTCGCCCTCACATGGAGACGCGGGACTCAGTCATACCCCCGTGTTTTGGGCATCCATGTCCAAAATGCCAGTGGGACGAACCACAAGGGGGGGGCCAGAACTCAATAAATGCCGCACTTTTTCGGCAAGGGAGTCAGCGCCGTGCGTTTCATACCCCTCGGTGTTATTGCGATCCTGTGCACCACCACCGCAGCTCATGCTCAGGTGTCACTGAGCTTATCATCTGGGAGCGGGACGCCTGGCAGTTCAGTTTCGTTGAGTGTCTCGCTCAGTTCTGCCGGGACGCAGCCAGCTTCCCTGCAGTGGGCCTTCTCCTATTCGACGTCGGTTTTCACCGGCGTCAGCGTAGTCGCTGGGCCGTCGGCCACCAACGCCGGCAAGAGCGTCAGTTGCGCGCCGGGAACTCCCGGGACGACAAACTGCATCGTCTTTGGAATCAATACCACCGGTATGGCGAATGGCATCGTCGCCCAGGCGACCTTTACAATCTCGCCATCGACGCTGGCCACTTCCGCAGTGGTCCAAATGAACAACCCGGTGGCGGCCGCCGGTGACGGTACGGGGATTGCGGCATCGGCCTCCGGCAACACCGTTACGATCGTTCAGCCGACTCCCGTCCAGGTGGCAACGCTGAGTTGTTCGCCGCCTTCGATTCCGACTCCGGGCTCCAGCACCTGCACGGTGACGCTCAACCTGCCCGCACCAGCCGGCGGTTCGCTCGTGACCTTGTCTGAAAACAGCCCCAACCTCTCGGTACCAGCCTCGGTGACTGTAGCTGCGGGCTCCACATCCAATACGTTCGCCGCAACTGCCACTCAGGTGGCTGCTGACGCGGTGGCCCAGGTAACAGCCAGCCTGAATGGAAGCTCCCAGAACGCAAACCTGACCCTGGTGGCGCCCGCCGTCCCGGCTTCCGTCACCTGTGCGCCGTCCACCCTTACCAGCGGAGCCATCTCCACCTGCACGGTGACCTTATCCAAGGTGGCGCCCGCCGGTGGATTGGCCGTTGCCCTATCGTCGAGCTCGGCCCTGCTGACCGTGCCGGTTTCGGTAACGGTGGCCGCCAACACGACCGCAGCCAACTTCTCCGCCACGGCGGGTGCCATTACTGTTTCTTCCAATGCCACGGTGACGGTGACGGCCAATGGGGGATCCCGGAACACCACGGTCACTCTGGCCCCGACGGCTTCGTTATCCGGACTCAGTTGTACTCCAGCCACTATCGCCACGCCGGGTTCCAGCACATGCACCGTGACTTTGTCACAGCCGGCGCCTGCGGGCGGCGCCGTCGTGACTCTGTCGGAAGCCAGCGCCAACCTCTC
>JBJXGR010000465.1:0-9546 GCA_046160045.1 Bryobacteraceae bacterium
AGTAGGGAAACCTGGGGACGTCCAATGCGTTTCTACCTTGTTCTACTCTAGCTCCCAGCCCACAGGACTTGCTGACCCGAGGTCGCCGTCGCCGCTTTGCTGACGATGCCTTCCTTCCGCGGGCGACAGCCTTTCTCCGGGTGAAGTCGCCGCCCTAATGCCGTCTCCGCCTCCAGCACGAAGCCTTCGTCACCTACCGGCCGGCCGATCGCCGTCCCGCTGCGCAGTCTCTGTTCCGCCTCCGCCAGGCCGTCCGCTTCGAGCCACACCTGCCACTCGGCGGGTGTAAACCACTTCGCCCACTCCTCCACCGACATCCAAGACGGCACTCGCTGCTGCCCAACGTGGACGGCCGCGCTGGACCACGGCCATTGGTCTGCCGACTCGACCAGCCGAGCCCGCACCGGGTTCCGCTCCACATAACGCAGGGCCACCCAACGGTGTCCCGCATCCAATCCGCAGGAGAAGAACCGGTCCTGCCAGAAGTGGCCGCGACGGCCGAGCCGGGCGTTGGCGTACTGCGCATATCGGCCGTGGGCTTCGCCGAACGCTTTGGCCAGCGAATCGACTTCTTCCGGGACGGCGATCCAATGCACATGATTCGACATCAAGCGATGACCGAACAGGGGGACCTGAAAGCGTTTAGCTTGCTTGGCTACAAGATCGAGGTAGACGTGGCGATCAAAGTCCTCGATGAAGATGGGCTCGCGGTTGGCGCACGCGGTGGGTGAGGTGGTGTGCGACTTCGGGCAGCACAGCTCCGGGAATGCGGGGCATTCTGTTGAAGTGGTGGGTGTAGCGACGAAAGTTCTCAGGGAAAATACAGAAACGCGTTGTGGACGTCCGAAGTTTTCCCCAAGGTTTCCCACAAGTGCACCACCGCGAAATGCATTCGGCCAGGGAACCACCTGGAACCCAAAACCCGCGTGAACTGAGCGAACATGGCTCGCACGACCGTTGACGGCCCACGATGGTAGACTCCAGGGATGGCAGCCGGAGAAGAGTCGGTCGCTTTGTGCCTGCAGGGAATCGCGGACGGCGACGCCGGTGCGATGGAGAGCGTGTACCGGAAGGCCTTCGGTCGCTTGCGCTCGATCGCGGAAAAGCTCCTCTCCCGGGAGCGTGCCGGTCACACGCTGCAGCCTACGGCACTGGTGAACGAATGCTTTCTCAAGCTCCGGCGCATGCGGCGGCGCCTGGAGAGTGAGGAGCATTTCTACCATCTGTCCGCCCGGGCGATGCGGCAGGTGCTCATCGATCACGCCCGGGTACGCGGCGCGTGGGTTCGAATCGACACGGGCTCGCTGCCGGAGCATCTACTGGCGATCCGTCAGCCGAATCTCCATACCGACCTGGCGCTGGCGCTGAAAATCACATGGGAGCGGCTAAGCAGACTCGATGCTGTCGCCGCGCAGGTGATCTGGCTTCGTTGTGTCGAAGGAAAGACCCTTGAAGAAACGAGTGTCTGCCTGGACCGGACACCCTCACGCGTACGGGAGGATTGCGAGTTCGGGTTGAAGTGGATGGCGGATCAGTTGGGCAAGAGGCGTTGATCCAGCAACGAAGCGAGGGTTTCAGTCCACTGCGCCACATCCGGCGGTCGTCCGCCTGGATTGGGGTCGAAGCAGGGTTTCAAAAGCCCTGCGACGCTGCGCGCGGTAGAATCGTCGAACTGTGGCCGGAGCGCACCGGCCACCGCCTCCGTGAAAGAAGAACTGGAATACGGGGTGTGCAGGTCAAAGAGGCGTTTTCCTGAGAGCGCCTCCAGGGCAATCACCCCCAGGGAATAGATGTCGCTGGCGGGCGCATAGTGGCCGGAGAGGCGTTCCGGCGCGAGGTAGTGGAAGGACCCGGCCAGGGAAGTCGTGGCCGCGAGGGCATGCTCGGCGGCGCGGAATCCGGCCGCGCCGAAATCCAGCAAGACGGCTTGCTCATGGGAGGTTCCCGCCTCCGAGACAATGATGTTCTCCGGCTTCAGGTCGCGGTGAACAATCCCGCGGCCGTGGACTTCGTCAAGCGCCTCGCCAAGCTGGCGCAGAATGCGGGCTGTACGCTGTGCCGGGAGAGGACCGGCAAGGAGAACTGCGCGCAACGTGGGTCCTTCGAGGAACGGCATGGCGATGCACGGCTCTCCGGTTGGGTTGATCCACCAGTCGGCGATGGGAACGATCCCGCGGTGCCTGATGGATTGCAGAGCGGCAATCTCGGTCGCGAATCTTTCTCTCGCCCAGCCTTCGTGTTTCGGCCTGGACCGGAACACTTTCACCGCGACCCGGCAGTGCACCCGCGTATCCCATGCATCGTAAACGACGGAGAACTCGCTTTGGGAGATGGCCTCTTTGAGAAGGTATCGGCCAGCGAGCGTTTGCCCCGCGGAGGTGGCAGCCGGTTGCGAGCCGGGATGGTGTCTAACCCGCCGCCGAAAGAGGAACCAGAATTTGGACGTCCAGTAAACAGCCTTTGCGGCCGGAATCGAATTGCGGAAAAGCCACCCGAGCGCCGCGGTAACAACAGCGCCCAATCCAATCCAGGGCCAAACCGTGCGTGCGCCCATCTGAAATGTGTAGGTCAGGACGGCTCCGCCACTGCCGTTGTATGCAACCGAGAGTGTGTACGTGCCCAAAGGCAGGTCGTGAAACTCCAAAGAACCCGCCGAGGGCAAAAAGCGTGCATCCTGGGCATGGTTGGAGGCGAGCCGGTACAGGAAGGGATAGTCTCGGAAAGACGGCACGAGCGGCGAGCCAATGTCGATGCGCAGAGACTTCCTGGCATGCACTTCCGGAGTGCGCTCCGGATGCAGAAACTCGACGCCATCGATTTCCATGCCCGTGATGCGCGGAGCTGGCGCGCCGCCGGGCGTCGAGAACCACGATGGATCGGGCCGGATGTGAGAGACGCCTTCCTCTCCCGCCAGCCACACGGAACCGTCCCGGTCTTCGAAGAAACCGTAATCGTCGAGGTCATCGGCCGAGAGCCCGCTAAGGCGGCTAAGATGCAGCCACTCATGGGGTTTCGTGCCGCGGCCATCGGATACATAGACTCCCTCCGAGGTGCCGCGCCAGATCCAGCCACGCGAGTCGCGCTCAAAGAAACGAGTGTCATCCGAGCCGTATCCTTCCTGGGCTGGAAAGTCGGTGACCCGCCATTGCTCCCCGGCCCGCCGCAGGCGGGAGTAACTGCCCCGGCGGCGAAAGGCAACCCAGATTTCGTCGCCGTTGCCGTCCCCGCCGAAGGCGAAGGAGCGGATGGGATCGACCGGACGATCGGTCGGGATTCGGATCCACTGTCCGCTTCCGTCGAGCCGGAGAAGTCCTCTGCCATCGCCGGTCCAAAGGAGTCCGTGGGAGTCGAGCTTCAGGTCGAGCGCGCCGATCACGTCGCGGCGCGGCTCGGGCAGAAGGACTGGAAGTAGCCGTTGCATACCACGGGGTCCAACCAGTTCGAAGAGCCCCTCTTTGCTCGAGACCCATACGCGGCCTTGCGGATCCCGTAGGATCTTGCGGAACCAGTCATTCGATCTCAGCGGGTGCGCCGGGCGCTCGAGGATGGCACCGGATCGGGAAAGACGGACGAGCCCGACATCGCGAATGGTCGCGAGGAATGTCCCGCCGGGCTCCGGCAGGATGTAGGAATACCGTCCAGTCACCGACGGAGCAGCCGTCCAGCGATCTCCGTTCAGGCGGTGAAGGGTATTGTGGGAGGCAGCCAGGACCGCGCCTTCAGGGGAACGAAAGACCTGAACGGCAGGCTGTTGCGCGAAATCCTCGGCGAACCAGCGCTCCCAGGACAAATCCTGGGTCCACACGACGAGGCCCTTGCCGCGAATCGCTACCCAGAAACGGGCTTGCCTGTCTTCAAGGCCCGCGGTAGGCGCGCGGTGGATCTCCTCCGTTGGGGCCTTGAACGTGATGCCGGAAGAGAGTTCGTGAACGTTC
The DNA here is from genome assembly GCA_046160045.1 of Bryobacteraceae bacterium. Lineage (GTDB taxonomy): Bacteria > Acidobacteriota > Terriglobia > Bryobacterales > Bryobacteraceae > CAZGUX01. Next base: position 3,936 of record JBJXGR010000465.1, read on the forward strand.
TCTCCCACAAACCACAGCCTCCCCGTGGGGCCCAAGGTCAGCGGACCGGGACGGTCGATGTCTCTGGCGGGCAGGCGATTGACTCTCGCGAGTTCCTCACCGCCTTCGTAGAGAACCGCGGTGGTGTCGTCGGCGTTCCAGACCCGCCCCCGCGCATCCGGCACAGCGTAGTCGAAGTGCGCCGGTACGGGCTTGCGAAAGGAGGGGCCGTTCTCATATTCGCCGCTGAGGATGGATGTCACCGTGAAGCGACACGCGGCGAGGCCCCCATGGAGATCAGAGCACGGGATCCACAAGTTCATTGAGCGGTCGAAGGAGAGCGGCCTGGTCATTGTCCCATCCGACACCTTGGTTGCCGCACCGTCGAGATCAACATGCCACAGGCGCTGGTCCGCGATCGCCAACAAACGATCCGGCAGGGCGGCAAGAGAGCTGACTGGCGTCGACATGACTTTGCGGAATCCGCTGTGGTAACGGCCAAGACCGTCAGGCCCCGCGACCCAGACCGCGTCGTCTTTCGTGACGCCAACAAACCTGATGCGCTCAGCAGGCAGGCCCGGGATCTTGCGGTAGTGGAGGCCGTCGAAGCGGTAGAGGCCATCGTCGGTGGCCAGCCAGAGCGCGCCCCGCGAATCTTCCGCGATTCCGAAGACGGTGAGCTTGGGGTTCGGGTACAGGCGCGGGCGGTGGAGGCCCCCGCCGATTGCGGGACGCACGACAAGGGCCAAGAGCAGGCAGAGACGGAACGGCATTGACGCCATCACGTTGGAATTCGATGCAGTGGGCGAAATCTGCGAAGAAACAATTTTCGCAGATTTGTCCGGAATCGTCGCAACTAGTATTGTTGACCTTAATCTCGATGACCCGCGGCCGTTCGGCAGATCGATCTCTGGATGTGGACACCAGATGAATCCATCGGATTCTGCAAAAGACTATCCTGCTATGAGTACTCGACTTTCTATGTTGTTATGGCTCCTCTTTGCCCCAGTGGCTGCGGTTGCCAGTTGGGTCGGCTTCGCCAGCCAGATATGTCCGGGACACGACAGTCCTTGTAGCATTCGGGACCAGAGCGGAAGCGGGTCGGACTCGCTCTCCACTCCGGTTCAGGTCGGGCAGTTCTCGGGAGCGTTCTCTGGATCCATCAGTGCCAATGTGGGATACGGTTCCCTCGGTGTGAACACCGACGTCATTGTTTCTAACTTCCGTCCAACCGCAGGAACGGAGGAGATAGGAGCATTCGCGGAAGCACACGTCGACGCCTCCTCCTCCGACACCTTGACTTTCGTCGGCACACTGCCGTCGACCTACTTCATGAACCTCCGGTACACCCTGAACGGATCGTTCAGCTCCACGACGCCGTGGATCCAGTCGTCGCTTTCGATCGTGAATCACATTTGCCCTCCTGAGTTGGGAGGCACCTGCTCCAGTACTGCTTTCACCGAGATCGAAGACAGCGAGACAGGATTCCCATTCGCGGCATCGCTGGTAGTCATAGCGTCGGGCAACACGGTGAGGCTGCTCACGGACCTGATCGCGAATACGGGCGTTGCCACCCTGACGCCACAGCAAGAGATCCAGTTCCCAACCTTCACTGTCACCGGATCGGCGGGGGCACATTTTGGTTCGACGCTGAACTTGCTTTCGCTCCTGGTGACGGACTCGAACGGACAACCGGTACCGGGCCTGACCGTGTCCAGCGAAAGCGGCTTTACTTATCAGCTGGATGAGGCGAATCTGGCGGCCGTACCCGAGCCTGCGCTCAGCGTATTCGTGGGGTGTATAGCCCTGGGCCTGGTCCTCTTCAAGAGGAAACGCGATGGAGTGAACCCGGAACTCTGATCGGGATCGAGTCATGTCCAGGTTGCGTGAAGTCCCGTTTGCTGCCACGTGCAAAAACCATAGCGCTTGAGCCTTGTAAAACCACGACGCTGGAGGAGAACTGGTGCGAAAACAGGCATTGCTCGGACTCATCCTGACTGTGACTGCGGCCAACGCTCAGTTACGGGGCATCTGGAAGTCCACGAAGGATCAGATGAGAGACGCGGTGAGAAAGGAGTCCGGCGCGACCTCGGCCGGCCGTACTTCGCCGCCCGTCCGGGGGCCGGTCACGGGGAGTACCTCGGTAGGCGCGGAGAAGCAGGAGGAACTCTGGCCCAATTTGGCCATCGACCCCGAAATCGTCAAGCGGCAGCAGGAAGAGCTTCGGAAGGACTGCTTGGCGAATCAGAGGAGCAATCCTAGTCTCGGTTGCGATTGCATAGTCAACCGCTACCCGGGTTTCCGGCTGCGCCGCCTGAGCCAGGAGATTCGGCATGCGGACAGGGAACAGCAAATCGCATGCAAAAACGACCCCGAAACCTGTAGCAGGCAGCGACTAGGCTTCGAGCAGCTCACAACGGTGGAAGCTCAGAGAATCTACCCTTTGCCAGCACCCAATGCCGCGAAAACCAGAGGCCAGATAGCGAATCTCGACCAGTTCTTTGGTAGCGTCTACCTGGACCTCTCCGCATCCTGCACCGACCATGGAGTCATCGCCAAACAGGCCGAAAACGACTGCCTCGATACGGTAGGAACCGGCCTGATCAAATTGCCTCCGGGAAAGAGTACAGCGGCATACTGCGGATGCGTCCGGGACAAGGTCGCCGGCGGCATCGACGCGGGCCGGGCTTTGAGCGAATGCCACTCCAAGTGACGGAATCCGTGGAAAAGGACAAGCACGATGAGAACTGACCTGTTTCTGATTCTCCTGATCCTGCCTGCTCAAGCGGAATTGTCTGTCGAAAAGCGGATTCTGGGACAAATCACTCGATCCGCTGTTGGCGCGATCCAGGGCGATAGCCCTTTTTCCGAGGCAGCCGTCAGTGACGACGGGCGTCACCTGGCTAGAGTTCGATACGCCGGTAGTCGTCAGCTTATCGACCTTGACGGCGTGGAGAGCCAACAGTGGGACGAGATCGGCGCGTTCGGCGCGTTCGATAACGAAAACAGGGATCTGACCAAGCGAACGCGCCTGATCTTCAGCCCGCGGGGCGACCGCTTGGCTTACCTGGCAAGAGATGGTACGCGCGTCGTGCTCGTCGTCGACAACAAGCCCGTGGCAATCGATCCGAACTCTCTCCAGTTCGCAGGAAGCTTCCGGTTCTCTGGGGACGGCAGCCGATACGCGATGATCGTCTCAAATCCGCAGAAGGCCAAGACGTGGGTTGTGGTGGACGGCGTCACCGAAGGTCCATATGGATTCGTGAAGCAACTCACCTTCAGCGGCGATGGCAAGCACTTAGCCTATGTTGCCTATAGGAGCCCGTACGCAGTTTCAAAAGACGGCGCAATCGCCATGGTTGATGGCAAGTCCTCCCCTGTCTATCAGAACATCCATAGCCTCCAGTTATCCTTCGACGGCCGGCATTCTGCCTTTGCAGCGGAAAGCCTGCAGAGGGGCCTGCTCAGTGAAGGCTGGCGGGTCGTCGTCGATGGCAGTCCGTCTTCCCAACGGTTTCGGGAAGTTTCGGCCCTGCAGCTTAGTGCCGATGGCCGCAACACCGCCTATGTCGGAGTTCCGACGCTCGACGGCCCGAATCCAAGCGGCGGCCCCCGTGTGTTTGTCGACGGCAAAGCGGGGCCCGAATTCGAGGCCATCGAGGAACTGAAGCTCAGCCCCGATGGTGCTCGGCATGCCTACGTTGGCCAAAAAAATTTACCGGGGTCGGGCCGCCGCGCCATCTTCGTGATCGACGGCAGAGAGAGCCGCGACTATCCACTTTTCGACACGAGAAATGCAATTTATTTCAGTCCGGATTCCAAAAGTGTTGCCTTCGACGCGTTCACGTACCTTTTGGTGGATGGGCAGGAGCATCCCGGCGCCGGGTTGTCTAATGGAGTCTCCGTCCGCTCCGGCACGAGCGGACCGGCATTTGCCTATCGGACGAAAGGCGACGACAGCATCGTTCGGGTTGCTTTGAACGGCAAGGCTGGTCCTGCGTTAACGAACGCGAATTTGAATGAACTGGCCTTCACGCCGGATGGAACCGCTGCGGCATATCCGGGGATAGACTTGCAGGGCAAGCCGGTACTCTTCGCAGCCGGCAAGACGTTCCCCTTGCCAAGCCCTCAATTGAATGGCTTTCGCACGCCCGATCTCCCTACCATGCAAATCCGCTGGAGCGCTGATGGTGCCCACTTCGCGCTGGCCGCTGCGGACAAAGTCATTGTGGACGGCATAGTTGGACCTGCCTGTCGGTTCCCCTCAATGCCCCTGTTCAGCCCCGACGCAAAGCACTTTGCCTATGCCTGTCAGGAGAATCAGTTGGGTCAGTTGGGTCAATACAAGAGCCAGTGGGTGATTTATCTCGACGGAAAGCGGGCCGCTACCGCTGACGCCTTGTTCCGCCGTCAGCCCGGAACCTGGAAATTCTCGTCAGACGGCACCCTCGAGTTATTGGCGGTTGTCGGGATCGAAGTGCAATCCCTCCACATTAGTCCCCCGGCCGGTGGACTGACTATGTTCGGTCTCGGAACCGGCTCCACGACCCAGATCCAGACGCGTTCAGCGGCAACCGGTCCTCAGCCGGCCGCCAACTCGTCTCCTCAATCCACGGATCCGCACAATTCCAGACTCGACAAGGCCCGCGAAGCGGTGAAAAACAAACTCCCTCGCCTTATTCGGCGGTAACTGTCAGCGATCATCTGAAAACGTAGTTTTCTGAGTTTCCGGCCGCCGTGGCGACATCATCCGCGCCGCAGGCGCAGTCATCCGCCCCATCATCATCAAGCGAGCTGAAGGAAGTTATTGTGTCAACTGAGGCGTGAAGCGAGGAAACCCTGCCGTTGGAAGCGGCAGGGTTCCGAGTTCGGCAGCCTTCGTGGCGAAACCAAATAGAACTGGTTCCCAACCTGCCACGAAACGTATGCCGTTGTCTAGTTCCGCCTGCGATGAAGCAACCGCTGACGCGATACAGCAGCGTGCAGCAAAGATTTCATGCTCTGAAGGGGGTCCTCAACGCCTTTGTCGAAGCACACGACAAATAACGGACGACGATGCTCTTTTCTGGCCGGCCATAAACAGAGATTGCGGACGCCCCGGGACGCCCCGGGGACGTCCAACGCGTTTCCACCTTTTCTCAGCCTTGAGTAGCCGGCACGGGCCGTCCGGATGCTCCAATTGTCCTTCTCAGCGTAAGTTCCACGACTGCCTCTTCCTGCTTGCATCCTGCTGAAGCACTGAAAGTTAACGATCCGGCCGAGCCCGGCCTCAGTTGTTCCCAGACGCCCTCGCTTTCCGTTCACAATGGTTCCCGCAAGCAGATGCCTTCCCCACCCAAGTGTCGTCCCCGCGCTGACACAGAGTGTCGTGCCTGACACGCGTCCTCGATTCGTAACTGCTTGCTTTTCAACGATCGGACCTGTGGCGACCCCCTTGCCTTCCTCCCTCGCAGCGGAGGACACGAGATGGCTACCTTCAGGATGCACCGGCAACCCAGGATCGCAGCGCTGGCGACGGCGCTGCTGCTGGCCGCGGAGGGACGCGCGGCAGGCTCAAACAACGAGGAGGGTACCCAAGGGACCGGCCGCCGCGCCGATGAGGAGCGATGCAATGAAGAACCGCCTCAGCGGC
>JBJXGR010000466.1:0-31147 GCA_046160045.1 Bryobacteraceae bacterium
CCTCAAGTGATTGAACGAACTATCGTTAAATCGCAAGATCCGGCCGTCCTGATCTGCCGGCTGGAAGCAGGGCTTCACCTGGGTGGGGCTCTTTTGCCCTTAGATCCTCAAGTCGCAGCCCCGTTCCGCCGATGTTATCCCCGTGCGGTCGAGAGCCGAGTCCGGGTTTGTCCTCATTACGCTCGCAGTCAGCATGCTGGCGCTGGTCGGCGTGATGGGCCTGGCGATTGATCTGGGCCACCTTTATGTCGTCAAAGCGGAGGCCCAGACGTTCAGCGACCTGACGGCCCTGGCGGCGGTTCAGGAGTTGGACGGAACGATCGAAGGTCTCGAACGGGCGCGCGAACGGGTGAAGGGCTATCCCATGCGCTGGTCCCTCCAGCAAACCCCGTCCGAGACGGTTCGGGTGGAGTTCAGTGGCGATGACCGGAACTGGGAGCAGCAGCCACGCTCGGCCGTCCCGGTGAAGTTCCTACGGGTGACCGCCGAACTCGATAAGGTCGAGCTCTTTTTTCTGCCCGCCGTGATTCCCAACAAAACGGCCTCCATCCGGGCCCAGGCGGTGGCTGTCCAGACCACTCGCCAGGCCTACGCCTCCGAGAGCGGGCGGATGCTGCCGTTTGCGGTTTTGGCGCACGATGCCACCGATAGCGAGTTCGGGTTCAGGCCTGGTGATCGGGTCACTCTACGCTGGCCCGCCGCCGATGCCGGGCTGTCCAAGCCCTGCGAAGCGGATCAGGAACAGCAGTGGGTGGCGAATGCGAGGTCGGTATCGACGGCCGGCACCGGATACACGCAACTCGCGACGCCGGACGGGATTCGGGAAGCCATCGAAGACGACCGCGTGTTCGTGCCCGTGGCCATCGGCCGGCCGGTGGAGATGACCGGAGGTGACATTCGCCTCCAGGCAGACGCCTTGCGAGCCAGAATCCAGCAGGACACCAATTCGAGCGCAGAGACGTACGGCGACTACCGCCGCAGGCCTGGCAATGGACGCCGCATAGGCGTGGTGGCCGTTGCCGACCCGAAACAGCAACTGCGGGTCGTGGGCTTCGCGACCGTGTTCCTGGCCCCGGTCGAAGAAGGCGGAAACCCGTCGACGCCCCTCTGTGCCGAGTATGCGGGCAATACGGACCGAAGCCAGGAAGTGGCCATCGCGAGGCTGCTGCGATGAGACGTTCCCGGAGGGGCAGCGTTCTGATTGAACTGGCCCTCTCGATGATCGTCATTGTTCTGCTGACCTCCGGCGGCTTTCAGTTTGGGCACGCGTACTCGGTCTATGCGGACTTGCAGCGGGCGGTGCGCAACGGAGCGCGCTATGCCTCGCGCGAAGAGTATCCGAACCGCACGGCTGCGTGTCTTGACAAGGCTAAGCAGCGGATTCGCAACCTGGTCGTGTACGGAGAGCCGGACGCAAGCGCCAAGTCCCGCCCGGCCATTCCCGGACTCCAGGCGGAGCATGTCGCGGTCGACTACCAGACGGATCCCAAGGGTGTGCCCCTGATGGTACAGGTAGCGATTCGCGGGTATTCGCTCGAGTCCGTTTTCAGCACCTATCGCTTGAACGGGACGCCCTCGGCCGCCGCTCGATTTGCCGGCCGCTATGCGCCCAATGGGTGCCTGCCATGAATCGCAGAGGCCAAACGCTGATTGAGTCCACATTGGCCACGGTCGTGATTCTGGTCCTGCTCGTCGCGACCGTCGATTTCGTTCAGGTGGTCTACCTGCATCAGGCGCTGGCCGAGCACGTCCGCTCCACGGCGCGCTGGGCGGCCGTCCGCCCGGTGGAGATCGATCGGGTTCGCGATCGGCTGCTCTTCGGCGGAGACCGGAATCGAACCCCGGTCCTCGGCCTTCAGCCGTCCAACATCGCGGTCGATCACGTCGACGCCGGAACGGACCATGAACGGCTTCGCCTGGCGATCGTGAACTACGAATTCCGTCTCCTGACGCCCGGCCTGGCTGGCTCGTTCCGGCAGGCAGAGGTCGCCTTCGAGATGGTTCCTGTCGAATGGCGTCCGTGATCTGCTCGAAGACACACGGCCTCGCCTGATCTGGCAATCGCGGGCCCAGGTCGGTTTACGTGGGTTTCCAGAAAATAACCAGCTGATAATCAATAGTTTGCCGATCTTCGGGTTCGGCTCCCTCTTGACAGCGCGGTATCCTGTGGGCGCCATGGCGTCCTCCCTCAAATCGGTTCCTCGCACTTCGGCCGGCGCCGGCCCTGACGGTTGGATGGCCGCCCGGCGCCCTGCCATCGAAAGCCGGATGAAGCCAATCAAAGCCAATGTGCAAACCCAACCAAAACCAGTAGAATCCATCACTTATAGGAACAATTGGCTTCGTTCTGCACAGAAGTCTTTTCGCGAATCGCCGCTCGCCTCCAGCCGAACCCTTAGGCGATTGGCGCGATTACCCGGCCGCCGGCAGAAGTCACGACTCCGGCTTCGCGGCCGGAGCATAGCGTTCGATCCGCACCCGTGCGGTGATCGCGTGCGCGAGCATATTCTCGAGGATGCACTGCCGCTCGGTGACCTCACCCGTTTCGACGCTCGCCTGCGCGGTCATGCGCTGACAGGTGCAGGTCTTGAGCCAATCCGGGTCCATTGGGAAACCGGTGAGCACGCCCTCCTCCTTCAGTGCCGCGACCGTGAGGGAGCGGTGGCTGGGTCCGTCCCCGATTTCTCGGTACGGCCGCGGCTCCGAAAGGCGGAGGCCGACCCGTTACACCCAGAATATGGCGGGCGGCGAACGATCGGGAGATCAGTTCAGGCGTTTCGTCTCGATCGACTGTCGCGCTTCCCACGCGGCAAGCACGGAACCGTCCTCGAGAGCCAGCAAGCTCACGAAGGACCCTTCCGGCGCCAGCACTCCGGGTTCAGCGCTGTTCGGAGTCAGGATCTGAAGGGCTCCGTCCTTCGTCCACGCGACATAGGTCCCGCGTTTGCCCTGAACGATGGCGACATCCTTTCCGGACCCGACGCGCCTTTCCCGGTTGCCGCTCTCGGCGAGAAAGATATCCCCTTCGCGGCGCCAGGCCGAGATCACTTGCCCGCGTTTGACGGCGAAGCCACCGGCGTCCATCGGACAGGCATTGAGCTTCCAGGTGTCTGCCCCGAGTTTCGCCGCCGGATCGAACCGGACTCCGTCCGTGGAACTGGTGACATAGAGATCCCGCGATCCGTCGATCACATTCCGCCACATCACCCAGATGCGGCCCGTTTCATCGATGGAGAGCGTTGGATGGCAGCACTGGCAGATGGTTCCGCCGGGCGAGGAGTAGACCAGGACGTTCCGGGACCAGGTCAAGCCGCCATCGGCCGATCGTGCGCCGAACAGTTGGGTTCCCTTGGCGCGAAGATCCAGCCAGACCGCGAGCAGCGAACCATCACGGCCGGCCGCCATGGCGTGCAGACCTTCGCGGGCGGCTCCGGGAACGTCGTTGATCACTCCGGCGCGCGACCAGGTTCTGCCGCGGTCCGTCGAGCGCCAGGAGATGAGATTGCCGTTTTCCGGAAGCCCGTGAGCGTGCGGTCCAGTGGCTCTCGTCCCGGCGGCGATGGCGCTGATGACGATCGCGTCTTTGAGGATCGCAATCCTCGGACCTCGATGTCGCCCCAGGGCCAAGGCGCCTTCTTCGGCCACTCTCACGGGAGGCGAAAACGTCCGGCCCTGATCGGCTGACGACGCGAAATAGACCGCCGAGCCGCCACCGAAGGTCATTGCGACCATACCGTGGGCGGACGCAAGTTGAGGCTGGCGGTAGGGAACATCGGCCTTCGGCGGGATGCTCGCGGCCATCAGGAACAGGGCGGACAGTAACATGATTCCTCTTTCAAAACCGGATCCGCAGCGCCAACTGAATGCCCCTTGGATCGCTGACGGCGGTGACTTGTCCGAAGGCAGCCGATGGATTGGACGGATACAAACCCGTGCCGAAGACGCCGTTCCTGGTGAGATTGTTGCGATGGTTGAGAGCGTTGAACGCCTCCGCCATCGCTTCCAGGCGGAGGCGCTCGGTCAGCGAGAACGTGCGGCTGACCCGCATGCTGACGCTGAAAAAGTCAGATCCGGCTCCGGCGTTTCTTTCCAGAAATGCTCCATTGACGATCGGCCGGCCGGTCGTGCCCTGGATGGTGGTGGCCCCGGTCGTGATGTTTAATGGCAAAGTTGAATAGTACTGCAGCATACCACTCAACTGGAAACCGTGGCTGATATGCTGCCAGGCGTTGTTCCCACGCCTGGTGGGCGTTTGGAGAGAGCCGTTGAAGACGGCGCGATGGCGCTGGTCGTCATCCGACCGGCCATAGTCCAGCCAGATGTTGGAAGGGTTGATGGGCGAGCTGAAGAAGAACTCGCCGACGTTGTTGTTGCTCTTGCTGTAGGAGTAGGAGATCCGATAGCTTCCCCAGCGCACCGGCCGCTGTAAATACGAAAGGTGCAGTCCGTCGTAGTGAGAATCAGCCCCCGCGGAGTACTGGCTGTTGTTCGCGTAGTTGGGATTGGGGCGGCACCCGTTGTTATTGCCCGCAGCGACGCACGTGGGCACGTTCTGGTTGACCGCTACGATCAGATGGAGGCCCCGCAGGCGCTGGTAGCCGGCGCTGAAGGTGCTGTGCGCGCCGATCTGCTGTTCGATCTCGAAGCTCCCCTGCTGGGAATAGGCATTCTGCATTCGAGGATCCATGGTCGTGAAGTTGGCCAGTACGGCGGAAGGCAGCGCGGCCAGGGTATTTGGAAAGACCGGAGCGCCGGTTTGCGCCGGTGACAGGCTGACGCTCACCTGGCTGGTTGAAGTGAGGGCAGTGGTGTTGTTGCTGGACAAAAGGGCGTTGGCGAGGGCCCGCAGCGGAACGCGGTCGTAGAACAGTCCGAAGCCGCCGCGAATCACGGTCCGCCGTGACGCAAACGGCGCCCACGCGAACCCTGCCCGAGGCGAGACGTTGTTCCGATCGGTGGCAATCGCCTCCAGGGACTGCAGGTCGTAACGGATGCCGGCGTTCAGCGTGAGCGACGGCCGAACCTTCCACTCGTCCTGGACGTAGAAGCCGATGCTGGGATTGGTTTGGGAAACGACAGTGTTGCCGAAGGTCTGTGTGTAGCCGGCGTTGTTGTAAACGCCGGCCAGGATGTTCGCCATCGAAGAGAAGGCGTAACTGCCACGAAGCGATCGGGGGAACGTGATGGTGCAGTCGTTATGGACGAAGTTGACGCCGGCTCGCAGCGCATGCGCGCCCGCCTGGTGCGAAAAGTTGTTCACGACTTCGTAGAGGTTATTCAGCCGGCCGGTGGGCGAACCCGAAAGGCGGCCAAACGAAGCGACGCCGGAAATACTCACCGAGGGTCCGGCCGGGTCGCTTGGCGGCGCCAGCAGGCTGCTGCGCGCGAACTGTCCCCGGGTTTCATTCACCGTTCTCGAAGAGAGAGCGAAGATGTTGCTGACGGCGATGGTGTGATCGGTGTTGCCGAGCCCCGCCGAAGCCGTCGCCGCGTTGAGGGCGCCGGCGCCCCGCGAATTGGAACTCGATACGTCGTAGAGGCTGTAGCGGACCGTGAACTGATCCCGCGAACTGAACTGATGGTCCACCTTCGCCAGGGCATTGCTCATGTGAACCGGATTCGGATAGATGCCGGTGGAGATTCGCGCGCCCTGGTAGCCGGTGGCGTCGAGACGGGAATTGATCACGGCGACGTTCGCTGGGGTGATGGTGATCAGGCCGCTCTGATTGAGTTGCCTTTGTTCGAAATTGCCGAAGAAGAAGTTGCGGTCCCGAATGATCGGCCCGCCAAGGCTGGCCCCATACTGGGCCTGGGTCGAAGGCAGTTTATTGTTGGAGAGGGGATTGGCGGCATTCAATCGCTGGTTGCGGAAATAGCCATACAGGTCGGCATGCAGGTCGTTGGTCCCGCTCTTGGTTACCACGTTGATGAAGCCTCCGAGGGCCCGGCCCAATTCAGACTGCCCGCCGGAGGTGACGACCTGAAACTCCTGAACGGTATCGAGACCGTAGAAAACTCCGCTGAGGCCGGCGGCATCGTCGTTGGCCGATAGGCCATCGACGATGAAGTTGTTGGAGAAGTTTCGCTGGCTGCCGACCGAAATGCCCTGGCCGGGCACGGCTGACGTCTCGGCGAAAAGCTGATTGCTTCCCGTGTTGGTGGGGGAGACGCCGGGCACGAGCAAGGCGAGATCCAGGAAGTTCCGGCCGTTCAGCGGAAGGTCCCGAATTTCCTTCTGCGACACGGTCCCCGTAATCTGGCTGCGCGCCGCTTCGAGAACAGCGCCTTCCCCGACCACGTTGACGCTCGTCTCCGCCGACTGCACGACGAGCGAGAACGCGAGGTCGTAAGCGCCGCCCACGCTGACCGTCAGCCGCCGCGCGGCGTCGGCAAACCCGGGTTGGCGAACGGTGATCTCGTAGGGGCCCACCTTGAGGTAAGGGAACCGGAATCGGCCGTCGCGGTCCGTGGCTCCCGACGCTGTGAAATTGGTGTCGAGATTGTGAACGGCGACCACGGCGCCTTCCACGACGGCTTTGCTGGCGTCGGTTACCCTCCCGCTGATACTCGCGTGATGAACGGTCTCTTGCGCGGATACCACGCCGGATCCAAATGCGACCAGGCAGAACATCGCAGATCGAAGCATAAACACTCCCCCCGAATCGGACAAGCGGCTTGCGCCGCACACTGTGGCTTACCCTGGCGCCGTGAGCCGGAGTTCGACTTCAAAGCAGGAACCCTACAGACGTACGCCCGGCAAATGTCAGAAAGGGAGAGAAGGAGGGCCGCGCTTTTGGCGCGCGCGGCTGAACGAGATGCGATATCGAGTTTCCGCCTGTTCGACGACGGCGGGAAGACTGACGAGGGAGGCGAAGAAGAATGGCGACGGGCTCAGATCGCCGATACTGCCCGACACTGGAATCGCCCCACCCTTCGGAAACAGTGGGCACTTTTCGCGCGCCGCTTCGACCGCGGCTCCGGAGGGCTGCCGCGGCATGTCGGTCGAGTCCATCATCGAGCAGTGATGCGTTCCATCCCGCCGGCAGCACTCAGGGAGCGCTGTCTTCGCATTCACGACAAGCGCGGGCGAGATCAGCGGGAAGCTGAGCACGACCAGCAGCAAAATCGCGGATGCACGCCGCATTGGCTGATTGTACTGCAAGTCCGGCAGAATAGGAGTAAACAAAATCCAGGGGGATTCATGGCGGCGGAGCGTTCGGCTCCACCGGAGCGTCACGGGGAGGGGCCTGGTGATACCCGACCATGTGTTTGTAAGCCTCCAGAGCGTTATAGATAATCGGGCACGACGAGGCCCACCGGCACAAGGACGAAACGCGGCCGCCGAGCGAGTGTGTCCCGGAGGCGACGTGGGGGAAGTCCCGGCAGGGCTTGGGGCGCGCCTCGTAGATCGAGCAGAGATTTCCCTCGAGGAAGACACAGCCATCTCGCGAAGTCCGCAGGATTCGGGTAGAGGGCGACTCGGGGTCGGGAAGCGTGTATTGCTGGGTGACCTCGCGCGGGGTGAGGTCAAGGCGGCGCGCGATCGCCTCGATCTCGGACCGGTTCACAGGGACGACCGAGTTGCGGCAACAATTCGCACACGTTTTGCAGTCGATCTGTTCCTGGATCTCCTGCGCGAGGATGTGAAACTGTTCGATGCGGCGGTGGTGATTGGCCAGATAGCGACGGAACTGCTGGTTCTCGGCGTTCTTGCTCTCCCCCAACCGCCGGATCTCGGCCAGATCCGTAATCACGTGATCAGCATACTCCCGGCGACGAAAAAAAAGAAGTGACGGAGGTTATTCGGGAAGCTAAATCTGGTAGCATTTGTTTTCCCATATGCCAGACTCCACCATCTCCCGCGGCCGGCTCATCCTCGCTGCCATTTTCGCCATTCTCGTCTACGGCATGATCGCCGCCATGCTGGGGACCTTGCTCCCCGAGCTGTCCAAGCGCTTCTCTCTGACCGTCGAGCAGAACGGGACGATTGCCTTCGCGCAGGCCCTTGGCTTGATCATCGCGTCGGTATCCGTCGGCCCGCTCATCGACAGCAAAGGGAAGAAGACCGGCCTGCTGATGGGACTGGCGCTAATCGCCGTGTCCCTGTTCATGCTCCCGAATGCGGCCGGGTACGACATGATCATCGTCTGGATGGCCGTGCTGGGCTTGGGCGGAGGCATCATCGTCACGGCGGCCAACGCCCTGGTCAGCGACATCGGCGAGGAGAAACGGGCCACCGTCCTGAACCTGCTGAACCTGTTCTTTGGCCTGGGCGGATTGATGACGCCGTTTCTGGCGGCTAACGTGTTCTCCGGCGCCATCGCGTTGTGCTACTTCACGGCGACGCTGACGGCTTTGACGCTGGGCCTGCACGCCATTACGAAAATGCCGCCGCCGTCGGGAGAGCGTGGCTTCAACTCGGCGGAGGCCGGCGCCCTGCTGGGCCGCCCGCCGCTCTACCTGCTGTCCATGTTCCTGTTCCTCTACGTGACCTGCGAGGTTGGGGTGTGGAACTGGCTGGCCAAGCACCTGATCGCTCAGGGAATGGACAAGGACCGGGCGCTGAACATTTTGTCCCTGGGCTTCGCCCTCGGCCTGCTGATCGGGCGCGTGGTGGTGTCGCGGATTCTGATCAAGGTTGCCGCGCCCACCGTGACGCTCGTCGCCTCCGTGTTGATGCTGCTGACGACGTACGCGATGCTCCAGACGAGCGATCCGACGATGGCTGGGGCGGTGGTGTTCCTGGCCGGCATCGCGATGGCCCCGGTCTTCCCGACGACTCTCGCCATGGTCGGGGATGCGTTTCCCAAGATGACCGCAACCGCGATGGGGATCGTGATTACCTGCGGCTGGATCGGGCTGGCGGTCAGTTCGAAGATCATCGGCTCGATCGCAGGGACCGACGACACCCAATTGAAGACTGCCCTTCTGGTGCTGCCGGCCGCGTCCTTCGTCATGATCGTGGTTAATCTGGCTTTGCGTCCGATGCTGAAGAAGGCTTGAGTCCCAACCTGTGGGGCTGGCTTCAGCCAGCGGCGCGCTTGAGCGCGCCCTTTCCTGCCAGCTAGTGTGAGTGCTTCGAGGCGCGCTGAACCGCGCCGCTGGCTGAAGCCAGCCCCACAGTCATGCACATCGCAAGGGCGACGCCACTGATCGTCGCGCCCGCGGCGAAGTACGTGGAATGAAAAGCCAGCGAGACCGTATGGCGGCCCTTGGGGACACGCAGGCCCATCAAGGCGTGGTCCATGGGAAACACGGGTGTCTGGTGGCCATCGATCTCCGCGTGCCAACCCGGGTAATACGGGATGGCAACTCGCACGATCAGATCGCTTTCCGCTTCCGTAGTGAGTTGGTAGGCGTCTTCCGCGGCGTGATCAATTGCAAGAGTGGCCCGTGTGTTCCGATGGGGAACGACGATACCTTCCGCGACAGCCTCCCGTAACGGGTCGAGCGACGACAACGCGCGCCGCGAGTCCTCTGGTGTTGGCGCGGGAAGCACGAGTTCGGGCGCATGAAAGCGGGGAAGGGCGGGCGCATAGTCCCGGACAACCCACTCGGCGCGGTCCCAGTAGCGGGAGACGCCGAGAGTGGACATGAGACGCGGATTTCCGTGGATGGCCGCCAGGTACTCGTAATAGCGGCTGAGCAGAAGCGGGTTGTCGCCGAAGGTGGATTCGACGCCGAGGCCGAATGGCACCTGGGAGGGATACAGGTACTCCCAGCGTCCGGGGGCGGCGAAACGCTCGAGCGGCTGCTGCTTCCCCACCTGTTCCTGAAACCAACGTTGGGGAAACGCGAATAGCTCTTCAAAGCGGCCTCGTTCCCGTACCAGCGGCGAGCGAACCATATTGAAGAAGAGCAGGTCGGCAAAAATCAGGGAGATCAGAATCGCATGTAGCCATCGGGCTCGAGGCATGCGCTGGACACCGGCAGCGGCAGCCAGCGCCAGACCGAGGATGACTACGAACATGACGTGGGCCGGAGCGCGGACGCTCGAGAACCCGGGCAGCCGCGCGATCAGACCAAACAACGGCGTCTGCGGGCCGAGCGCATACACGAGCGCGGGCACGATCAACACCAGGGACATCGTCCGCAACCGGCTGGAAGCCAGGCCGGCGAGCGCCAGCGGAAGAAACAGCAGCCCCGAATAAACGTATTGCTGCGAGATGTCCGGCGGACCGGGATACGGCTTGCGGAACGTGCCCACGGCGTCAGGGTAGACGAACGTGGCGAGACTGCGGATCGCGATCGAGCCGCCGGGTTGTTCGACGGCATGGAAGCGGGCTCGCAACGAGTGGCGGACCAGTTCTGCGGTGGGCAGGAGTTGGATAGCGCTGAGCGCGGCCGACGCGGCGACCAGCAGGGCGAACCGGCGGAGACATTCCCTTCGCCATAGGGCCAGCAGGGCCAGCGCGGCAAATCCGTAGAGAACCGTCTGAAAGTGTCCGGCGAGGCAAAAGCAGCCTCCAGCCAGTGCGAGCACGAACTGCCGCCCGCGGGTATGGGCAGTGAGCAGCAGGTAGGCGAGGAGGGGGAGCCAACTCGCCGCCGCGAACAACCCGACATGCTGTGAATGGCCGGCGAAAAAGCCGCTGAGCGGGTAGAACAACCCCGCGTACAATGCCGCCGTTGGATCGCCGGTGGCATGACGGGCCAGCAGATATGCGCCCGCTGCCGCGAGCAAGGCGTGCAGCCAGAGTTCGGCAAACAGGCTTTTGGGGCCGATGCCGGCGAGATAGAACGGCCAGTGCAGCGGATACCAGGCCGCCACCTGCATGTCCGCCAGAAAGGGAAACCCCGAGAAGATCGATGAAGTCCAGAAAGGAAGCCTGCCGGAATGGAGCGAGTCGGCGAAGTACTTCTGATACGGATGGAAGTATCCTCCGGCGTCCCAATGGATGGTGGCGTCGGGAGACGCCAGGGGCGCGTAGAACAGCGTGATGAGGACCAACAGCAGTAGCAGCCGTGACACGATTGAGTCACAACAAGTTCACAATGGAAGAGGGGACTACGTCAAATGCAGGACATTTGGAAGTCAGTGGCGGCGCCTCTCGAGACCGGCGCTTCGGTCAAGTCGGTGTTTGGCGAGCCGGTGGAGACCCAAGGCAAAACGGTGATTCCGGTGGCCCGGGTGGCGTTCGGATTTGGCGGCGGTGGCGGAAGCGGCTTGAACACCGAAAGCCATAAAGGTGAAGGGATGGGCGGCGGTGGCGGCGTGTACGCGGTCCCGCTCGGCGTGTTTGAAGTGACCGAAGGAGATACGCGCTTTGTTCCCGTCGACGAGACTCGGAAGTGGCTGGCCCTGGGACTCCTCGGATTTGCGGTTGGCATGATGTGCGCGAAGTGGATGGGGCGGCGGAATGGAACGTCGATTTGAGAGTGCTACACTCGACCGAGGTTCGACGCGCCCCGGCCCAGTCCGAGCGCCTGGTTGCCGCCGTGCCGTCGCGCGCGCGATAGGGCGTGGTTGGGTTCGCGATTCGCTGGCGGTAATCTGCTGGCGGCCTCAAACCGACGCTTGCGTTTTATGCCTCGGCTGGAGTCTACGCGCGCGGCGCACTGTGTCGGCTGGTCCTCGATCCGGTAACGCAGCTCGATTGCACGCCCAAGCTGCCGCCCGCCTCCGTCGCGGCGGCAGTGTCCGGTCATACAATGTCTGGGTGACCCTGCGAATCGCCCTGGTCGGCAGCATCGCCAAGATGGGAAAACAGCTGCTGTCGGAATTCATCAAGACCCCTTGCGAGATTCGTGAATTTCCCTGCAATCTCGATGATATTGAGGTCCTGGCCGGGTATCCCGTGACGCCCGGCACCGTCGCGAAAACGCCCAGGCTGCGGCTGGTTCATTCGATCGGGGCGGGCACGGACGCGATTGCCACGTGGGCCCTGCCGGCCGGTGTTCAGGTCTCCAACACCTACCACCACGAGCACGCCATCGCCGAATACATTCTGCTGACGATGCTGGCCTTCGAGCGCGACCTGATTGCGCAGGACCGGCGCTTCCGCCAGCGCAACTGGGAAGGTAGCTGTGTGACCGGACCTCCGATGGCCCGCGAACTGCGCGGCCTCGTCCTCGGTCTGGTGGGCTTCGGCCACATCGGCCGGGAGACCGCTCGGCTCGCCGAGGCGTTTGGAGTCGCGGTGCGGGCTCTCCGGAGCAATCACACACGTGCCGATCTCGAGGAACTGCTGCGCTCTTCAGACCACGTCGCGCTGGCCTGCCCGCTAACCGAGCAGACACGCGGGATGATTGGCGAACCCGAACTCCGCCTGATGAAGCCTGCCGCCTGCCTGATCAATGTGGCGCGCGCCGAAGTGGTCCAAGAAGAAGCGCTCTACCAGGCCCTGCGCGGACGCACGATCCGCGGCGCCGCCCTCGACGTCTGGTACCGCTATCCCAAGGCTGCCGAGCCCAACCCGCTCCCGTGCAACTTCCCGTTTCATGAGCTCGACAACGTCATCATGACGCCGCACAGTTCCTGCTGGACGGATCGCTGCTTCTCACAGCGCTTTGCCGACATCGCCGCTAACATCGACCGCCTGGCACGGGGCGAGGCCATCGAGAACGTGGTGTTCACATCGAAGGGACCGCAGTCATGACCGCCACGGCCCTCCTGCTGGCCGCCGCTCTGGCGGCTCCCGCCGGGGTCCGCATGATCGAAGCGGAAGGCGAAGCCGCGCGCTTCTGGACCCGGTGGCGGGGCCCCTCGGGTCAAGGCAATGTCCACGGCTCCGGCTATCCCGATACCTGGTCTGCCACCAGCAACGTTCTGTGGAAGGTGGAGGTTCCGGGACGCGGCAACTCCTCCCCCATCGTCTTCCGCGACCGCATCTTCCTGACGACGGGTTTTGACGGCGGACGCCGGGCCATCCTCTGCTTCCGGCGTTCCGACGGAAAGCTCCTGTGGGAGTCGCCGGTTCCCGAAGCCGCCGCGGAGAAGCTCTACTGGAAGAACACCTACGCGTCGTCGACCCCGGTGACCGATGGCGAGCGCGTGTACGCGTACTTTGGCAACGCCGGCTTGCTGGCGGTCGATCTCGACGGAAAGCGTGCCTGGCACCGCACCCTCGGGCCCATCACGCTCTATCACGGCAGCGCGGGGTCCCCCTTGCTGTACAAAGACCGCGTCATCCTCTATCAGGACCAGAAGGAAGGCTCATTCATCGCCGCTTTTCATCGTGTGAGCGGGGAACCACTATGGCGTACTCCTCGTGAAGAAAACGTCGGATGGGGCACGCCGGTCGCGATCCGCGCCGGTTTAAGGGACGAGATCATTACCAGCAGCCAGGACCGCGTCCGCGCGTACGATCCGGCCACCGGCCGCGAACTGTGGCGGGTTGCCGGCAATACATTTGAAGTGATCCCCACGCCGGCGGTCGGCCACGGGCTGGTCTTCTGTCCTTCCGGGCGCGCGGGGCCGACCCTGGCCATTCGTCCTGGCGGCTCCGGCGACGTCAGCGCCACCCACGTGGCTTGGCAGACGTCGCGCGGGTCGCCGTTCGTGCCATCGCCTCTCGTGCACGGCCGATACCTCTACCTGGTCAACGACATGACCTCCATCGCGACCTGCTACGAAGCGGCGACCGGCAAGCTGATGTGGCAGGGCCGGCTGGGAGAGGCCGCGCGCGAGGGCTTCTCTTCCTCGCCCGTGGTTGTGAACGACAAGATCTTCTTCACTAACGATCAGGGCGAGACGTTCGTCGTCGCCGCAGGCCCCGAGTTCCGCCTGCTGCACGTGAACAAGCTGGGCGAACGGACCCTGGCTACGCCCGCGCTGGTTGACAGCGTCTGGTATTTCCGCACGGAACGCCATCTGCTGGCGATCGGTCAGAGCCGATGACGCTCGACCGGCGCGCATTCCTGTTCAGCGCGGCCGCGGCAGCCTCACATGCCGCAACCGGAGGCCAGGCCGGACCCGTTCGTCATCTGCTCCCCACCGTCAGCGATCGCCGCCTGCTGTTGAAGGCCTCCTTCCACGCACCCTATTCCCGTGTGGTTCTGCGGATCGGGAAACGGCGGGTCGCGGGGCGGCAGTCCGATTCCGGCGGCCGCCACTGGCACTTCGACTCGAGTGGCCTGGAACCGGCGACGCAATACCATCTGCAGCTTGAAGACCCTCGCTCGCGGCTGATCGGCGAGCCTTGGCCCATCACCACCTTTCCCGATCCCGGCGAGCGGCCCGCGCGTCTTCGTCTCGCCATCTACACCTGCGCCGGCGGGCCCGAAGGCTACATCGACGACAAGGGCCGCAACTGGTTTCTCCCGCTGGCCGCGCGCCGCCGCCTGCTGCAGCGTGTCTTGAAGGAACAGCCCGACGCCCTCGTCGCCATCGGAGACCACGTCTATTGGGACCTGCGCTCGAAAATCGCTCAATTTGCCCGCTCCGAAAAGGCTCTCCGCGAGGTCGGGGTATTCGATCGCCGCCTTCCCGTGATCGGTTCGTCCAACGAAGAGGTGTTTACCCGATGCGTTGGGGCTCAAGTCGCCGACCTCTACGGCACTCTCTTCAGGTCCACTCCGGTGTTCTTCGTTCAGGACGATCACGACTACTTCGACAATGACGAAGCCGGCGACGACCTGGTGACCTTTCCGCCCGACGAGTTCATGATGAGGGTGGCTCGCGCCGCTCGCCGTCTGTTCTATCCCGAATTCCTTCCCGACGACTCCCGGCCCGACGGGTTGCCCGGTGTCACCGAAGGCGCCCGGCTCGGCGAGTCGTTTGGCACGCTGCGCTACGGCAAGCTGTTCGAAGCGGTGATGTACGATTGCCGGCGGAACCTGAGCCTGAGCGGTCCCAGTGCCGGATTCGTCGATCCGGGAACGGAACAATGGCTCATCGAGCGAACCGCTTCCGCCGAGGCCACCCACCTGATGCACGTACCGTCCACGCCGTTTGGCTGGAGCGCCGGCAAATGGGGCGAGTGGTATCCCGACATCCTGGACGCAGCGGGCAAACTCACCACGCGGAAGCAGAAGCCCTATTGGCAATCGGGCTGGCGCGCGCAACACGATCGAATCCTCAAGGCGCTCGCCGCGAACCAACGGCGCATCCCGCTGATCGTGAGCGGCGATCTGCATTCGCTGGCGGTCGGGCGCATTCTCCGCTCGGGCTCGCTCGACCTGCGCGGGAATCCCGTGCACACGGTCGTTTCCGGACCCATCGGGACAGGACAACGCGGATGGCCTTCCAATGCCCGCGGTACCCGCGCCCTGCCGCCGGACGGGCTGGAGATCGAAGAGAAGCTCCCGGCTCTCGAGAAGAACGGCTTCACCATCGCCGACATCACGCACGAAGCGATCCGGCTGCGATTCTACCAATGGCCGGCTACCGATGAGCTGTCCGCCATCGACGGGATCAAACCGTTCCGGGAGGAGACCCTCACCCGCTGGTAGCCGGGTGGAGTGATCGTCGCAGAGAACCATGAATCTCCGGCGCCGCGATCTGATCCTGGGCGCAGCCACACCGTCGAGCCTTGCCACGTCCACCCTCCGGCTGCCGAAGCTCTATCGTGTTCCGCTGGGTTTTCAATCCGGCCGCCTGCATGAGATGGATCCGAGCTACGAAGATGGTTGCCTGTGGTTTTGGGGCCGCGGCGGGCCGGAGGTCATCCGTTACGATCCAGCCACCGGCCAAGCGGAAAGAATCGAAATTCCCGCTCCGGACGCGGCGTCGGCGGCCTTGCTGAAACTTCACTTTCACCCGCTTTCGAAGAACGGCAAACTCCATCTCACCGATTTGCGGCAGCCGACCGACCGTCTGCCGGTGTATGACATCGCGAGCCGGAGGACCAGCTTCCACCGGTTGCCGCAAGGCGTGGGTCGCCTGCCGGTCATGCTCCAAAACGGAATCGTGTCGCGAGTGTCCCCGAATGTGTACCTCTTTGTGGCCGATCCCCCCGGTCTGATTATCTGGGACTCGGCGCGGCAGGAAGGCGAATTTACTCGATATCCGGCGGAGGCGCAGGGGCCATGGGGCGGGGTCGAGAGCCAGGACGGGGGCACGCTGTGGATTCCCAATCCCAATGATTGGGCGTTGACCCGTTTCGACGTCCGGCAGCGCAAATGGAACGGCTATTGGAAGTCGCCTTTCGGAAAGGATTCGCAGCCGAGTGCCGTCGGCATTCTCGGGGACGTCTTCTATGGGCCGGATCTCGATGAGGGACGCATGCTGCGCTTTGACACCCGGCGTGAGAAGTGGCTAAGAGCCGTGACGGTACCAGGCCGCGGGCAAGTGTACGGAGTGTTGGGCGGCGGCGCCGTGTACCGCGGCGCGTTGTACGCCTGTCTGAGTACCTATCGCAGCTACACACCGCCCGGCGGGCCGGTGGGCGTGGATGGCAAGCCGTATCACTTTCTTGACCGCTATGTCTGCTACGAGCCACGATCCCGGCGGCTCTTCTCCGGCTGAGCCGAAATGACGGCGCGTATTGGCTGAGTTGCTACGCGCTAGCCATCAGAAAGCACTTATATTTCACCGCGGCGAACCTGTTGCGCGCCGACGGCGTGGTGGATCAGGCCGGACGGGGCGAGGCGGCGGTGTTCCAGACGCATCCGGCGGGAAGGCCAGAGGCGGACCCGGAGTTCGAGCACATCGCGGCCCTCGATGGATAGGTTGTCATCGCTTCTGGACGACTTTCGCGGACGCGCTGCCGGACGCCGACGGCGCGGCCACGCTTTTCGCCGTGATCGTCACGGAATCCGGTGAGGGAATGTTGGGCGGCGCGGTGTAGAGGCCTGTGGAGGTGATCGTACCGTAGGTTGTGCTTCCGCCCGCCACGCCGTTCACCCACCACGTCACCGCCTGATTCTGTGAGTTCAGTACGAGAGCGGAAAAAGGCTGCGAGCGGCCGGTCCGGACTTTCACCCAAGCGGGCGCGACGGTCACGGAAACAGGCAACGAACTGATCACCGCGACGGAAACACTGTTGGATACGCTTCCGTCCGGGTTGGTCACAACGACGGGGATGCCGGCCGAAGGAGATGAAGCCATGCCCGAGGCCTGCAGTTGCGTTGACGAGAGGAACGTGGTCGCAAGCGCCGTGCCGCCAAACGAGACGATGGCGCCGGTCTGAAAGCGGGCGCCGTTCACTCCGAGAGTGAAGGCTCCCGTCGCCAGCGAGGCCGGAGTCAGTGAAGTGATCGCAGGAGGAGGAACGATCGTCACTGAGGCGCTTCCGATGGAGGTCGGCTGCGCCGCACTCGTTGCCTGCACGGTCACACTCGCTGGCGAAGGAACCGACGCCGGCGCTGTGTAGCCTCCCGCCGACGTGATGAATCCAACCGTCGCGCTGCCGCCGGCTACGCCGCTCACGGACCATACGACCGCCTGATTCGTCGAATTGTTTACGATTGCGTTGAACTGCACGAAACGCCCCGTGGTTGCCATCGAGGATGCGGGCGTTACGGTCACGGTGATGCTGCTTTGCCGCGCCTGACCTGAGTTCGGGTCAATCATCAACGCCGTCGCGTCCACCGCTTCGAAATTGGCGCCCGTCACCAAGCCAAGTTCGTGGAGGACGTCATTGTCCCAACGCGGGTCGGGAACGCCCGAGATGTACCAGGCAGAACCGTTATCGGCAACGATCATGCCGTAGCGCTGCATGGCGGTCAGAATAACCTGAGCATCCCGCGAAAACGTGGTGATATCGTAATTGGCGCGGAGGCGGAATCGCTGCCCCATCGGTGGATATTTCGGGTCGGTAAGACTTGACGCATAGTGGCGTGCCGGCCATACGAAAGCCTTTCGTGTCTGGGGCACGGTGAGCCGGATGGCATGGCGGATCTCCCCAGCCAACACTTCGTCATAGCGAACCAGCCCTGGCAGAATCGGCAGACCCGCCGCGTCGGCGGACGTCCACGTCAATGGCCGCAAACTGTGCGAGCGGAGGTCGTAAATTGCTCCCGAATCCGCCTGCCAACTCGCTGCTTGTGGAAACGCCCGGTAGAGTTCATACAGAATACAGTTGTCCCGATCGATGGCTAGCGAGTGGCGGTCGCCTGTGCTGTTGGCGCCTCCTTCAATCGGCGCGTCGAGTGGCACGGCGTAAGGGCCAGGGTCGCTTTCGCCTGAATAATAGAACGTCACCGGATACCGGGGCTGCGACCCGGGCACGCTGACGAAAGGAATGCCGATTGGGCCGCCGTCCCACAGGCCTGATCCGAAGTCGGCGTGAACCGTCCGGCTGGTGCCGATCGTCGAGATGAGGGTCGCCGAATTCGACGCAACCGGGAGGTGGTCGATCCGGGCGTTCCAGATATTGTCCGCGGGGAGCACAGGACAGTTGCCGATAGTCGCCCGTCCAAACACGGTTGCGGCGAACACAAGCAAGGCTGGCACAAGGGTGCGGCGCATGGATAGAAAAGGGGCTCCTTGTTCAGCGTAGGGCGGCAGGAACCGACGATCAATCGGCGGTTGATCCTAGTCTGGTTGTAAGGTTGGTCGAACAGGCAGGCCAAGGGGCCGGCCGCGGGCGAGGGCGCCCGCCCCACCGGTGGATTGGCGGATGTGCCACTAAAATGGAAGAAGCTTGCCAGACTCCTCCTTAGCCCAACGTTTGTTTACAGTCACCCGCCGTATCGAAGAAGCCGCCTGCCGGGCTAGCCGCGACCCGAACGAAATCACGTTGATCGCGGTCACCAAGGTTTTTCCCGCGGGGGCGATCCGGGACGCGTATGAGTTGGGTCTCCGCCACTTCGGCGAGAACTACGTCCAGGAGTTCGAAGGCAAGGCCGCCCAGGTCGCCGGCCTGGCGGGTGCGCGATTCCACCTGATCGGCCACCTGCAGTCCAACAAGTCAAGGAGAGCCGCGGAGCTTTTCCAGTCGATCGACACGGTCGATTCGCCCAAGTTGGTTCGCCGTCTCAGCGAGGCCGCCCGGCCCCTGGAGGTGATGATTGAAGTGAAGTTGAGCGGGGAAGAAGCAAAGCACGGCGTCGACGCCGGTGAATTGGAAGGCATTCTCGCCGAAATCCGCTGCTCGCAGAGCTTGGCGTTGACCGGTCTGATGACCATGCCGCCGTGGTCGGCGAATCCGGAAGAATCACGCCCGTACTTTCGCCGGTTGCGCGAACTGGGCGCCCACTACGGGATTTCCGGATTGTCGATGGGAATGTCGCACGATCTTGAGGTCGCCATTGAAGAGGGGGCGACCCACGTGCGCGTGGGTAGAGCGTTGTTCGGGGAAAGGAAACGCGCCTGACCGCCGGGTTTCATTCGCCGCTGCCGCCCACCAGGACCGGCGTTGCCGACTATGCGGCGTCGCTGCTGGCGGCCTTGCGCCAGACCTCGGGCGAACATCGCATCGAAGTGTCAGCCCCCCGAGCCGACGTGGACCTCTATCACATCGGCAACCACCCACTCCACGCCGGGATCTATTCGCGGGCGCTCGAAAGGCCAGGCGTCGTTCTCCTTCACGACGCGCTACTCCAGCATTTCCTTCTCAAGACGCTCACCGAAGAACAGTACGTGAGCGAGTTCGTCTACAATTACGGCGCATGGCACGAGTCCCTGGCACAGGACCTGTATCGCGGCCGCGCAGCCTCGGGCTTGCGCGAGGAGATCTACCGCTATCCCATGCTTCGGCGCATCGCGTCCGCGGCCCAAGCCGTGATCGTTCACAATCCTGCCGCCGCGCGAAGGGTGCGGGAGCACGCGCCCGATGCCTTTGTGTTCGAACTGCCTCATTTGTTTGAGGCGCCATCGCTGCCGGCGCCGCTCGAGGTCTCGGCCTTTCGGGAATCGCTGGGAATCGGCGCGGAGGACTTCCTGTTTGGCCTGTTCGGCTACCTTCGTGAATCGAAGCGAGTGGCCACGGTACTCGAAGCATTTTGCCAGGTGCGGGCGGGGGACTCGCGCGTGCGGCTGCTGGTCGCCGGCGACTTTGTGTCGATCGACCTCCCGCGCACGGCCGCGCCCTTGCTGGCCCAAGCCGGAGTGGTTCGGCTTGGGCACCTGGAGTCGCGCCGGTTCTGGCTTGCCGCCTCGGCCTGTGACGCGTGCGTGAACCTCCGTTTTCCCGCGGCGGGAGAAACGTCGGGAATCACGGTGCGCCTGATGGGGATCGGCAAGCCGGTAATCGTCAGTGAGATCGAAGAGAACGCCGGTTATCCCGACGGCACGTGCGCGCGCGTCACCACTCGCATCGGAGAACTCTCCCACCTGGTGGAGACGATGGTGTTTCTATCGCGCTTCCGCGAAGAAGGCGAGGCAATGGGCGGCCTGGCTCAACAACAAATCCGCCGCGTTCACGATCCGTTGCGGGTAGCCCTTCAGGTCTGGAAAGTGCTTGGTGAGGCGAATCGTGGAAATCAACTCCGCGCGGCCGCGTCCTTTTCCTTTTCCGGAGCCTTGGATTCTTCCTTGCTGGGATGCGAGGGCAGCAGGCCGACCGAGACTGCTCCGATGAACGCAAGCAGGAACACGAACTTGAGCGCTAAACCGTAGCCGCCGAAGGCGTCATGCAGCCGCGAGACGACCCAGGGGAACCACGTCTGGCCGATGGTATCTGTCGGAAGAATGATGGCCATGGAGCGTGCCAGCGTGTTGACCCCGAATTGCTCGGCCGCCATTAGGGGGATCAGCATATAGTCCGCGCCCATCCCAAAGCCGAACAGGATGGCGAAGACATACATCATCCCGGGGCTCGAAGGCGTAACCAGCAACATGAGGGGAATCGTGCCGGCCACCAGGACGTAGGTCACCGTCATCACCCACTTTTTGGTGAAATGATCCGCAAGCCACCCCATCACCACACGGCCAATGACGCTCGACCAGAGAATACACAGCGTCGCATCGCTGAATAGCGTATTGAGCTCTTCCTGCGAGGTGAACCCCTGTTCCTTGAAGACGAACTTCATGTGCTGGTTGATGGACCCAATGGACCCGATGGAGCAAAAGCTCCCGAGGACGAGCAGCCAGAAGGCCGGCTTGCGGATGAGGTGAGCGAAATCCTTCGGGGCAACGCCGACGTCGGGGGACGCCACCGGGTCGCCATCGGAATGCTGGCCTAATTCGGCCGGCCGGTCGCGCATCAGGAACATCGCGATCGGCCATGTCAGGAACATGATGCCGCCGATGATCATCAGGGCGCCCTGGAATCCGAACGCGTCGGTGAGTGGTTTGGCCACGAGCTTCGCCGACAGGCCGCCGAAGACGCCGACGCCGAGATAGGTCGCTGCCATGGCCTTGCCGCGATGGCGGCGAAACCATTGGGAAATGATGACCTGGTGCGGAATCGGGCCGGAGAAGATATAACCCACCGTGTACAGGAACCAGTAACCGTAATACAGCCAGAGATCGCCCTTCATCGTGCTGAAGCCGAAGTAAGCAAGCGCGGTAAATCCGGTGCCGACGATGATGAGCTTCCTGGGGCTGAACCGGTGTACCAGCATCGGTCCGACCCACAGCGTGAACGTAGCGGCGAGTGGAAAGCCAAGCGTCAAGTCCGGCCGCGACCATCCGAACGCCTTCTCGTAGTAGTCATAAAAGAATGGCATCCCATAGTAGGGAATGCCCACCGAGATGCCAAACGTGAAGAAGCAGGCGATGGAGATCCACCAACCGTAGAACTTGCGTTTCGCCATGTGAATGCCTTTTATATCATGTTCCCTGTCCGCTCACGCAGGTGCCGGTACACCAGCGAGACGGGCAGGCCCATGACATTGAAGTAACAGCCGTCAATACGTTGGATGAACTTGGAAGCAAGCCCCTGAATCCCGTACGCTCCCGCCTTGTCCATAGGTTCGCCGGAGCGGACATATTCTTCGATCTCGCGTTCGGTCAGAGAAACAAACCAGACCCGGCTTTGAGCCGCGTCGACAATTTCAAAATCCTCGCCGGAAAGGCAAATGCCGGTCAGTACGCTGTGTTCGCGGCCCGAGAGAATCCGCAGCATGCGCGCCGCGTCCGCCGGATCGTCGGGCTTGGCCAGTATGACACCGTCGACCACGACCGTGGTGTCCGCCGCAAGAATGACCTCGCCGGCGGCGGGAGCGCAGGCTCGAGCCTTCGCCAGAGCAAGCCTGCGCACGTAGGCGTCCGGATCCTCCCCGGGCATCACGGATTCGTCGACGCTTTGGGGAATCCGAACCTCGAATGACAGGCCCGCGTTCGACAGGATCTTGCGGCGCCGTGGCGAGGCGGAGGCCAGAATCAGCAAAGTAATATTAGAACATGCGGAGGTACAGGTAAACGGCCGGCATAGTAAACAGAGAGCTGTCAAATCGGTCGAGGAAGCCGCCGTGCCCGGGCAGCAGGGAGCCCGAGTCCTTGACGCTGGAACCACGTTTGAACGCGGATTCGGCGAGATCGCCAGCCTGCCCCGCGAGGTTCACCGCGGCGGCGAGCAGGATCGCGTGCGCAGCCGGAACCTGAGGCAAAAAACGGGCAATGTAGAGATAGCCGACGAGCGCGGAAGCGACCAGCGACGAGGCGGCGCCCTCCCATGTCTTCCCTGGGCTGATGGAAGGAGCGAGCTTGTGCCGGCCGAATGCGCGGCCGCCGTAATAGGCGCAGATGTCGCCGATCCAGTTGATTCCCAACGCGAACAGAAGCCACTTGGGGCTGTAGGCATGAATCAACGCGGCGCATTTCCATGCCCCGAAAACATAGAGCACTCCGAACGAGAGGATCGCTGCACGCGGCAGAGCACCCGCGAGATCGCTCGATTGCAGTCCCCACACGACGGCGGCGAGAGCCGCGATCAGGATTACCAGGAATCCTTCCCCGGGGGCAGCCACCAGAAGGAGTCCCGTGAGAATGCCGATGGGCCGGCTGATCGGATAGCCGGCAGCCGAAGCAATCGACGCAAATTCCCAAAAGCAGAGTGTGGCGAAGGCTGCCAGAACCAGGTAGAACACAGCCAGCGGAGCCGCGAGGATCGCATAGAGGCCGACAGGCAGGAGCGCGGCCGCCGTCAGGACTCGCTTCATCGGGAAGGAAGCGCTTCGACCAGAGACTCCTCAGCGGTTACCGAGGCGGCAGGTTCGGCCGCGGCGATGCCGCCATAGCGGCGCTCCCGCTTTTGATAATCGAGGATCGCTCGCAGCAGATCGGTGCGGGCGAAGTCCGGCCACAGGGTGTCGGTGACATAGAACTCGGCGTAAGCGACCTGCCAGAGCAGGAAGTTGCTGACCCTCATCTCGCCGGAAGTGCGGATCAGTAAATCCGGATCGGGGAGGCTGCGAGTATAGAGATGGCGGGAAACGTCGGCCTCGTCCACCTGCAGCGAGGCCAGCGTGCCCTCAAAGCGTGCTTTGTCGATCAAGGTATTGATCGCATCCACGATCTCCGCGCGCCCCCCGTAGTTGATCGCCAGGTTCAGGTGCAGGCCGCAATTGTGGGCGGTCGCGTCGACGGCGGCCTCCAACTCGATTCGGACTGGAGTGGGAAGCGCCTCGATGCGGCCGATGGCTTCCAGGCGAACGTCATGGCGGTGTAGCTCCGGAAGTTCCCGGCGAAGGTAATACCGGAGCAGGCGCCACAAGGCCTCGACTTCGGCGCGCGGACGCTTCCAATTCTCGATCGAGAACGCGTATAGGGTCAGAACCTGAACGCCCAGCCGCGCACAGGTCTCCACCGTGCTGCGAACGGGGCCGACCCCTGCCTTGTGGCCGGCGATGCGAGGCAGACTACGGCGATTGGCCCAGCGTCCGTTGCCGTCCATGATAATCGCGATGTGGCCGGGCAGACGAGCGGGGTCGATCGCGGTGGCCAAATCCCAATCCGGCTCGCCGGGCTTGAGGATGTCCAGTAACGCCTGCATTGACAATTTTATATAGTATCAGGTCGCCTTCCACGCGACTATTGCCGAGAGGGCCAGTCGGGCGACTCCGTGCGGGCGGAAACGAAGATTCCTTCCATTTTCCGAACGATGTCCGGGTATTCGGCGGCGACATTGTGGCGTTCGGCGGGATCCGCGTCCAGACGATAGAGTTCCGTCGCACGATCCTTGCCGAGACGCACGGCCTTCCAGTCGTCCATCCGGGCGGCCTGGTGAAATCCCCGCTCATGGAACTCCCAGTAGAAGAAGTCGTGGCGCCGCTGGGTGCGGCCAACGAGAGCCGGAAGAAACGAGATCCCGTCGATGCCGGGCGGCACGGGTTGACTCAACAGTTCCGCGCAGGTCGGAAGCACATCCCAGAATGCCCAGGGGTGATCGCTGACGACGCCCGGACGGATCCGGGATGGCCATCGGGCCAATGTGGGGACGCGAATCCCGCCCTCGTAGAGATCCCGCTTGATACCACGCAAGGGGCCGCTCGACTCAAAGAACTTCGACGAGTGGCCGCCCTCTTGATTGGGCCCGTTATCGCTCGAGAACAGAAGCAGGGTCTTGTCGTCCTGCCCGGTTTCCTTCAAGGTATCCACAAGCTGGCCGATGTCGCGGTCCATCCGCGTGATCATCGCGGCGAAGTTCTTCTCCACCTGCGGCCACGGCCGGCCGGAGTACGGAGCGTCGGAAGGAACCTCCATGCCGTTGCCGGTATCTCGGCCGAGTTCGTTGTTGGCGTGGGGGATGGTGTAGCAAAGGTGCAGGAAGAAAGGGCCGGGTTTGCGGACAAAGTCCAGGGCGCGGCGGGTAAACAGGTCGTGCGCGTATTCGGTTCTCTTCGTGCCGGTGTTGCCGCGCAGCAGGTACGCTGTCTCGCCGTCGAGCAGGTGCTCGGGATAGTAGTTGTGCGCGTGGGTCTGGCTGAAGAATCCAAACCATTCGTCGAACCCTTTGCGCGTCGGATAGCCGGTGGATCCCAGACCGCCCAGCGACCACTTGCCGAAAAGCCCTGTCCGGTAACCGGCTCTCTTGAAGAGTTCCGTGACGGTCAAATCCTGAGGGCGCAGCGGCAGGTCAGGGTATTTGTTGCCACGTGTGCGGGCGTGGCCGGTGTGGAGGCCGGTCATCAGACAGCAGCGCGAGGGGGCACACACGGTGCTGCCGGCGTAGGCCTGGGTAAAGCGCATGCCTTCGGCGGCAACGCGGTCGAGGCGCGGGGTCAGGATCTGTTTCTGGCCGTAGCAGCCGAGATCGCCGTAGCCAAGGTCGTCGGCCAGAATCAGAATCACGTTCGGGGATCTGGTTGGTTGAGCGAGAGCGGGAGCGGCGCCGAGGGTGGAAAGAAACTCTCTCCGATTCATTGGCGAACAGTATAGAGCCTCATCGCTGTCAGGCGTTCTTCCCCTTGCGCAAAGCTCTGCCTGGTTTGGCTCCCGTGTGCTGGCCTTTGTCCAGCACGACCTTCCCGTTCACCACCACATATTCGATCCCGACCGGGTATTGATGGGGATCTTCAAACGTGGCCTTATCGATCACGGTGTTTGCATTGAACACCGCGACGTCCGCTTTCATGCCCGCCCGAAGAATCCCGCGGTCCTTGAGGCCGAGCTTGGCGGCGCTGAGCGAGGTCATCTTGCGAATCGCATCTTCCAGCGTCAGCACCCGCTCTTCGCGAACATACTTGCCGAGGACGCGGGGGAAGGCGCCGTACGAGCGCGGGTGCGGTTTACCGCTTCCCAGCACCCCATCGGGCCGGTAGGCGTACCCGTCGGAGCCGATGGAGACCCACGGCAGTTTCAGCGTAAACCGGACGTCCTCTTCGCTCATCATGAAATAGATCGCGGGCACGGACCCGCCCTCCTCGATCAGGAGGTCGAACAGCGCGTCGGTCGGATGCTTGCCGGTCGTCTTCGCGATCTCCGAGACCGATTTGCCCAGCCAGACTTTGTTCTTCTCGACGGTGACCGAAGCCACGCGGACGTTGTCCCAACTCTGCATCAGCCGGTAGTGATTGAACCATCCTGGGATGCCTTCATCAATGTCCTTCTCCATGCGCTTACGTTGCGCCGGGTCGCGCAGACGGGCGAGCATCTGCTCGCGCGTGCCCTCCAGCCCCCAGGGCGGCACCATCGCCCGGAGGTTGTTCTGGCCGGCGATGTAAGGGTAGCGGCTGGCGCTGACGGTGTTGCCGGCCGCTCGCGCCGCCTCGATCATGTCGCGCAGCAGGTAGACCTTGCCCCACATCTTCCGGTCCGTATTGTTGAGGTGGACGAACTCCACCGGGATGCCAACGGACCGGCCGATCGCGAGGGCCTCCTCCTCGCCCGCATACGGGCTGTCGCCGGTGCGGACATGGGTGGCGTAAATGCCGCCAAACGGCTCCACCTCCGCCGCCATGTGGAGCAGTTGTTGCTTGGAAACGTAGGTCTGCGGAGGGACGGTCAAAGCGCTGGAGAGTCCGAACGCCCCGTCCTCCATCGCCTGGCGTACCAGGCGCTTCATCTCCAGCATCTCCTCGCTGGTCGGCTCGCGGCTGACGTCCTCGCCGACCACGCAACTGCGAACCTGCGACGCGCCCACATACGAGGCGACGTTCACCGACGTGCCGCTCTTCTCCAGCCGGTCAAAGTAGCCGCCAAGCGTCTTCCAGTCGGGCTTGAGGCCGTAGGGCAGATTGGTGCTGGCTTTGCCCACCAAGGGGCCGGCTGATTCGGATTCGCCCAGGATCTCGGTCGTGACTCCCTGGCGGATCTTGCTCTGCGCCGTGCCGTCCACCAACAGGGTGTAATCGGAATGGCTGTGAGTATCGATAAAGCCCGGAGCCATGGTGAGACCCGTGGCGTCGATGACGCGCGCCGCGCGCGGGCGATCGAGTTTGCCGACGCGCACGATGGTGTCGTTGCGGATGGCAATGTCGGCAGGGATGCCCGGACTGCCGGAACCGTCGACAACGGTTCCGTTGATGATCACGAGGTCGTATTCGGGCCGGCCGCCACAACCTGCCATCGCGAGGCAGGCGAGAACGATCGGCCCCCATATCCATTGGGCTTGGGCCACTGTAATTCCTCCGTGCGGCGGGCGGCCAATCTGGTTGGCTCTTCGGTCGCCGGCAATGTCATCAGTGTAGTCGAACCCGCCCGCGGGAGGAACCGGGCCGTGAGCAGCAGATTCACCTTTCGGTATCATGAAGGTTTGCAGCAGTCCATCGTTCTCTTCATTCTCGGGTCCCTGCTTTCCGCTTGCTCGCCGGATGGCGTGAAGGTCACGGCCATCATCGGCGGCAATCTCGTCCGGGGCGATGGCTCCACGGTCGCCGAGTCGGTTGTCCTGGTCGACCGGGGCACGGTCCGTTCGGCCGGGTCCCGCGTTCACGTGCCGATTCCGGCGCATTCGGAGAAGATCGACGCGGCCGGCCGATTCGTCGTCGCCGTCCGCAACCAGGACGGCCGCATTGCCTTCACTCCCGCCGTTACACTGGAGGCGGGAAGCCCGGCGGATCTGGCCGTCGTCGCTGGCGACCCGCGCCAGGGCAGGCCCCAGATCCACCGCCTGATGCTGAACGGGCAATGGACAGGCGTGACCCAAGCCTCCTCGGATGTGAAGTAGACCATGCAACCGGAAGCACAATCCGCCTCGGTGAGGCGGGCGCAGGTCGAGTTTCACAATTTCGCTTCGCTCGGCGAACCCGAGCGCGCCATCCGCGTCTATGCGGAAGAGAACCAGCGGCGCGGCAGCGTCCTTCACAACCACCGGCGGTTCATCGGCGAGATGACGCCCTTCCTCGAAATCGGCGCCAACGCCGGCCACACCAGCTACATGCTGTCGAATGAGTTCGGGGCGGAAGGATTCGCGCTCGACATCTCGGCCGACGCCCTGCGGCATGGGATCGCGCTGATGGATCGATGGAAGTTGACCAAGGCTCCGGTGCGGGTGGCCGGCGATGCGCTGAACCTGCCGTTCCGCGACGGATCGTTGCGTTTCGTGATGACCTACCAGACCCTGAGCCAGTTCATGGACATCGAGAAGGTGTTCCTGGAAGTGAAGCGCGTGCTGGCTCCCGGGGGCGTGTTCCTGCTGGCGGAGGAACCGCTGTTGCGCAAACTCTCGCTGCGGCTATATCGCGCCCCTTACTGGGAATTGATGAAGCCCTGGGAACGCAAGCTCTATCAGTGGGGCCTGCTCGGCTACCTGGTTCGCGACGTCATTGGCGCGGCGCAGGAGGAGAATTTCGGCATTCGTCAGAACCACTCGATGTACCTGGGCGACTGGCATCGCTTGATCCGGAAGCACTTTGTCGCGCAGGAATACGAGATCTTCGTGCCGGAGCGCGGCTGGGGCGAACGCTGGATGAAGCGAGTAGGCGTCTGGCTGGATCCGTACCGGTCGGTGTGGAGATCGGCCCACCTGCTGGGAGGGACGCTGGCCGCGGTATGCCGTAAGGCCGGTGAGCCCCCCGCCCGGGAGCCGGAGACGGCTCGCTTTGAGACTCTGCTCCGCTGCCCCGATTGCCACCAACCGCTGGACCGCGACAGCGCAGACACCCTGCGGTGCGTCTGCGGATACTCGGCCTCGAACGAGGGTGGCGTGTACAATCTCCTGCCCGCCAGGGAGCGCGCGGAGTTGTACCCGGGCGACCGGGACGACATCGTCGACTTCTCGATTCCGGGGCACGAGGCGAAATTGCTCGGCGGCTTTCACGAACTCGAAGGCGTGTACGGCGGCAAGTACCGCTGGATGGGCGCGGGCGCCGCTCAGGTGAAGCTCAGGAGGGTGGGCGAGGGACCGCGCCGGTTGCGCGTGCGGGGCCACGTGACGGAGGGTTCGTTCAGGCAGGGGAGCATGCCGCAGATTCGGGCCAGCGCCAATGGTCAGGCGCTTCCCGCCATGACGCTCGACCGCACGGGCATTTTCGTCTACGAGGCGGATCTGCCGGATGCGGATGAGTACCGGATCGAATTGACTGCCACGCCCGAGTGGGCCGCCCCGCCCGATGAGCGGAAATTCACGCTGATCATCGGCATGGTGCGCCTGGTGCCACGGGATCGGGAAGGGCTAACAGACTAGCGTCTGCAACCAAGTGCTATAATTGCCGGACGTTTAGCCAGGGAGGCTTTGCCGTGCATGGCGCATCGGGGCGAACCATTCCTCCCGGCCCTACAGTCCAGGAGTGTTGAGTCATGAAATCAAAGAAGGTGGAATCGCCCGCTCTGAACCGCCGCGAGATGCTGCTCGCCGGCGCAACTGCCAGTCTTGCCAATTGGGCTGCGCCCTCCGCGCGCGCTGCCTCCCGCCTTCCCGTCCGCGCGGGCGGGCCGGAAGTGTATTCGCTCCTGGGCGTCAAACCGTTCATCAACTGCACCTCTACGTACACCATCAACGGCGGGTCGGCGATGCTGCCGGAGGTGATCGAGGCCATGAACAGCGCCTCGTTCTACCCCGTCAACATCGATGAGCTGATGCAGGGCGCGGGTAAGCGCCTCGCCGAGTTGTTGCAGGTGGAGTCCGCCATGGTCAGTTCGGGGGCGGCCGGCGCCATGACGTGCGCCACCCTAGCTTGCGTCGCCGGGGCCGACCCCGAGAAGATGCAGCAACTTCCCGACACCACCGGGCTCAAAGGCGAGGTCATCGTCCCGCGCTGGTCGCGGAGCATTTATGACCACGCCATCCGCACCACGGGAATCAAGATGATCGAGGTCGAGACGTTGGAAGACCTGGAACGAGCCTTCAGCCGCCGAACCGCGATGGCGACCGGCCAGCTCAACCTCTCCGGCGACGGCAACCCGTTTACGCTGGAGCAGTACGTGGCCGCCGCTCACAAGCGCGGCGTTCCCGTCGTGATGGACTGCGCCGACCGCCTGCCGCTGGTGCCGAATCCCTATCTGTCGCGCGGTGTCGATCTGGTCGCCTACTCCGGAGGCAAAATCATCCGGGGGCCGCAAACAGCCGGGATGTTGCTCGGCCGCAAGGATCTGGTCGCTGCGGCGTTCGCCAATAGTGCGCCGCACCATGCCTTCGCGCGGGCGCTCAAGGTCAGCAAGGAAGAAGTGGTCGGGATGGTGAAGGCGATCGAGGTCCTGCGCACCGGCAAGCGCGACCGCGACACCGAGGATGCCGAGTGGCGTACTTGGTTTCGTCACATCAACGAGACCGTGTCGAAGGTGCCGGGCGTCTCGGGCCACATCATCGAGCCCAAAGACAAGCAATATTACCCGACGATGAGGGTCGTCTGGGATCCGGGGAAGATCGGGATCACGGCAGGCGAGGTCGGCCAGATGCTGCTCGATGGCGAGCCGCGCATCATGACCCATGCCGGCCTTAACGAAGGGGATTCGGCCAGCGAGATGTTGCTTCGCCCGGCGGCGATGTGGCCCGGCGAGTACAAATTGGTCGCCGACCGGCTTCACGAGATCCTGAGCAAGGCGCCGGGGCCGCGTCCGAAGCCGCAGTACGCCGAGCCCGCGGGTGACGTTTCGGGTCTGTGGGAGGCCGAGTTGCGGTTTACGGTGGGTTCGGCGCGCCATACCTTCTATCTCGATTCGAAGGGCAACCAACTCAGCGGCCAATACACCGGCAAGGTGGTGAAGGGCGCGCTCAAGGGCCATGTCGACGGCAGCAAGGTCGAATTTTCGAGCGGCGGCCGGATCGAAGGTGCGTCGCTGCGCTACACGTACAAGGGCACCTTCGAAGACAAGCAGATGTCGGGCACGGTCGACCTCGGCGAGTACGGAACGGCCCGCTTCACCGCCACCCGGAAAGGGTGAGGCGAGCGGCTTTGGGAAACGCGGTGGCTGTAGCTTCCGGCGTTCCTTTTGAGCCGCGACCGGAAGGGAGCGGACGTTCTTTTGCACCGCGACCGGAACGATTGCCACCCACATTTTTGGCCGGTTCGAGCGAATCGCGCTTTGAGCGGAGTGTCAGCACCGCCACTCCCACGATCCCCGGGATAAATGAGAGCGAAAGCCGATCCCGGAACGGGAGGGGAACACGGTTCCGCGATGAACGAGGTCACAGGTAGAAGGCCTCCGAAGTGCGAGGCAGAGGGTCCTGGCGAAGGATTTCCGGCCATTGCCGCACGGCATACCAGGACGCCAGCGCCACGGCCATGACGAGGTCGTCGTGATCGGCTTCGCGGCGCGCCTGCAAGCGCACACGCCCCGACGGCAAAGACCGCGCCTGAAAGGTCTCCATCTCCCGCAGGAACGCGGAGGCCAGCGGAAGGGCGCGGTCGGCGAAGAACTTGTGCTGTTCCAGAAGCACGGCGAGCGCGGTGACCACATCCTGTTTGGGCGCGTGGGTGTGGCTGTGGGAGTAGTTGACGTGTTCGCCGCCCGTGAGGATGACCGGCACGAGCGGCAGGGCGGTATCCCGCAGCATCT
>JBJXGR010000467.1:0-7116 GCA_046160045.1 Bryobacteraceae bacterium
TCCCAGCGCCGGTACGATCATCGGGACCTCTCTCCGGTATCGCCGGTACTTCTCTCCGTGAACGGTTATCAGGTCGGCCTCTTCGAAACGGATCGCCACCAGGATGTAGGCCGTGGTCATCACGGCGAAGAACAGGTGAGCTGCGGTCATGACCGGGGCTGACCAAAACGTCAGCAGCCACCCGACGTAGAGCGGGTGACGCACGTACCGGTAAAAGAACGGCGTGCGAAACTCCAGGTGAGAGTACGGGCGCCCCACCAGGTACAGGTAGACCTGACGCAATCCGAACAAATCGAAATGATTGATCAGGAAGGTGCTGAGAAGAACGATCAGCAAGCCTACCGCATATTGCCCGAGCACGATCGTCCGGGCGGCGCCGTCGCCCACGTCCCAGATGACGCCGCCCATGGGGCGCCACTGCCAGAACATCAGCAACAGAGCGGCACTTGAGAACAGAACGTAGGTACTCCGCTCCACCGCCTGAGGAACAAAGCGAGTCCACGCCCGCTTGAACCACGGCCGCGCCATGATACTGTGTTGCAGCGCGAAGAGCGCGAGCAAGCCGCCATCGATCGCCAACGCCATGGCGATCGACCCCTCGGGACCCGAATCGATCGATTTGGGCACGCCGAGATTCCCCAGAAATCCAATCGCGTACAACAAGGTCACAAGGAACGCCCCGTAGCACGCGACACCGTAAGCAAAGGCAAAGATCCGCTTCATTTTCTCCTCCGTCCAATCTGTTGGGCCCGGGCTTCTGATGCGCGGGTTCGCGCGCCTCAACTCCGGGCGAATTGCACTGCGGCAACCATTGGTCGCACTGCCTTCACCCTGAACACGCGTAATTCGCGGTGGAAGAAGCGCACGAGGTTGGCCAAGGCGAAGAAGTGTTTTCGTCCCTGCAGCGGCGCCTGTATGCCCACCAGGCGGAGATAGGCCTCGTTGATCAGCGCCGTGGGCTGCAAGGTGCCGCTTGGCGAACTACGCAGGTATCGCTCGGCGATGCGGTGGAGTTCGCTG
Organism: Bryobacteraceae bacterium; assembly: GCA_046160045.1. Lineage (GTDB taxonomy): Bacteria > Acidobacteriota > Terriglobia > Bryobacterales > Bryobacteraceae > CAZGUX01. Next base: position 1,021 of record JBJXGR010000467.1, read on the forward strand.
TAGATAAGATGCGACAACTCGTTGAAGCAGGAGGCGTCGCCCTGCTGCCATTGGTGCAGCAGTCGCGTCACGGCACCGGTTGGATCGCCCGGGACGGAGCCCGTACCTTACGCCGTGTGCTTCCGGTTACTCAGGGCCGCTTTGAGCGTCGCGTTCAGGTAACCGATGCTGTACGCCAGGCCGGGGCTGGGCTGGAAGGGCTGCGGCGTCCCTCCTTTGCCTTTGCCGCGACCGCCCAGTCCCTCCGGCCAGGCTCCCAGTTCAGGAACATGGTCGGGGATCACGGTTCCGTCGAAATCAATGTCCACCAGAGCCTTCATCACCTGGTACAGGTCACCATAACCGTCGTCCATCAGGGTCTCCGTGAAATGGGGTAACGGAGCGCTCACGTTGCGGAAGTGGACTTTGAAGAGTTTCTTCAGGCCGCCGAAGTATTTGATGGTCTCCACCGCGTCTCTACCCATCCTCGGACCGCCCTCGAGCCAGCACCCAACGCACAGGCACATTCCCACGTTGGGGCTATTGGCGATCTCCAAGGCCTTCTTGTAGCCATTGAAGCTGCTGAAGATGCGGGGAACGCCTGCCAGTACCGGTTCCGGCGGGTCGTCAGGATGGACCCCGATGCGGACACCCGCCTCCTCGGCGACCGGGACTACCTTCCTGATGAAGTAGGTCCAGTTGTCCCAGATTTCTTCCTCCTTATATACCCGGCCGTGGGAAATCGGCTCCTTGTACACCTTGCCGTCCCAACCGCCCCGGAAGTTCGGGCTGGTGATGTCACAGTCCGACCCGATATACCCACGCGGCAATTTCCTCTGCCCGCTTCGCCAGTTTCCGTTACCCTCGAAGCCATAGGTTATGTGCGGAATGCCGGCTTGACCCAGATAACGGAGGTAGTTGAGGAAATCCTCGATCCTCTCGTCGCGCCCGGGAAGACTCAGCACAATCTCCGGCACATTGATGATTGCCCCGTTCGGGCCGGTTCGCGCCGTCTCGTTATACACCTTGAAGCCGCCGGCTTCCCATTGCCGCCGGATCTTCAGGAAGCCCTCGGTGTTGGAGGTCTGGCGGCTGGCATCCATACTGCTGATCCATGTCACCCCAAGCTGCTTGAGGTACAACATGTTCGCCTCGGTGGGATTCGCCGTGTACGTACTGATTTTGATGCCCGGTGGAATCGGAAGGAGCTTTCGAGTGTTCGCCCCGGCGGAGGCCAGTAACGCGGTTCCCCCGGCGGCGGCCATCTTCGAGAACTGTCTACGGTCGATACCCGGCCTCCGCTCCTGTGTTTCGCTCGCATTCTCAGGTTTGCTCATAGGCTTCCAGTCCTTGTCAGATCTGCTTGTAGTGTAGCGCTCGGGTTTGAACCGCGCTTCCCCTTGCGCAAACGGACAAGAAACTGCGAGTGGTGCGTGGGATTCCCGTGGAAGAAGGTTCCGCGAACGTGGATGCCGATCTCGGCTATGCCGACAGTCAAAGCATGCTGGTGAACGCGCAGCCCACGGCGAGAATCGGTGAAATCATCGAGCGGCGAGGACTCACACAAGCTCGCGCTGCCCGCAATCCCTGGTTTGACCCAGCCCAAGGCTTCCGCCCCGTTGAAGGGACAGTTCCGCGGAATCTCGGAGCATCGGCTACTGGAATGCTTGACGCGGCTTGGCCGGGACGTTCACATTGTCGCTGTAACTTGCTGATTCCACATGACCACGATTGGCGATTCTGCCTTGAGAGGCACTTCTGCCATGGGTTGCCAGAGATCTGCGGTCGGCCCGGCTGCCCGAAAAAAAACTGGAATTCCAGCCCGGACTCTAGTAGAATGATTTAGTACTGTGCCTACTAAAGTTTGGCACACGAAAGATTTGGCGCTTAAGAACTAAGGAGTCCCCAGGTGAAGAACATACCAAAGGTGCAGTTGATAGCGTTTGCCCTTGCCGGCGTCCTGTTGTCGCCCACGGCAGTCAAAGGAAGTCCCATCGGCACATTCTCGATCGTTGGCTTGGGGAACGTCCGCGTAGGCGCGAGTTTCATCGACTTTGGAACCACCGGACCTGTTTTTGAGTCGTCCTACGCCAACTGTGTCCTGGGAGCAAACCCTGGCGCTTGCGCGATTAACGGAACCACGACAGGATCTGTTTTGGTAACCACTGGTACAGGCTCTTTCGCTGGTTTGGCAATCACCGCTGGAACTGTTTTGGACCTTGAAGACGACTTTGCTCCGATTGGCGCCAACTTCTCGTTGCCCGGTTTCATTACACTAGCCGCTCTCCCGGGCACGACGTTTACGGCCACGTCGATTCCACTAGGTGTGGGGACGCCAGCAGGATGCACGAACATCCCTGGTAATGTGTGTACGATTCCCGGGTCTCCTTTCACCATCACGAACCTTGGGGGAGGGAGTTCCAGCGTGGCTCTGACTGTTGCTGGCTTTGCGACCGACGGAATAGGCCCAGAGAGCGCGTTCGCAGGGCGGTATTCGAGTCAAGTCAATCTTACGGCGGATCAGATCATAGCCCAGATAGCGTCGGTCGGGTGGGTCCAATCCTCCTTTTCTGCCGATTTCGATGTGAGTCCGGTTCCGGAATCGTCTTCAGCGATGCTCCTGGTTATCGGAGGCCTGCTCTTGCTTGGCGGCCGGCGTCGCCTCTCGAAGAACTAGACGTTTCCAGACTTTTCCTGAAGCCCGGCATTGCCAGAAGTGCCCTATAGATATGGCATGCCGGGCATCACTGCGTTTGTGCCTGCCTACTGTCTGTAAACCACCCTATTAGGCCCCATCAGCCGCTCGGAATTTTCGCTCAGGTGTCGAAGCGAAAACCTCTAGCCCCCTAGGATTCAGGTCGTAGTACGCTCCTAACCCGCTCATTACACACTACCTTCGTGGTATTCCGGCTGATTCCACAGGACTAATGTATTCGCCGGGACTAGCCGAATCTTCTACTTGATCGACTCAGAACTAAGGTTCGTGGGGGGGCCGATGAAGCTAGCCGCGGAAACGACGCTCACACCCGAGATCCGCAATCTTGCTTCAGGCCACAGTCTTGTCCTTTTGGCCCCGGACAACGGCGTGCTGCCACCGCGGTTCGGGCGTGCGGAGGTCGATACAAGACGCTACGATTCACTCCTCCACGCCATGCAGAGAATGCGAGGCGCCATCTACCTGAGAGATGGAGCGATCACCCCGAGCCAACTTGAATCCGATGGGCGCCACGTTGTGGATGCCGATCGTATCAGTTGGCACGTGCTTTCCCTCAACAACGGCGGGCAAGTCACGGGTTGCTCCCGCTATCTCTGCCATGAGCAGGATGCTTCCTTCGAGGAACTGACGGTTGGGCATGCTTCCCTGGTGCACGACCCTGCCTGGGGCCGTCGGTTTCGGAAGGCTATCGAGTCGGAGGTCGCCAACGCGCGAGCGGACAACCTCGCGTTCGTGGAGGTCGGCGGATGGGCTGTTCACGAGTCCTTGCGGTTCACGACGGAGGCGCTGCGTGTGGCCCTATCCACCTATGCGCTCGCCCGGTGGCTGGGCGGTTGTATTGGAATCACGACCGCAACCGTTCGCAACTGCTCCTCCCGCATTCTGCGCAAGATCGGAGGGACGCCCCTCCAACTTGACGGCGCACGGATCCCGCCGTATTACGATCCCCGGTATCGCTGCGAGATGGAGGTGCTCCGCTTCGACTCGCGCCGTCCCGACAGCCGATTCCTGCCGTGGATCGAGCCGATATACAGACAACTCGCCGGCGCGCCCGTGGTGTGGCGCACCACGAAGGTCGCACGGCCAATACCGGTTCACCCGCGCGCAGCTACGTGGGACTACGCCGTCCCGCAGGCCTGCTTGCAGTGGCGGGCGGCTTCGTCATGACAGGGGCGCTGGCAAGTGCCACTCGAGAGTGGGTGGACATTCTCGGGTCTGAGCATGTCATCAGCCAACCCAACCTTCTGAAGCAAGCCGAAACGGCCACCTTCGCCACGTCGCACCGGATCCAGATCATCCTCCGCCCTGCCAATCGTGAGCAGGTACAGGAATGCCTGCGGGTCGCCAACCGCCACCGCGCCCCGGTTTATCCCATCAGTACGGGTAAGAATTGGGGCTACGGCTCACGCGTCCCGACGGAGGATGGCTGTTCGCTGCTGGACCTGGGGCGCATGAACCGGATTGTCGATTTCAGCGAGGAGTTGGCGTACGTGACGGTGGAACCTGGTGTCACACAGCGGCAACTGTTCGAATTTCTGCGCCAACGCGGGTCCGGATTGTGGATGGATGCGACGGGAGCGAGCCCGGACTGTAGTCTCATCGGCAATACCATGGAACGGGGGTTTGGGCACACTCCATACGGCGACCACTTCGCCCACGTGTGTGGCATGGAGGTGATCCTTCCGGAAGGAGATTCGATCGAGACTGGCTTCGGGCGCTTCGGCACGTCGACCACGCCGCTGTACCGGTGGGGTTTGGGGCCTAGTCTGGACGGACTCTTCTCTCAGTCGAACCTGGGTGTTGTCACGCGCATGACGATATGGTTGATGCCGGCTCCGGAATACTTCCAGGCGTTCTTCTTTCGCTGCGACGACGAGAGAGGGCTCCCGGCGATCATCGATGGCATGCGCGACCTCCGGCTCAGCGGCACCTTGCGCAGCGCCTCCCACATAGGGAACGATTACAAGGTCCTGTCGGGCATCCGCCAGTATCCGTGGGCAGAGACCGGAGGCCGGACGCCACTGAGACCCGAGTGGATGGCGCGGTTCCGCAAGGAACTCAACTTCGGCGCCTGGAATGGGTCGGGTGGCATTTACGGCACCAAAGCACAAGTAGCCGAGGCGCGCCGTCTGGTGAGGAAGACGCTTCGCGCGAAGGTAGCGAAGATCCAGTTTCTGGACGACCGCATGCTCGGCCTGGCCGAACGCTTTGCCGGCGTCTACCGTCTGGTCACAGGGTGGGATTTGAGCCGAACGCTTGAACTGGCCAAGCCTGTTTACGAACTCATGAAGGGAGTGCCCACCGAAAAGCCGACGGCGAGCGCCTATTGGCGGAAGCCTTCACCGCCGCCCTCCGACATGGATCCCGACCGCGATGGATGCGGCCTCCTGTGGGCGGCCCCGGTGACGCCGCTCGCAGGCGATCACGCCGCGCGCCTCAGCGGCCTCGCCTGCGATATCCTGCTGGCGCACGGGTTTGAGCCGATGCTTTCGCTGACCACGGTCACGGACCGCACGCTCACCTGTGTCGTCTCAATCAGCTATGACCGTCACGTACCGGGCGAGGACGGCCGTGCCATGGCCTGCTACCGCGAACTGCAAGCGAAGTTGATCGATCACGGCTATCATTCCTACCGATCCGGCGTTCAGTCACGAGTGGAGATGACGGGCACGGGCACTTACAACCGCTTGCTGGAAACGTTGAAGGACACGCTCGACCCCCGCGGAATTCTCTCGCCTGGCCGTTATCAATCCGAAGCAGCGGCGACTACCGAGTCGGCCCAAGTGCACTGTTAGAGTGCCGTTCTGATGGACCGGTATCCAGCACAAAGACAACCAAGGCACTAGGCGAAGGCCCATGGCCGAAAGCCCTCCCTCGCGGTCGGGCCTCGGTTGGGTCTCGACGTCTCATTCCTTGCTTTCCCCCGCCAGAAACCTCCGCAGCCACGCCTCGCCGAGGCGCAGGTCGCGTTTCACCGTGGCCACCGTCAGGCCGAGGGCGGCCGCGACCTCTTCCCGGTCCATCCCCCCGAAGTAGCGCATCTCGATCACCTTGGCCTTCCGTTCATCGACCGCCGCCAGGTGGTCGAGAGCCTCGTTGATCTCCAGCACATCCGGGGCGCGGCCGGGAGATGCCGCCATCCAGTCGTCCAGAGTGACGGGAGCCGCGGCGCCGCCCCGCTTGGCGGCGTGGCGGGCGCGGGCGTGGTCGACCAGAATCATGCGCATCAGCCGGGCCGCGATGCCGTAAAAGTGCGCCCGGTTCTCCCATCCGACCGGCTGCGATTGATCGAGTAATCGCAGGTAGGCTTCGTTGATCAGCGCCGTCGGCTGCAGCGACTGGCCGGAACCGCCTCGCCGCAGATAGGCGCGGGCGAGCTTGTGCAGTTCTCCGTAGACCCG
>JBJXGR010000468.1:0-3408 GCA_046160045.1 Bryobacteraceae bacterium
GCGGCGCCGGTTGGCAGCGCGAGAAACTCTCGTTGTGGCCGTTGAACCCCGAACGCAACGGGTTGGAAGTGCCGATCATTGCACGGGACACCGTCGCCGAGTTCGGACTGCCGCCGCACGGCAGCACTTGGACTGTCGACCACCCGTCGGCAGCCACGGTACGGCTGGCGGATGGGAAGTGGCACAACGTGTTGGGCTACCGGTCGATGGAGCGCGGGGAGATGGTCAAGGCGCTCAAGCCCACCCGGTACACCGGGACGTTTCTCGAGGAAGTGTATTCGGCAGGGCCCGCGCGGGCGGCCTGGCGGTTCTAGCGGCAGGAGAGGGGTTCAGTTCTGTGGCGGGGCAGGTCCGGTCAGCGCGTTGACGCCGCGGTAGATGACGGCGGCTTCGAGTTCGCAGTCAATCGACTCGAGCCGCACCCTCGAGTCGGGAGCCGTGATCCGGATGATCTGCCAGGTCCCGTCGGGCAACCGTTTGTAGTGCTCGATGTCGACCGGCGCCTGATCGACCAGAAGGAACTCCTTCAATGAACTCACCCCGCGGTACTGCCGCGCCTTCTCGCCGCGGTCGAAGTTCATTGTGCTGGGAGAGAGGACTTCAACCAGGACCGTGGGGTTGGTAATCGTGTCCCGCTTCTCGTCGAGGTGTTCCGGTTGGCCGCAGACCACGGTGACGTCGGGGTAGGTGATGAGCCGGTCCCAGTGAACGCAGACCCGAGCATCGGAACTGAATACAAAGCAATGCTTGCCCTGCAGCTTCTGCCACAAATCCGCGCCGATGTTCATCATGATGAGGGCATGTGCGAGACTGCCTCCCGCCATGGCCACCATTTCGCCCTCGACAAACTCGTGCTTCTGTTCGGCGGCACGCTCCAGTTCGAGGTACGCGGCCGGAGACAACTGATTCAGCGGCTGTGACGCCATGCACTTAGTATGATGCCATGGTGCAAGTCGGGCAAACGGCAATGGAGAGGTCGAGGATCTCACTAGGGTTGACCGCCGAGCCCCGTCAGGCGGTGCGTTATGAAGGCGACGTGCAGGAATTTCAGCGCATCACGATCGATGCCGAGGTCATGGGTGGCGCCCTGTATCCGAGCCAGCTACGTGCGTGTCTGGCTCAGGGCCGTGAGATCTGCCTCGTGAAGCGCGTTACTCGGGGGACGTCCGCTTCACCAGTTCGTCGAACTTCTCCGCGATGATCTCTTCCACCGCCGCCCCGAACGGGCTGGGCAAACCGTACGGAATCATCGCCCCGCCGCCTTCATAGCCGCCTTCGCGCAGGACCCGCAACGATGGAATGTAGGTGAACACATCGTTCGAGTACCCCGCGATCCAGGTGTCGTTCCAGCCGTATTGCTTCTTGAACCGCAAGGCATAGTCGACCACGACTTCACCCGCCATGACGATCATCTTCAGGTCCTTGCCGAACTGCCACACCTGCGCTGTGAACGGATACTTGTCCGGCAGCTTCCCTTCCCTTTGCATGATTGAGAGCATCAACTCGGCGTGCTGGCGGTTCATGAAATGCTTCTCCTCGCGCTTGCGGCGCTCCCACTCGGCGCGATCGGGTGGTTTGGAGAAGGGCACGTCTACCGTGTCGAGCGCCGCCCGCAGCGGCCCGTTGACCGGCTTCATCTTCCCCTGCAGCACGTTGCCGACTTCGATGGCGAGAGTGTCCCCGTAACGCTTGGCCAGTTCCTGAAGACGGCGCGGCAGGGGGTTCGCGTCCGCGCTGGCCCCGTTGACAAACAGCGCGACCGCGCCCGGATTCGCCCGCTCGACCGCTTCCTGCGCGTAACCCGGCCAATCGCCGCTGACGGTGTGTTCGTCCAGCACGGTGGCGTGGCAGGCGTACCCGAATGCCACGGCGATCACTTTCCCCTCGGCGGTAACCCGCAGCACGGGCACATCCGGATCGATCGGCCCCGGGTATTCGCGATGCCCGACGCGCCGCCGGTTGACGGCAAATCCGGCCAGCCCCTGCCCGAATTCGAGCGTCGCCGGACGGCGCTTGTTCACCGCCTCGCCGATGACCTCGACCACGCGCGGCAGCAGCCAGTCGGTGTAGCGTTTGCAGCCTTCAAACTGTTCATCGGCCATCGGGTAGGCAACCCTCAGCACGTAACTGGTCACGGGAGCGCTGTGCGTATGCGAGGCGTTGAAAATCAGCCGTTCGCGCGGGATGCCGTGCTTCTGCTTCACCTGGCCGGCGACCGTGCGCGACATCTGCGCATTGAACCCCAGCAGGTCGGAGGTCACCAGGACCGAGACGGCGCCGGCGTCATCTTCGAGCGCGAGCGCTTTGACGAAGATGTGCTGGGTAGCGCCTTCCGACGGCCGTGTACGCGCGGCATAGCCCGCGAGCCACACGGGCTCTTTCGGCGTAATGTCGACCGTGGCGACGCCGGCTTTCCATCCGCCGAACAAGGGCGCTACCAGCAAAAAGAAATACAGAGCTTTCATAACCTGGACCTCATCTGCTCGCGATAGCCGTAGCGCCGTTCGGAGGCGCCGCGGTGATCTTCAAGCGTAACCGATGTGGGCAAATCGATGCACGGTAGTGCGCTGTGGCAGACTGAGATAGGGCCTATGGCTGCGGAATCGCCGACAACGCCGTCAATCGATGATCGCGCTCTCGCCGAAATGGTGCGACGGTTGGTGGAGGTGTACCATCCGGATCGTGTATATCTGTTTGGATCGGTCGCACGTGGTGAAGCCGGTCCTGATAGCGATTACGACATCATGGTTGTTGTGCCGGATCATGCGCCGGCTCAACAGGCAGTCAGCCGTGTGGGATATCGGGCAGTTCGGGACCTGGGGCTACCGCGAGACATTTTTGTCTGGAAGTCGTCCGATTTCGCCAGGCAGCTTCATTTGAAGGCATCCCTTCCGTCCACGATTGTCCGTGAAGGACGGCTTCTGTATGGCAATTGATCCGTATCGACAAGACCTTGGATCCGCTGCTCAATAGGGCCGACGATCTCAGCGAGTACGCCTGGGCATATCGGTATCCAACAAGCTCACCCATCCCTGCACCTTCCGAGGCCGGAGGAAGCTCGCACTGTGGCCGCCCGTATCTTCGCGGAAGTGACCCGCAGACTGCCCGCCGAGGTGTTGGATGCGGCAGGCCTGAAATTCTTTTAGCCGGGATAGGGTCAAACGACGATCGCATGGATCTCGCCCGGCCCGTGCACGCCGCGCACGAGAATCTGTTCGATATCCCCCGTCCGGCTCGGGCCTGTGATCAGGACCATCGCGCTCCGCTGCTCGACAGGCAAGGACTCGAGCGACAGCAGTTCATCCAGGCCGGAGAGGATCCGCTCGCGGGGCACCAGCACCAGGTTCGCCGGCGGCAGCAGCGAGATCAGGCGCGTCTCTTCGCGGCTGGTCAACAGGACGACGGTTC
>JBJXGR010000469.1:0-24424 GCA_046160045.1 Bryobacteraceae bacterium
TACCGGGACGTCCCACTTCCTGTCCCACACCTAACTCTCTCCTCCACAACCACTTACACCCAAAACCCCGAAATTCTGTCCCACTTGTCCCACTTCGTGCCCTAACTCGTTGATTCCACGTCCTCCCCAGCGCCCCTGTCCCGCTTCCAAGTGGGACGTCCCGCTTCTGTCCCACTTCGCGTCCCAGTTCCCCGGGTCCCATCCCCTTCCAAGCCAGTTCAACACTCAATAAATAGTTTCGGCCGTCGTTTCAAGAGCTTGTGAGAATCGGCAATCACACTCCCGGCCGCCGTCTGTTACAAAGGGGGTTGAAGAGACGTTACCGTTTGCCGGCGGCCCGGACAAGAATCCGGACCGGCCGCACCGCCGCCAGGACCACCTCCGCCCGCGGTTTCTCCATCTGGTCCAGCAGCGCCAGGTTCTGGTTGGCCCACCCGGCCGGGGCCGCCTGGCCCGAGCGGGCGTAGTCGAGCGCTTCGAGTCCGATCACCCCGAGCCTCGATAAGTCCTGCGACAGGGGAGCGGCCTCGCGCAGCAGGAAGCTGCTGAGGTCGGGCGCGAGGCGGCGATCGCTATCCCGCCAGAGAACGAGCGTCTCCCGGATCTGCTTTTCCCGATCCGCGGACTGGCCCAGTGCGGCCAGGAACCGCGTGATCTCCTGTTCGAGGCGCCGGACCGTGACGCTCTCGGCGCGGGCAGCATCGACCAGCCGGTTCAGAGGCGTGAACTGCGAATACACTTGCGTCGGTTCGCGCCCGTCGATTCCCAGCGGTTCGACCACATCGGCCAGGGTCTTCAACGCATCCGGGTGTGAGGAGAGACGGTGCAGCATCGTGCCATAGTTTGTGTTGTGAACAACGCCGCGCCAGTCGAGGCGGCGGCTGATCGCCTCGAGCCGCTGGTGCATCGAGTCCACGTCAGTGACGTCCGCGCGCGACCAGAGCCGTTCCGCGATCGCCGCGGTCCGGGGCCAGATGCGGGAGTCGATGGTCTCCGGGTTCACGAACTCGGTCCACATGCACGCCTCGCCCCCGAGGATGCGCGCGGCTTCCGCACTCGACAGCTTTTTCGCCTGTCCCCCGAGCGGATCCACGGAGTAGTGGTTCTTGGCTGGCTTGAGGTGGTCGAGATAATAGCCGAACGAGAGAATGGCCGGATAGCCTCGGCCGGCCGCGGCGGCGAGCGATTCCTGGTCGCGCCACGACTGCACCATAATGTCGCGGGGCAGGTCGCGATGCAGGACCTCGTCCCACCCCACCATCTTCTTGCCGTGCTTCCGCACGATGGCTTCCACCCGCCGGTTGAAGTGGGCCTGCAGTCCCGCTTCGTCCTGCAGAGAATGTTGGCGGACAAACGCCTGGATCGACGGGTTGTTCTTCCAGTGTTTCCCGGTCACCTCGTCGCCGCCGACGTGAAAGTACTCGTCGGGGAACAGACCGGCCATCTCGCCCACCAGTTTGTCGATGAACTGGTAGACCTCGTCACGCGTGGGATCGAGCGTGGGGTCGTAGATGCCGAACGTGTGAATGATGGAGTATGGCCCCGGAGCGCTCCCGAGGTGCGGGTAGCCTACCAGCCAACTGGCGCAGTGGCCAGGCATGTCCAGTTCCGGCACGATCCGGATTCCCCGATCGTGCGCGTAGGCGAGAACCTCACGGATTTCCTGCTGCGTGTAATAATTGCCGTCCGATCCCACCTGGTGGAGCAGGGGGAAGACCTTGCTCTCGACGCGGAAACCCTGGTCGTCGGTCAGGTGCCAGTGAAACACATTGAGCTTCACGGCTTCCATGGCGTCGAGGTTGCGCAGGATCACCGGAACGGGCATGAAGTGGCTGGTGACGTCGATCAGCAGTCCGCGCCAGGGAAACCGGGGAGCATCTTCGATGTGGACGGCGGGAGCGGAAAAGGCACCTTGATCCGCCGTGATGAGTTGCAGGAAGGTCTGCATGCCGCGGAGTGCGCCGGCGGTGGTCGCGGCGGTCAGGCGCGCCTGCGCGCTCGTCACGTCGAGCGAGTAAGACTCGTCCTCGCCGAGCCGATCCGGTTGGTCGGTCGTTTCGGCACAGGCGATCAGCAGGGTGGCGGGCGCCGGGCTGGAAGCAAACGGAATGCCGGTCTGGCGGGACAGCACGGCGACCATGCGCTGGCCGGCACGCTCCAGGCGCGCGTTTGGTTTGGTCGAGAACGCCAGACGGAACGATTTGTCGATCTTCAGCGCGCCGGCGCCGGGAGTCACGGTTCGGGGCATCGGCATCAGGTTGAGCGGGCGCTGCGCGTTTGCCGGGAAGGAGAACAGGCAGATGGAAAACGCCAGCGCTAAAAGACACCGTTGCGTAGTGCCGGAGGGGCGGGCTGAAGCCCGCCGCAGGCTGAAGCCTGCCCCACTCAGGCTTACGCCTGCCTCACTCAGGCTGAAGCCTGCCTCAGTAGGGGAGTGCGTATTTTCCAAGATTTGCAGGGACATGACACTAGAACTCCAGCGGTGGAGCGGCGCCGCCACGCCGGCGCTGGATCACGTGATAAACGAACCCAATCGCAAACCAGATCGCGCCCACAACTTTGGCCGGCGTGGACAAATTCAGCCAGATCGACAGGCAGAACAAAAAGCCAAACGCCGGCAGGACCACTCCGGAGAACCGGCCGTGGCCCGGTTGGGAGAAACGCAGGCGGAACGAGTGCCGGATCACCGCCGCATTGACTCCCATGAACGCGAGAAACGCCCCGAAGTTGATCAGTTCGGCGGAGCGCTCGTAGTTCAGGATGAAGGCGCCCACACAACCCAGCACGCCGATGATGGCCACGTTGTACGACGGCGACTCGCTGCGGGGGTCGAGGTGCGCGAACGGGCGTCGCGGAAGGGCGCCCTCTCTCCCCATGCCGAACAGCAAACGCGCGACCCCCGCCTGAGCGGCCAGTCCACATCCGAGGTTCGCGACGATCAGGATGACGCCCATTGCTTGAAACAACACGGCGCCGCCGACCTTGCGGCTGACATCCATGAACGCCGTCTCCACGTTCGGAAACGTGCGGTAGTCCGGCCACACGAGTTGCGCCAGGTAGACCTGGAGCCCGCCGAAGATGCCCGTGAAGAGGCAGACAATGACGGCGGCCAGCAACACGTTGCGCCGCGGATTGCGCACCTCTTCGGCCAGCGTGGTGACTCCGTCAAAGCCCCCGTACGTCAGCGCCGCCACCGACGTCGCGGTGAGGATGGTCGGCCAACGGAACGACGTAGGGTCGTAGACGGGCTTCAGGGAAAGGATTCCGCCCAAGCCGCCTTCGAGAAACAACATGCGAACCGCCAGGACGATAAACGCCGAGATCACTACCATCATGATCAGCATCAGCACCATGTTGGTTTTCGCCGTGAACTGAATGCCGCGGAGATTCACGCCGGTCATCACCAGCGAAAACAGGATCACCCAGGCGCCGTAGGGCACTGCCGGGATCAGTTTCGAGAGGGTCAGCGCCCCGTAGATCGTGCAGATCAGCGGCACCAGCAGGTAGTCGAGGAACATGGCCCACCCGGTCAGAAAACCCAAGCTGGGACTCAGGCTCAACCGGACATACGTATAGGCGGATCCGGCCGAAGGATAGAGGGTGGCCATCCGGCCATAGCTGACGGCCGTCAGGGCCATTGCCACCATTGCGAACAGAATCGTCGTGACGGCGTGGCCGTTGGAGAGTTGCTGCGCCAGTCCGAACAGGGGGACCGGCGCAATCGGCATCACCAGGACAATGCCGTAGAGAACCAGGTCCCGGAGGGAAAGAACGCGTCGAAGGTGCGGGTGCTCCGCGGTCGCAACCGGTGAGGCCGTCACGGATGGATTCTCCGGCTCGTTCTTCGGCAGGCCACTTCTCCCACAACCTGGATTATGCGGACTGGCGGGCACCAAGTCAAGATGATCTTGCCGAGTTCGTCAGAAAATCGATCCCAGAAATGAAGGTATAGGTCCCTTTCCTGCCGAACTTGCTTATAATGTCTTGACTCGATCGGCGTTTCCCGATTACGATTCAGGAGGATGATGTCTCGATGAAGTCGGTGAAAGCGAAGTCGGAGAGGGACAAGCATGTGGTGGAGGCCGTGGTCCGCCGGTTCGGTCCGCTGTCACGGGCAAAAATCCACGAACTGACACACATTCGTCCCAGCGCAACCTCGCAGATCGTTCGCGAACTGCTGAAGGAAGGGCGATTAGTCGAGGCGGGGGTCGATGAGGGACACCTGGGGCGGAAGGGCGTCCTGTTGCGGTTGAACGAGCAATATCAACACCTGGTGGGTGTGGAGTTTGACGACGAGTCGGTAACCGCCGGGGTCACGGACCTGCACCCCAGGATTACCCACCAATGCACAGAGCCCACCCTGCTCTCCGACGGAGTGGAAGGTCTTGTTCGACAACTGGTGTCGACCACTCGGCGTGCGTTGAGCGAAGCGGGGATGGCGGCCTCTTCCATCGTCGGGATTGGAATTGCGGATCCGGGTCTGGTCGACAGCCGGCGTGGGATCACCCGGACGTCGTCGACGATCGGCTTTTGGAGAGATGTGCCCCTGAAGGCGATCTTCGAGCGGGAATTCGGAGTGCCCGCCCTGGTCGAGACCCGGACGCGGGCCAAGGCGGTCGCGGAGCGCAAGGAATGCTCCGACGACCGCGGCGATTCGATGGTGTACGTGGACTACGGAACGGGCATCGGCGCCGGTATTTGCGTGGATGGACGCATGCTGCTGGGGTATGGATCGGCGGGCGGCGAGTTCGGCCACACCCGCGTGGTGGAAGAGGGCCCCGCCTGCAACTGCGGCAGTTTCGGGTGCCTGGAAGCGATCGCAGGAATGCGGGCGGTAGAAGCGAGGGTGCGCCGCGCCATCGGTGATGGCGGCTTCACCGACGTGCTGGAGATGGCGGGCGGCGATGTAACCCGCATTACCGGCTGGATGGTCTTCGAAGCGGCGGGCCGCGGCGACAAGATCTCGAGCAACATTGTGGCGGAGGTAGGGCGGCATTTGGGACTCGGAATCGCCAACCTGGTCAATCTCTTCAATCCGGCCGTCGTCGTCCTGGATTCGAGTCTCCGCGCCGCGGGAAATGGCCTGCTCGACCAGATCACGGCCATTGTCAAACGCCAGGCGCTTCGGGAATCGACCGAGCACCTTCAGATACGGCATGCCCGCGCCGTTCATAAAGTGGGCGTGCTGGGCGTGGCGCAGATGGTGATCGACAAACACTTCGAAATCCCGGCGTTCAAACTCCCCCCATTCCTGATCGAGCGTAAAGAGAGTTCACCCGTAGTGGGAGCGAATGGATGAGTGACCTGGCGCTGTTCGGCGGTTCGCGAGTACGGAACAAGCCCTTTCCCGCCTGGCCGGTTTTTGGCGAAGGCGAAGAACGCGCGCTGGTGGAGTTAGTGCGCAGCGGCGAGTGGTGGCGATACTCCATGGGCGAGGCGGTGGATTCGTCCGCGGCCGCCGCAGGACCGCGATCGAAAGTCGGCGAGTTTCAGGAGTTGTTCGCGCGGGAGCAAGGCGCGAGGTTTGGCATCGGGTGCGCCACCGGCACTGCGGCGCTCGAAGTGGCGCTGAAGGCCCTGGGGATCGGCCCCGGCGACGAGGTGGTGGTGCCACCGTACAGTTTTGTTTCGACGGCGACGGCGCCCATGCTGATCGGCGCGGTCCCGGTGTTTTGCGACCTTCAACCCGACACGCTGAACCTGGACCCGCAGCGCTTCGAAGAAGCGATCACGCCGCGGACCAAGGCGGTGATCCCGGTTCACTTTGCCGGTCTCGCCGCGGACATGCAGGCAATCTTAGAGATTGCCGGCCGGCACGGAATTCACGTCTTGGAGGACGCCGCCCACAGCCATGCCGGAATGTGGAATCACCGGGGGCTCGGCACCATCGGAGCGGCGGGCACGTTCAGCTTTCAGGCTTCGAAAAACATGACGGCGGGCGAAGGTGGATTGATCACTACGGAAGATCCGCAACTGGCCGAACTCTGCGAGTCCTACATCTGGGTGGGGCGGAAGATCGGGCGGCCTTGGTACGAGCATCACCGCCTGGGCTGGAATTACCGGCTGACGGAATTCCAAGGGGCGATTCTGATCGAGCAGTTAAAGCGGCTGAAGGAACAGACGGCGCGGCGGTTGGAGAATGGCCTGTACTTGACTAAACGCCTGGCAGACATCCCAGGCGTCCACCCGCTTCGGATTCCTTCGTATGCCACGCGGCATTCCTTTCACATCTACGTCTTTCGTTTGCACGCCGAAGAGTTCGGCGTAACGCGAGAGGATTTCCTGGCCGCACTTGCCGCGGAGGGGATTCCCTCATCGGGGGGCTATGCCCATCCCCTCTACCGGAACCCTCTTTTCCTCGATCCGACCCTGCCGATTGACTGCGGGCGTTATCCCGCGTTGTGCCCAAATGCAGAGAAAGCGTGTCAAGAGGCGGTTTGGCTGGAGCATCGCCTGCTGCTTGGGGACCGTGCGGACATGGATGACATTGTCGATGCCGTCAGGAAGATTCACCACAATCGGCGGCAGTTTGAAACGGCCAGCGTGACGGATTCGAGCCGTTATTGTTAGGCGCGATGGGCTCCCTTACCTGAGGTCAGTTGGCCAATCTCCCCTGCCGCCAGCCCGTTTTCCCCGCCTAGGCCGAATCTTCAAAGGACTTCGTAAACCATTGAGGGACAGCGTTCTCCGAGAAGGCGCAGGTTACAATCTTGTCGATTGCGATAGATATGCAACCAAGACAGGGCGAGAAAGTTGTCAATTCCTATCGATCTCAGCAGAAATGTCTTGACGCTGGCCCCGTTTCTGTTTATTCTGCTGATGGGTCTTGAATCGTGTTGGCCAGGCAGGTGAATCGTGCGCTGGGCGCGCCGGCTCTGCAGGTGTGGTTGCGGAGTTCTCAGAGGAGCAGGCTCGCGAGTCTCATTTCAAAGAACTTGCTTCCGGCAGTCCGAGGTAAGTCCAGCAGGCTGGCCTGGGCACGGTCGATTTGAAACGTTTCGGTTGAATCACGTAGTCAGGAGGGTCCGATGAAATCTGTTTTGCTCCGAATCTGTTGTCTGCTTGCATTGCTGGTCCCCGCGGCTCTCGCCCAGGAATTCCGCGCGATGATCTCGGGCGACGTCAGCGATCCGGCGGGCGCGGCCATCGAAGGCGCCAGAGTAGTCGCGACGAGCATCGAACGCAATGTTCCTTATGAAGCGACCACCAACTCGGCTGGCCGTTACCTGATCCAGTTCCTGCTCCCCGGCAAGTACATGATTACGGCGGAAAAGGTCGGCTTCAAGAAGTTTGTCCACTCCGAGGTGGCGCTGCTGGCAAATGACAGACGCGCGATCAACGTGAAACTCGAACTCGGCGCGGTTGCCGAGAGCATCACAGTTTCCGGCGAGGTGTCCCTCCTCCAAACCGAGACCTCAACCCGCCAGGCGGTCTTCGAAAACAGGATCATCGAAAACGTGCCTTCCGGCGGCCGGAACATCTTCGCCTTGCAGTACAACCAGCCGGGAGTCGTCAAGACCAGCACCTACTGGGGTTCGATGGAACTGTACGCCTCCGGCAACGTGAATGGCGTGTCGATCGGCGGCGGCGTCCGGGGCGAGAACGAGACGCTGGTGGACGGAATCTCCAACACCCGCGCCGATCGCGGGATCGCGTTTGTGCCTTCCATCAACAGCACCCAGGAGTTCACGGTCCAGACGAACTCCTACGACGCACAGTTCGGCCGAACGGGCGGCGGCGTGACGTTGATCACCGTCAAGTCCGGCACCAACCAGCTTCACGGCCAGTTGTTCGAGTACCTGAAGAACGAGAAGTTGCGGACGAATGATTGGGTCGCGAACAAGGATGGCGAAACGCAACAGACGCCCTTCAAGAACAACACGTTCGGCTTCGAACTCGACGGCCCGGTGTACATCCCGAAGCTCTTCGACGGCCGGAACAAGGCGTTCTTCATGATCTCGCTGGAAGGCTTGCGCGAGCGCTTTCTTGGCGGGCAACGGCGCACGATCCCGCTGGCGGAGCAAAAGAGCGGTGATTTCTCCAAGCTGTTCAACCAAACCGGAGCCCTGGTCACCCTCTACGACCCGCAGACAACGGTTCTCGGTCCGGACGGCAGGACCTATGTTCGGACGCCCTTTACCGGGAATGTGATTCCGTCCTCGCGGATCAACCCGATTTCGGCGAAACTGGCGGCGTTCTACCCAACAGCCAACCTGCCGGGAGACGGCCCCCAACATATCGACAACTACGTAAAACGCTTGCCCGACAGGAACTCCTACGACTCGTGGCTGGGCAAGATGGACTACATGTTCAGCGATCGGAGCCGCGTAAACTTCCGCTACGGGCAGACGCCCTGGTCCAACTGGGCGAAGCTGGTCTGGGGAAACAACCCGGCCGAGCCGAGCGGCGAGTATCCTTCCAGCCGGATCTTCCGCAACTGGGGCGCCGACTGGACTTATACCATCTCACCGACGATGGTCTTTAACCTGCGCGGTGGGCTTGCCCGATATGAAGGGCTTTCCGGCAACACCTTCGGGCTGGGGTACGATCCTGTGCAACTCGGGTTCCCCGGTTCCCTGGTCGCCCAGTTCAACACCAAGCAGTTTCCGCGCTTCAATCTGGGCACTTATTCGGAGCTTGGCATGAACGGGTACAGCACGGAGGGACGTGACAACTGGAGTCTTCAGCCAAACGTGAGCTTGACCTACGGCCGGCACTTCCTAAAACTCGGGACGGAGTTTCGACGGTATAACGACAACACCCAGAGTACGGGCTTTGCCAGCGGCCTCTACACTTTCAACGCGGCCTGGACGCAGGCGAATCCGGCGCAGGCCAGCAGTACCTCCGGAAACGACTTTGCTTCGCTCCTGCTAGGCTACCCGGCGGGCGGCCAGGTGGACAGGAACATCTATCCGGCGTATCGGTCCCATTACTACGCCGCGTACGTCCAGGACGACTTCAAACTGAACAGCAGGATCACGTTGAACCTCGGGTTCCGGTGGGACTATGAGGCCCCCCGGTACGAACGCTACAACCGCATGGTTCGCGGGTTCGGCTTTGGCCAAGCCAGTCCGATCGCGACCGCCGTCAAATCCGCAAACGGCGCGGCGATTTGCCCGGCCTGCCAGGCAGGGCTTCAGGGCGGCCTCGTGTTCGCCAACGACAGCAACCGTGCCGCCTTCGAGCCCAAGAAGGCCAACCTCCAGCCGCGAGTCGGGATCGCGTACCGTGCGATGAACCGGCTAGTGCTGCGCGGCGGTTACGGGTTGAGCTATCTGGGCCAGGCGTCGAACGGACCGTCCCCAGGGTTTAGCCGCACCACCTCGCTGGTTGCCTCGACAGACGGCGGCCTGACCCCGGCGGTATCGTTGTCCGACCCCTACCCCAGCAGTTTGTTCTCGGGAGGCCAGTTGCTTCAGCCGATCGGCAATTCCCAGGGCCTCGCGACCAATCTCGGCCAGGGCATCGGGGCTCAGTACCTCGATCGCCCATTGCCGTACTCCCACCAGTATTCGGCCGGCTTCCAGTATGAACTGCCGGGCGGCTGGCTGGCGGATGCCTCTTACGTGGGCAATATCACCCGGCGGATGCCGGTGGGCATGGGGTTGAACTTCCTTCCTGCCGACGTTCTCAACAGTCTTCCGGTCGATCAGCGCCAGGCGTACTTCACGGGCGGTGTGGCGAATCCGATGGCGGGACTGCTGCCGGGGACCGGTCTGAACGGGGCGACCGTACCACGTGCGCAGTTGCTATACGCCTACCCTCAGTATGGCCAGGTATCGATCTCCGACGTGCCGGCGGGCCGGCAGCGCTATGATTCGGCCCAGTTCAAGATCAACCGCCGTTTCTCTGGCGGACTGACCGTGACAGTAGCCTACACCATCGCGAAAACGCTGGAGCAGGTCTCCCTGCTGAATGCACAGGATGTCAATCTCAGCGACCTGAAGTCGTCCAAGCTGGAGAAACGCCTGATTCAATACGACGTGCCACAACAGCTTTCGGTGATTGGCACCTATGACCTGCCTTTCGGTAAGGGCCGGCATTTCCTTCCAGGCATGAACCGATGGGCCAACGGGGTGGTTGGCGGCTGGACGGTCAGTGGCGTCTGGATGTCGCATTCCGGGTTCCCGCTGAACTTCCCCAACGCCGCTCCGAACGTGGCTCAAAGCGCCAGGCTGACGGATTCCCAGCGCGACGCTCTGGGGCAGAAGAACGGCCGCTCTCAGTGGGACATCTCGTACGATCCGTGGTATGACACTTCGATCTTCCCGCGTACCGCGCGAAACCCCTATGTGTTGCAGAACTTCCCGACCCGGTTCCCCGACGTCCGAGGCAAACCGCTGAACGTCGCCGACATCTCTTTGTACAAAGAGTTCCAGATCCGGGAGCGAGTGAAGTGGCAGATCCGTTGCGACGCGCACAACGTCGGCAACTTCCCGTGGTTCGGCGCACTCGACGGCAACGGCGCCAATGTCCAGAACGCCAAGTTCGGCTTCCTGAGAGCCGACATGGGCAACGAAGTGCGGGTGATCGTCGGCGTGATGAAGATCATCTTCTGATCGGAAACTGAAAGGGACAACTGATCCTATGAGGGCCACGGTGAGCAACTCCACCGTGGCCTTTTTTCCATTCCTGGCAATATCGAGAGCAACCATGATCCGAACAGTGGCGTTTCTTGTTTTTTCAGCGTCCATGCTTGCCGGCGTCAAGGTGGGCGTTTTTCCTGAGCAGATCAGGCACGCGTTCACCACCGCACAGGGCCTTCCCGACGACCGGGTGAACTGCATCGCCGCCGTGGGCGGGACCGTGTACGCGGGAACCGCGAAAGGACTGGCGCGGTTCTCCGGGACTGAGTGGAAGGCGCAGAAGAACTTCGATCAACAACCGGTGGAGCTTTGCACAGCGACCGCGGGCTCACTCTACTTTTTGTATGGGACCGCTCTCTATCGCACGGCAGGGGATACCACGTCCCAGATTGCGGGCTTGCCGGCGGGCACACCGCGATCAATCGCAGCCAATGCCGGATGGCTGTTTTACGCGACCGACCAGGGTCTCTCGCAGATCATGGGTTCCGCGGGCGCCTTCACGCCGATTCCGCTTCCCGTCGAAAAGGCCGATGTTCGGCAGATCGCGGTAGCACCGTCAGGTCAAGTAGCGGTCGCTGCCGGCGAAGGGCTTTTCGTAAAGAGCGGATCCAACACCTGGACCGCGGTGTATCCGCAGGATGGCGACAAAAGCTGGGCGCCGCGGGATGTTCGCGGCGTCGCCTACGACTCAAAGGGACGCCTGTGGTTTGGAAGCCCGCAGGGCGCCGGTTGCCTGGACGCCGAAAAGTGGAAGCTCTTCACCGGACTCGATGGCCTGCCGTACGACGACTTCACGACCGTCGCCGCCGGAGAACCGGGCGTCGTCTGGTTCGGCACGACGCTGGGCGCCATCCGCTATGACGGAAAGACCTGGGAGTATCGACAGGGCTTGCGATGGCTGCCGGACGATCGCGTCCAGGCGATCTCGGTTTTGCCGGACGGCAATACCTGGTTCGCCACGTCGAAGGGCGCGGGGCTCATCGAACGCAAGCCGACGACCCTCGCGAAAAAGGCCAAGTTCTTCGAGGATGAAATCGACAAGCGCCACCGCAGGACGGAGTACGAGTACGTCATGTCGGTGCGGCTCGCCAGATCGGGCGACAAGAGCGAATGGATTCAGGAGGACAGCGACAACGACGGCCTCTGGACCAGCATGTACGGAGCCGGAGAGTGTTTCGCCTACGCCGCGACGAAGGACCCGCTCGCCCGGAAACGCGCCCGGAAGGCGTTCGAGGCCCTGCGATTCCTCAGCGTGGTGACGCAGGGCGGCGAGCATCCTGCGCCTCCAGGCTTTCCGGCCCGGGCGATCCTGCCGGCGAGCGGAAGGGATCCGAATGCCAACGATTCCCGGGAGCGGGACCTCCGCATGCGCGCCCAGCGCGATCATCTCTGGAAAGTCATGTCGCCGCGCTGGCCGAAGAGCGCCGACGGAAAGTGGTATTGGAAGACCGATACCAGCTCCGATGAACTGGACGGCCACTATTTCTTCTACGCGCAATACTACGACTTGGCCGCGGAGACTCCGCAGGAAAAAGAGGACGTGCAGAATCTGGTGCGAGCAATCACCGACCACCTCCTGGAGCACAACTACTCTCTGGTCGACTGGGATGGCCAGCCGACGCGCTGGGCCATCTTTGATCCCGTGAATCTCAACGACAATCGCAACTCCTGGGAAGGGCGGGGGCTCAACTCGCTCAGCATCCTGTCGTATCTCAAGGTCGCCGCGCACGTCACCGGTGACAGGAAATATCAGGAGGCGTACGAACGTCTGATCAGCGAGCACAAGTACGCCACGAACGCGATGGTGCCGAAGATCAGCGCGGGCCTGGGCTCCGGGAACCAATCCGACGACGAGATGGCGTTCATGAGCTTTTACAGCCTCTTGAAATACGAGACGAACGATGATCTACTTCAGAAATACGGCTACGCCCTGGCAAACTACTGGGCGATCGAGCGCCCTGAAATGAACCCGTTCTTTAACTTTGTCGCCGCCGCCAGCCTCGCGGGGAAGAAGTTCGCGGGCCCGTTTCGAACCTACGATCTGACCCTGCGCGGCGACTGGTTGGACGACTCCGTGGACACCCTCCGCCGGCTTCCGCGTGACCGGGTGGACTGGCGGCATCAGAACAGCCACCGGAAGGACCTGGTTCGCATCCGTCCCCTGCTTGCGGAGGACTCCGAGCGCCACGGCTCCGGCTACCGGAGAAACGGAAAAGTGATCCCGGCCGACGAGCGGTTCTTTTCCTTCTGGAACCACAACCCGTACAGCCTCAACACCGGAGGCATCGGGACCCAGCTCGCCGATGGGGCGGTCTTCCTGCTGCCGTACTACATGGGGCTCTACCATCGCTACATCGAAGAATAGTCAGAGGCTGACGATGAGTCCGAACGGCCGTATCCATTCGATGGACCAGTTTCGCGGCTACACCATGGCCGGGATGTTCCTGGTGAACTTCATCGGCGCGTTCGCGGCGGTCCACCCGGTGTTGAAACACCACAACACCTACAACAGCTATGCGGACACGATCATGCCGCATTTTTTCTTCGCGGTGGGCTTCGCCTTCCGGCTGGCCGTGGTGCGGAATATCGGGAAGCTGGGGAGCGCAATCGCATACAAGAAGGCCATCACGCGATGCCTGTCGTTGATCCTGATCGGGCTGGTGGTCTACCACCTGGACGGGCGCTACAAGACCTGGCAAGACTTGGCCAACGTGGGCTGGTGGGGCTTTGTGACGCAGAGCTTTTGGCGGTCCCCGTTCCAGGCGCTGGTCCACATCGCGGTGACCAGCTTGTGGGTCCTGCCGGTGATCGCGGCATCAAAGAGGACTCGAATCGCCTGGATGGTGGGAAGCGCGGCTCTCCACCTGGGGCTCTCGTCCTGGTTCTGGTTCGACCTGCTGCACGCGAAACGGGTCATCGACGGAGGCCCGCTGGGGTTTCTCACCTGGAGCATACCCACGCTGGTGGGTTCGCTGGCGTATGACTGGGTGAGCGAGCGAGGGGCCCGGCCGTCTCTGCGCCCGCTGGTGCGTTGGGGCGTCATCCTCGGCGTTTTCGGTTACGGGTTGTCGTGCATCGCGGTGATCTTCGCACCTGAGCGTTTGAGCGGCTGGGCAGGCTGGTTCGCGGCCCCGCCATTCTGGCCGCCCGTTCATCCGGTCACCTTGTGGACCATGAGCCAACAGGCCGGGTCCAACTCCTACCTGTGGTTCTCCGCCGGATTGTCGTTGTTGGTGTACGCGGCGTTCGTGTGGTGGTCGGATGTCAAAGCGAACCAATGGAGCCTGTTTCGGGTATTCGGGTTGAACCCGCTAGCCGGTTACATCCTTCATGCTCTGGTGGGCGATGCGGTACGGCCCTTCGCTCCATCCGATTCGCCGTTGTTCTGGGTGGTGTTCGTCTTCCTGGTGTATTTCGGGATTACGTGGCTGTTGCTGTGGGGTCTCGACCGGCAGAAGATCTACTTGCGGATGTAGGATGGAGCGATGGACAAGTACACGGTCTTAGAGAAGCTGCGCGAGTATGAACCGGAGTTGAAGGCGGCCGGAATCATGCGCCTATCCCTTTTCGGTTCGGTCGCCCGCGGCGACGCGTCTTCTGAATCGGATGTGGATCTGATGGCCGACTTCGATCCCTCAAGACAGCTCTCGCTCCTGGAGGTGGTGGGTCTGGAGAATCGGCTCACCGACATTCTCGGCGTTCGGGTGGAACTGACCCCGGCCAGAGCGCTGAAGGACCGTATTCGTGAGCGGGTCACCCGCGAGGCCGTGCTTGCCTTTTAGAGACGACGACCACTCCCTGCATGACATCGCAGATGCCGTCGGCATGATTGAGTCGTTTACCTCTGGCATGGATTTTGAAGCATTCCGCGAAGATCCAAAGACGATCGCGCCGGTCGAACGTAAGCTGCTGATCATCAGCGAGGCAGCCATTCGCCTTGGGGCTCAGGCCGAGAGCCGCTGTCCCGGTATGCCGTGGCGGGAGATACGGGGCATGGGGAACTGGCTGCGTCACCAATACGAACGGATCGAGCTGCCGGTTGTCTGGAAAACAGTACAGAGTGATTTGCCGCCACTCAAAGCCGCCGTGCTCCGTGCCTTAGATCCGCAGGCCACAGATCCGGATGGACCCTTGCCGGAATGAGGGCGCCCAGGCTTCAGTCTCCCAGCGAGCGGACCTCCGGCCAATAAGACACGCTCGCGGCAATCTTCAAACGACGAAGCTGCCCGTCGACATTTTCGAGGGTGGGTGCGTCTAATTCAATGTGAACGTCAGGACTGTGACCCGGCCAATTCACGCGATTGGCACCCTCCTGGCTCCCGCGCTAGCTCCGTTTACCAGACTGCTGGCCGGCGCAGGAATCTGCGTTTCCGTTGTGATTTGTTTCTTGGGCTTCTTCGCTGAACCTGTACGGGATGTCAAGCGCCTCCGGCATCTCGCCGCCGACCTTCAGATACGGGCGATTTCAAAGGCGCTCGATCATTACAGGGCGGGTTGTGGGGACTACCCATTGGCTAGCAGCGGGTTGGCGGTTCTCGTGTTCAATCCAGGCGGCGACGGATGGAAGGGCCCTTATCTCAAGCACCTGCCTGTTGACCCGTGGCACCGGCCATACCTATACTCGCGACCCCTTGCATCCGCGGTCCCGGAGGTCCTGTCACTTGGCGCGAATCAAAAACCGGGAGGTGAGTTGTTCGATGCTGATATTTCGAGCCGGCATCCGCGGCAACCAATCCCCGAAAGTCCAATAGAGACTCGTAGCAGACGCATCTCGCTGATCATTTGGGCTGGGGCATGGACTTACCTAATCGCGTCTGCCGTGGTGTTGATAAGAACTTCACGCCTCTGTAGTTCCCCATAACTGGCGGTGGCGGCAGAGACGCGAATCACTTTAGTCTTAAGTCGCCAAGTAGCGGAGTTGCAAAGCGCGTTGGCGCCAGAAAGCAATAGCCCATATCAGAGCATTGCGGCGGTTGCCGTGTACCAGCGGATCTGGCCACGTTTCACGCCACATCCTCCCAGCCCTCGGCGTCCCAGCCGAGCGGATCCTCGTCCGTGGAGAATTCCTCACGGGACGGTGGCACCGCACGATAAACGCTCGCGTCGCCTCCCCGCGGCAAGGCAATCAGCCGCAGTAGGCGAACACGTTCCGGCGGCGTCAGGGAGGCCACCAGCGGAAGAAGATCCTCGGCCCTGAGGAGTCTGGCCATCGCTCGCATTCTACCAGGACCAAAAACCAGGACCCTTTGGCCGCGCCAACGCGGCGATTGTGGCCTGTCGCATCGCCGAGCACACGAGGGGGTCCGCCAAGCGCGATAATCAAAGACAGAGAACGCCATGATCCTTCAAGCACCCGATTTGTCCCCAGAGCAGCGAGCCGCAGCGGAACTCCTTTTAGGTCGTCCGCTTGAGGAGAGCGAGTCGGTCAGCGTCCAGGCGTTCGAACTTTCCCCCGTCTCGGAGGACCGGCGGCGCGAGGTCTCCTCGAGGCTTAGAACGCTGTTTGCGGAAGTGGACCTCAACCTGAGGCCCGCTACGGTTGAGGAAACCGATGAAATCTTCACCGAGGCGATGCGCAGCAGCCGGCCCGGATACCGCACTCAACGGTGAAGATCACCCTTGATTCGACCGTGCTTGTTAGGGCCTTCGACGACAACGGAGTCCTCGCTCGGGAGTTGCTGTTCACAATCCTGGCGGGAGATCACGTCCTCATTTTGTCGAGTGAGGTCCTGGCTGAAACCTCGCGAGTCCTCCGTTATCCCAGGATGAGGGCGCGACACGGAATGCCCGACGACAAAGTCTATGAGTACGTGATGCTTCTCCAATCGGTGGCAACAATCGTCCGGCCCGATCCGATGCTGATTGCGCCGATTCGCGATCCGAATGATATTGTTGTACTCCAGACGGCATTGATCGGAGGCGCCGAGCTAATCTGCACAACCGACCAAGACTTCTTCAACCCTCCAGCGTCGGAATTCCTGCGATCAGCCAAGATCGCGGTTCTGACCGACGCGCAACTCATGAGAATCCTGCACGCTTGAGCCGGGTGAAGGGTAACTAACCTACCTCCGAGGCCCCGCCTCAGTCGCTCGAAACCGGCCCATCGGACCTGCTGAGCTCGGTCAGAAGCATCTCGCGGCGTTTGTCGGCCGCCTCGACGGCCGATTCCATCGCGATCCAATACACGGCGCCGCCGATTGCCGCCACCACCGCGAGCACGACGAAAAAGAGAAAGTCCTTCTCGAACGCGTATCGGGCCAGGTACGCCAGCGCCACCGGAAGGATGGCAATCGGGTACACCAGCAGAATGAGGGCTTGCGACCGGCCCCCGCTGCCGCCATGGCTCACCCGCTCCGGATTCATCCCGCGTGGCAGGTAGACCGAACTCAGATTGCCCGCCGCAAACAGGTAGATGGAAATGGTCGCAACCACGGCGAAGCTCTCCACCACACGTCCGAAGGGGACCGACAGGCCGGTCGCGAAACAGAGAATCACCACCAGAACGAATTCCAGGAACACGTAGGAAGCGGTGGCGATGTTCTTCGCCACGAGCGCCCGGCCGATCGGTACCGGCGCGGCGTAGTACATCTGGACGGCGGACCGGTCGAAACCGAAGGCGTTCCAGTAGGAGACCTGGCCCAGCAAGGTTAACGCGTACACGCCGACAATCGTCACCATGTTGCCGACGATGGGAGCGGAGCGGTTGGGGCCGAACGCCAACGGCAACCAGACCACTAAGCCGAAGGTGAAGCCCATGAGAAACACCATGCGGAATCGCGGGGTTCGGGCCAGGGTCCGGGTTTCCTTCTCGACCATGGCGGCGACCGGATCCGGTAGCAGCATCCCGGGCAAGCGGTAGAAGAACTCCGAGAGGTAGGCTCGCGAGGGTCGCGACGTGTCGGTGGCCTGGGCGGCCACGGCGTCGAAGCGAAGGCTTCGCCGGAACTGCCAGCCTCCGAACGCATAGCCCACCGCCGTCCAGCCCAGCAACACGGCCCAGGAGCCGGGGTCGAATCCGTGGAGAATCAGGCGGCCGGCCGCCGTCCAGGGCCAGATCGGCCACGGCGTCTGGGAGATCAGGTGTTTCAGGCGATCCCCTGGCAAACCCGTCGTGAACAACAGTTGCGGAAGCGTGGCAACCATCACCAGGCCGAAGACAAACAACTCGCGGACCACCTTGCGGCTCAGCAACCGCTCGATGAGATTGCGCACGCCGGCCGCAAACAGGAGGTTCGTCAGCGCGAAAACGATCGCCGGCAACAGCACCCGGGGAATGGCCGGCCCTGACCCGCCTAGCGGATTCGCCACCAGACCGGCGGCCAACCCGCATAACACGATCAACATCTCGACCGCCGTCGTGATTCGCAAGATTACCTCGATCCAGAAGAGGCGGCTCTCGGGAATCGGGTAGATGATCAGCTTCTTCAGGTCGAGAGAAAATCCGAGGCTGGCTACCAGCACCGGGGCCAGTTGCCAGTACAGCACCATCAGAAACAGCCCTTGGGAAAGGTTCTTCCGGACGAATCCAGCGGTCCTTGGGTTGGATGCGAATTCGAACACAGCCAGGGCGACGAAGATCCACAGGCCGTACCAGACCGTGGAAGTGATGGCAGTGAAGATCGCACCCCGGCGGCTCGAGCCCGACAGATTCCGGAAACTCAGCCATTGAGCCCGCAGAATGGCCGCGATCATGTCACAACCACTCGAGCCGCTCGAACTCCCGAGTGGCGCCGACGACGCGGACAAAGACGTCTTCGAGGGTTTCCGCGCCCATCCGCAGTTCTTCCATGGACCCCTCACGGACGATCTTGCCTTCGTGGATGATGGCCACCCGGTCGCACAGGCGCTCGACGACATCCAGGACGTGGGACGTCAAAAAAATGGTTGCCCCCTGCCGGACCAGATCCAGGAGAATGTCCTTCATCAGGCGCGCCCCCACCGCGTCCACTCCTTCGAAGGGCTCATCCATCAGGAACAGGTCCGGCCGGTGGATCAGGGCGGCAGCCATGGCCACACGCTTCCGCATGCCTTTGGAGTATTCGGCGATGAGTTTCCGCGCGCTCTCTTCCAGTTGGAACAGGCGCAGTAGTGACCGGGCCCGCTCTCTTGCCAGGTTGCGCGCGAGCCCATACATGCGGCCGACGAACTCCAGGTATTCCGCTCCCGTCAGCCGGTCGAACAACAGCGATTCGTCGGGAACCAGGCCGATGCGCCGCTTGATGTCGATGGCTCGTTCCGGCATGGGCATGCCGAGGATCTCGATCTGCCCGGCTGTCTGGGGGATCAATCCCGTAAGCATGCGAATCGTGGTCGATTTCCCGGCGCCGTTGGGGCCCAGAAAACCAAAGAAGCACCCTCGGGGCACGATGAGATTCAGGTCGTCGACGGCGGCCTTGGAGCCGTACACCTTCCTCAGGTTGGTGGCCACGATAGCAGGCCCGGAGCCATTGACCATGTCCTTATCCTACAGCGGCTTTGACGGACAACGCCCGGGTTAGGGGATTTCGGCTCCCGAGAACGGAACAAAAGCGCAACGCCTTAGGGGTAAAGCAAGTGCCCAGGCAGGAGACGCTCAAGCCGGAGACAACCATAGACGATAAGGGGGGTATGAGCACGCCCGCTGAAGCTGGGATCGATTACCGGCGCAAGATATTAGGTTCTATTGACCAGTTGCCTCCATTCTCTCCGGTGCTGGCCCGCGTCATGGCCTCGCTGGCGGACGAAAACATTTCGTTCGCTCACCTCTCTACGCTGATTGAAAATGACACGGTGCTGGCCGGAACGATCCTGCGGGTGGTCAACTCACCGCTTTACGGTCGCAGGGCGACCATCAACTCCGTACGCCACGCCCTGTCGATCGTGGGGCTCATCAAGATCCGGAATCTGGTCTTGGGGTTAAGCGTGACCAAACGCTGGGCGACGGCAAGGGTGCCGCGGCTGTGGTCGGCGAGACTGTTCAACCTTCACTCGCTTGCCTGTGGGATCATGGCGGATCTTCTCGTCCTGCACGTGCCGGTCGGCTACGCGGAAGGAGCTTTCGCGGCAGGGTTGCTGCATGACATCGGAAAACTGTTGATGGCCGTGGCGATCCCGGCCGAGTTCGAAGAACTGGCGGACATGGCAAGGCGGCGAGGCTGCGCCACCAAGGACATCGAGCAGGAAATCCTGGGTGTGAGTCACCCCGACCTGTCCGCCCAGGTTCTGGAAAAGTGGAACCTCCCTGTTCCGATCCGCGAAGCGGTGTTCTGCCACCACACTCCGGATTCAGCCGCCGGGGGAGAGCTTCACCTGGCCCATATCATCGAGGCCGCGGACTACTTCGTCACCCGGCTCGGCTACACGCTCGATATCCCGGCCGCCTCGGGTGTTTCCACCCCGGACACGGCGCCCGAGGAAGACCGGCACGGCGTGTACGCCGCCGCCCAGGGTCTCGCCGAAACGTTCCGGGAGGAATTTGAGACCTTGCGCGCGATTCTCTAAGCGGGAGCTTTCCTACAAGCCCATGATGTGGATTCCGGAATCCACATACAGAACATTTCCCGTCACGCCCCTTCCCAACGTGCTGGCCAGAAACACGGCGGTATCGGCGACTTCGGCGGGTTCGGTGATCCGGCGAAGCGGCGACCTCTTCGTGACCGCGTCCAGGACCCCGGAGAAGTCCTTGATCGCCCGCGCCGATGCTGTCTTGACGGGTCCCGCCGAGATCGCGTTCACGCGGATCCCTTTGCCCCCGAGGTCATTGGCCAGATACCGGACCGAGGCCTCGAGAGAGGCCTTGGCCACTCCCATCACATTGTAGTGTGGCACCACGCGTACGGAACCCAGATAGGTCAGCGTCGTGATCGATCCTCCCTGCGTCATCAGGGCAGCCGTCGCCCGTCCCACCGCCACCAGCGAATACGCGCTCACTTCCTGCGCCAGCAGAAATCCCGCACGGCTGGTGTTGACGAAGTCACCTGTCAAGTCCTCGCGATTGGCGAACGCCAGGCTGTGAATGACGGCATCGAGCGGCCGGCCGAGCGCCCCCAGTTCCCTGGTCAGGCTCTCCATGTCCTCTTCTTTGGTCACGTCACAGGGAAGCATCCTCTCGACGGTCAAACCCGAGGACAGCGACTCCAATGCCTCTTTCTGGTGTTCGCCCAGATAGGTGAGGATCAGCCGCGCTCCTTCGCGGCTGAACGCCTGGGCAATCGCATACGCGAGACTCCACTTATTGGCAATGCCCATGATGAGGGCAAGCCGGTTGTCGAGCAAAGCCATAAGCTCTTATTCTCGCACCGGGCTACTATGAGAAGACCAGCCGATGCCCTCCCCGCTTACCCGGAGATCCTTCCTTGCCGGCGCCGCGCTCGCCCGGGCGGAAACCAGGGCGCCGAATATCCTGGTGCTGCTCTCGGACGATCCGAGGCCCGACCGCGAGGGAGGGCTTCCGGTCGCCGTCGCCAAGGCGAAGGGAAGAAGTGGGCGACGACCACGACACTTCGGCGATCGTGCGAACGGAAGCCCTCCCTCGCGGCTGGGCCTCGGCGGTCGGTCGGCGGCGCGAGAATAGGAACGGGCCGTTATGGACTTTGCCGCCCACGTCAAAACATCGGTCGACATCGTTCGGGTGATCGGTGAGTACGTGCGCCTCAAGCGCGTGGGCAATACCCCCAGCCACACAGGCCTGTGCCCTTTCCACACGGAGAAGACACCGTCGTTCCGGGTTCACGCCGACCACCAGTTCTACAAGTGCTTTGGCTGTGGCGAGGGCGGAGACGTGTTCAAGTTCGTGATGAAGATCGAGAACTTGAGCTTCCCGGAGGCGCTCAAGAAGCTGGCCGAACAGCACGGCATCCCCCAGCCGAAACGCAGCGAATACGCCGATGAGGAAACCAAAGCCCGCGCCGCGGTCTACCGGATGCACGAGATCGCCGTGGAGGTGTTCCGGCAGTCCCTGCGTTCGGGCGCCGGTTCGGAGGCGCGGGCTTACCTCGAGCGCCGGGGCCTGAACGCAAGCCAGATCGAACAATTTGACCTGGGCTACTCCGAGCGTGGCGGGCAGGCGTTGACGCGGATCCTGGACAAGGAGGGTTTCTCGCGGGAGCAGTTGGCGTTGTCCGGTCTGGTGATGGAGCGCCAGGACGGAAGCGGTTTTTTTGACCGGTTCCGGAACCGGCTGATGTTCCCGATTCACAACGAATCGGCCAAAGTCATCGGGTTCGGCGGCCGGGCGCTATCGGCCCAGGAAGAACCGAAGTACTTAAATTCGCCCGAAACGCCGATCTATAAGAAGAGTTCCGTGTTGTTCAATCTCAACCGCGCCAAGGAATCGATCCGGAAGAACAACCGGGCGGTCCTGGTGGAAGGGTATATGGACGTGATCGGCGTGTGGGGGGCAGGCGTGCACGAGGTGGTGGCAAGCTGCGGTACGGCCCTGACAACACAGCAGATACAGGCGTTGAAGCGGCATTCCGAGCGGATCGTGGTCAACTTCGATCCGGACACCGCGGGCGCCAACGCGGCCGAGCGTTCCATCCAGCTTTTGCTCGAGGAAGGTATGGAGACGCGCATTCTGCAACTGGATGGCGAACTGGATCCGGACGAGTACTGCAAGGAGCGCGGGGCGGAAGCGTATATGGCGCAGTTAAGCGGAGCGCGCGATTACTTTCTGTGGCTGGGCGACCGGGCTCGGGAGCGGTTTGACGTGCGCACGCCGGAAGGAGCCGATCATGCCTTCCAGTTCCTGCTGCCGGCGATCGCGCGCGTTCCGGACGATCTGAAGCGTGCGGCCATCGCCAACGAAGTGGCCAGCTATCTCGGCGTGCGGCAGGGCATGGTGCTGGAGAGATTTCGCAAGGCGGCGGCGGGCAGAAAGCCGTCCGCGGTCAAGACGGAAATTGACGCGCCCCACTATATTGAAAACACGTTGCTGCCGATTCTAGTCCGGGATGCGGATGCCCGCAAACAACTGGCGCCGGGGTTGTTGCGGATCGAGACTCTCCGCCGCTTTGCGACCTGGAAGATTTTTGAGCAGATCCTGGCCCTCGAAGACAGCGGCGCCGATTTCGGATTCTCTGAACTGCGAGCCCGATTGGACGAGCCGGATCAGGCCAAGCTCGACCGCATTCTGTTACGGGAAGATGTGGAGGTTTCTTTCGAGCAGGCGACGGAATGTCTGGTTGCCCTCGAGCGCCAGGAGCGGTTGGAGCGGGTGGCGGAGTTGCGCAAACGGATCCGCGAAACGTCACAAAAGGGTGAAATGGCGGAGGCGATGCAACTGACCCAGCAACTGGACCGGTTGCAGGGCCGCTGAAGCGGCATTGTACAATTAGCAGAAGATTTTCTTACACTCTGCTTCGCAGGGGTGACGAGTCCAGGCAAAGGAAGGATCGGGAAAAGTTCTCATGGAAGTCGGCAAGGAGAAGCGGTTCGCTCTCTACGACGAAATGAGTGAAGATCTGCCTGCAGAGATCTCGACCAACGGCGATTTGGACGAGATCCTGGACGGTTTCGATCCAGCTGCGATCGAACTGCTCGATGAGCCGGATTTTAAGAAGGAACTGGAAGACGGCGACCAGCCGTTCGATCTCGAGCTGTTGCCGGGCGTCGGTGAGAAGACCAACGACCCCGTGCGCATGTACCTCCGGGAGATGGGCTCGGTCGCGCTGCTCACGCGTGAAGGCGAAGTCGAGATTGCGCGCCGCATCGAACGCGGGCAGGGTATGGTCCTGAAAGCTCTCTCCCGGTCACCCATGGTGATTCAGAGAATTCTCTCGCTGGGCGACGAATTCCGCGCGAACCCGCCGGCGGTTCGGGATTTGATCCACTTCACGGAGCCGACCGTCACCGATGAGGCCGTGGAGGAGAGGCGGCAGCAGGTGCTGGCGTCCATCGATGACCTGGGCAAGCTGCACCGGAAAGCCGCGCAGCTACGCCAGCGGCTGCAGAATATGCCGCGCACCAAGCCCAAGCAGACCCGCAAGGCACGCTGGGAAATGGCGCGCGCCCTGGTGAGGATTTCCCGCCTGGTCCGCAGCATTCGCTTCAGCACACAGGCCACCCGGCAGTTTACCGAAGGCGTGAGACAGGCGGTGGACGACCTTCGGCCGATCGAACGGGATATCGCCCGAACGCAGCGCGAACTCGAGGGGCCGCTCGGCGACAAGGCCGATGTCGCCAAGGAACTGCGCAAGGAGCAAAAGTCGAACAGCCAGCGCATTCAGCAACTGGAAGAGTACTTCGGATCGCGCGCGCTCGATCTGCGGCGTACCGTGCAGATCATCAATCGCGGCGAAGCCGAAGCGGAGACGGCCAAGAACGAACTGATCGAGGCCAATCTGCGCCTGGTCGTCTCGATTGCCAAACGGTATACCAACCGCGGTCTGCAGTTCCTCGACCTGATTCAGGAAGGCAACATCGGCCTGATGAAGGCGGTCGACAAGTTCGAGTACCGCCGTGGCTACAAGTTCTCCACCTACGCCACGTGGTGGATCCGGCAGGCGATCACCCGCGCCATTGCCGACCAGGCGCGCACCATCCGCATCCCCGTGCACATGATCGAGACGATCAACAAGCTCGTCCGCACGACGCGCTACCTCGTGCAGGAGCTCGGTCGCGAGCCGACGCCCGAGGAGATCGCCGAGCGCATGGAGCTGCCGCTCGACAAGGTCCGCAAGGTCCTGAAGATCGCCAAGGAGCCGATCTCGCTCGAGACGCCGATCGGCGAAGAGGAGGACTCGCACCTCGGTGACTTCATCGAGGACAAGTCGATCATCTCGCCGTCGGAGTCCGTGATCTCGGTGAACCTCGCGGACCAGACCCGCAAGGTGCTGGCGACGCTGACGCCGCGCGAGGAG
>JBJXGR010000470.1:0-9964 GCA_046160045.1 Bryobacteraceae bacterium
AGCTTTTCCACGCCTGGAGACCTTGCCAGACGCCCTACAACGCGTTCTGCGACGTCGACAAGGGATTTCGCATCCCCCCACGCACCCACAAAATTGGCGAAGTCGATTTTCTTACATCTTCTGACGCAGTGGGCTCCTAGTGTATCGCCAACCCACGGCTGACGCGCGGAAATGCACCAGTCGGGGTTGGCCGCTCCCTGGCGGTCGTCGGTGGGATGATGTTCGTAGTTCATGCGTGTTTCACGTAGATCGATCGGCCCATTGTATTGAACTTCGCCTCGCGATATCGCGACACCTGCGGCTCGTCCGTGGTCGTGTACACCACATACAACTCGCCCGGAGCAACCTCGCGGATGCCGCAGTACGCCATGGTCAACCCCGCGGACACCTGCGTTACCTGCAGCCAGCTATGGCCCTGGTCGATGCTGAAGGCAACGTAGCTGCCGTGGTCGCGATAGTCGGGCTTATGGCCGTAGGCCATCGCCAAGGTGCCGTCACTCATCTCACACAAATCGGGATCCGCGCCGACAATATCGCGGTAGCGTCCCCACCGCGAGTAGGTCCACCGCAGCGGATAGGCCCGCGTCCAGGTCAATCCCTCGTCATCGGACTCGCATTGATAGATCGGGTTCTCGCGCCCCGTGCGCATCTGGCAAATCAGCCGGCCGGCCGCTTTCCCTTTCGTCAGCCGGACCATCACCGGCTCGGCGAACCCTTCCTGTTCCACCGGTTCGGCGGCGATCGTCGAAACATAGCGCCACGTCCGGCCTTTGTCGGAAGACCGCATCAGCCACGAGCGGACCTTGTTCATCTTCGGCTCGTATTCGATCGGCGTCTTGTCTTCCTTGAACCGGCTGTAGGCGGTGGCCAACAGATCGCCGTTCGGCAGCTCCTCCACACTCCGCCGGAGATACACGCGGGAGACCGGTTCGCCCCGATCGTCAAACCCTCCCGTATCGGCTTGGGGAATCTCGAAGGAGAACAGTTCCGGCTTCTCCAGCGTCCGGAACTCGTCGCGGGAAGGCCAGAAGTGGGCTTCGAAGCGCTGGCTCCCCACATGCTCGCAGTGCACATCGAACAGCAGACACGTGCCATCGCGCAACTGGACCGTTGCCCCTTCCGTGAGGGGGCCTTTGCCGCGTTCGGAGACCTGCTTCAACTCCTGCCACGACTTCCGGCCATCGAAGGATCGCGTGATGTAGTGGATCGGGTACTTGCCGCCCTGGGGCCAACGGACGTGCCCGAAGACCACGGTCGCCCCGCCGCGTCCCTGGAACAGGTACGGCCACGGCACTCCGGGCGCCACCAGGCGCTCCGGTCCGAGTTCGATCTTCAGCGGTTCGCGCGAGAGCGCATCCACCCCGTACAATGCCGAGGCGGTCATCGCGCCCGTGAATAGTCTCCGCGTCATCATGCCAGTCCTTTCTCCAGGCCGACCAGCTCAACGGCCAGTGCGGGATTCCTGTTGTTGTTCATCATGGCGAATCTATTCCATCCCTTTCTTCGACGGCCGCGCCGTCCTGAACCGCATGGCTACCTGGGCGCCGTCCACAGGATGGACTTCGCCTTCGCGCTGGCCGGCGCGTTCTTCAGGTCGTCCACCTGGTAGTACATCGTGAGGATCTTTCCTGGCGCCACCTCGATCGAACTGGGGTATCCGCAATCCGTGTTCGGCGCATCGTTCGCCAGCACGATGTCCTTGGTCTTGTCCCAACTCCGCCCGTCTTTGGAGATCATCGCGTGGACCCCTCGCGGGGCGTTGCGCTCGCCGTAGGTCATCAGGATCCGGCCGTCCTTGAGAACAATCAGGTCCGCTGGATGCTCGCTGTCTTTGGTCACCTGAACCGGCGCGCTCCAGGTTTTACCCTGGTCGTTCGACTCGGTGACGGCCAGATGCCCGCCTGGTTCAGAGCGCATGGCGGCGAGCAGGCGCCCATCGGGCAGAATCTGGATCGCCGTCTCGTTGTAGTGCTTTCCCATCAGCGCTGGCGAACCCCAGGTTTTGCCGTTGTCCTTCGACCGGAACAGATAGCTTTCGTTCTGGCGCCCGTCGAAGAACTCGAAGTACACGGTCATCAGCACCGTCCCGTCCTTCAACTGCACGATTTTGCCGTAGGGCGAGACATGGCCGCTGCCGGCGTAGAACTTGTAGATCGTCTCATCCCTCGACGGCTTGGACCAAGTCTTGCCATTGTCGCGCGACCTGATGAGATACACGCCTTCAAACACGCGGTCCTTGCGGGCGCCGGTGAACTTCAAGCCGCTGGCGTCGTAGCCCTTGGCGATCACATAGCCCAGGAGGATTGTGCCGTCCTTCAGTTGTCCGAACGCCGGGTTCCGGTCGTCGTACTGCTCGTCGATCGCGACCCACGGTTTCGACCAGGTCTGGCCGCCGTCCTTGCTCGAAACCAGGTCAAGCCGGCCTTTGACGCCGACGTGCGGCGCTCCCCCGCGAAGGACGGCCAGCGCTTCACCGTTACTCAACCGGATCAGGACTGGGAAATAGCCATCGCCGCTGACGACCACCTGAGGCCGGCCCACCTGCGCCTGCAGGGCGGCAGCGCCCAGGACAACGATTGCAAGTATTTTAAGCATCCCTTGGATTTTATTCGATTGGACCAAGGGCAGGTGCCTTTTCCCTCCAAATCGTCCACAATGGTGGAACTGGCTGTATCGCCGGATGACGCCGCCCGGTCGATTCCCTTATCCTTGGGAACGTGGCGGTCCGCGCCCGGCACTGGCAGTGCTCAACATGCGTACTTATCCCAAAGCTGCACAACTCATCGGGCGCAACCGGCAGTACATCACCGGGGGCGTCGTTTCCGTCAATCGCGTCACCACGCCGGAGATTGCCTTTGCCAAAGGCATAGGGTCAAGGATCTGGGATGTGGACGGCAACGAGTTCATCGACTATCACGCCGCGTTCGCGCCTCATTTCCTCGGACATAACGATCCCCACGTCACAGAAGCGGTGACGCGGGCGCTTCGGGACGGGACCAGTCTGTTCGGGTCGGGCACCACAGAGTTCGAAGGACGGCTGGCGGAGTTGATCTGCCAAAACGTCCCCTGCGTCGACAGCGTACAGTTCCTGAATACCGGCAGCGAAGCCACCTACCAGGCGATCCGCGCGGCCCGGGCGATCACTTCGCGCGATCACCTGATCGTCATGCAGGGCGGCTACAACGGCTGGCACAATGACGTGGCCTGCAACCTGATGACGCCCCTGGCGCAACTAGGACCGCGAGTCTCGCCGGGCGAGTACCCGTTCAAGCCCATCAGCGCCGGCATTCCCGAAGCGCACCAGCGCCTGGTGCACCCGGTGAACTACAACGATCTCGATTCCGTCCGCTGGGTCTCGGAGCGCTATCCGGTCTCCTGCCTGATTGCTGAACCGATCCTTCAAAACATAGGCGTCGTCAAACCCAAGCCCGGCTATCTTGCCGGCCTGCGCGCGCTGGCCGACGAGTTCGGGTTCCTGCTGATTTTCGACGAGGTGAAGACCGGCTTCCGCCATGCTTTGGGAGGCTATTCGGCGATGTGCGGCGTCCGGCCTGACTTCGTGGTCTATGGCAAGGCTGTCGCCAACGGCTATCCCATGAGCGTGATCGGCGGCAAGGCAGAGTACATGAACTGGTTCATTCATCCGGATCCGTCGAAGCGAGTCCTGCTCGCCGGGACGTACAACGCACACCCGGTGCCGACCGTTGCCGCGATTGCCACCATCGAGCGCCTGCTGATGAACGACGGCGAAGTCTACCGCCACGTGGAAGCGCTGGGCGCGATGTTGGAGCGGGGCGTTGCCGACATCACGGCGAAGCTTGGCATTCCGTCCGTGTTCTCGCGACAGGGTTCAGCGTTCTGCCTGTACTTCATGGATCACGAGCCTGCGGATTGGCACGACCTCGCCGGGAATCATTCGTTCGCGGCCGACGATGCGATGCGCCGCGAGCTGGTGGATCGGGGCATCTACTTCTTCCCGCTCGCGACCAAGCAAGGATCCATTTCGGCCGCGCACACCGAACAGGACATCGAGATCACGTTGAACGCATGGTCCGCCTCGTTGGAGAGCACCGCCGCGGCTTTCAACCCGACGGCCGCGACGGCCGTCGGGTCGTAGCGCCGTTCACCGATCAGAAACACAGCCGCAGGGCAAATTGGATCAGGCGCGCCGGGATCGCGCTACGGATCGTTTCGAAGGCGGTGTTGCTGGCGGTCGAGTTCGGCGCATGGAACCGGACCCGCGCCCCTTTTCTCTCAAGGATAGCCGCCAGCCGCCGATAAGCGCGGATAGGGCGATGAACGGACTCGATTCAACCGGCGCCGCAAGCGCTCTTTCCGCCCAGGAAGTCGCCGAACTCTCTCGGCTGCGCTCGATCGACCGACGGGTTCGCGCCCACGAACAGGCCCACCTCGCCGCCGCCGGCCAGTATGCGCGCGGCGGTCCTTCGTTCCAATACGTTACCGGACCCGACCAGCAGCTCTATGCCGTTGCCGGAGAGGTCCCGATCGACGCCAGTCCGGTCGAGGGCGACCCGCAAGCCACGATCCGGAAGATGCTGAGCGTGATCGCAGCGGCCCACGCGCCGGCGGATCCGTCGCCGCAGGATAACCAGGTGGCCGCTCAAGCCGGGCGTGAACTTGCCCGAGCGCAGGCCGAATTGGTAAAGCAGGCATACGCTGTGCAAAGCGGTACCGCGAGCGGGCGTTCCGGCGGCTTGCTGAATATACTCGCCTGATATCCCACGCCGCTGGTGCAATCGAGAAGGCCGCCCGAAGGTGAGGGGACCGGCTGACGACACAGGGTCAGATCCTCCTGACTGTGACGCCGTTCGATCGGACGCCGAGTCCCCAGCTTCAAACTCGCTTGTCAACGCGCCCGATATCCTCGCTTGACACACCTCTAAGACCTCGATCTAATCGAGCAGAGTGCGCGCGTCCGGCGGCCCGCGGGGAGCGCGTGAGTGATCCAGGGTGGGGCTGAAGCAGGATCAATGCCGGCAGTCGAAGGGCGGCTGGATCGAGTGGTTCGACCGTCAACTCCGGCACGCAGCCCAGCGTAGAAACACGGCGAAAGGAGGGACGCTATGCCCGACAATTCACGCGTGATTGAAACCGCTGAACCCTCCGCACGTTCTCTGCGGGAGGCGGCGCGGAAGCGGGACATCGAGGCGGCGGCGCCTGTCCTCCGGGGAAGGAGACTACCGGTTCGGGAAGTGTACGCCCTTGCAGAGCAACTGAAGAATAACAACGAGTTTGGCTACGCGCGAAAGCTTTATGGTCACATCCGCAGGGTTGGCGATGACCACGATCTTGGGAAGACCCCGGCAAAAGTTGGCCAGCGCCACGCGCTCTGCACCTATAAGGACCCGGACCTGCCGGCAAGGGATCGCTTCAAGAGAGCTCTGGAAATCCTCGACGAAGTAGAACGCATGGGCCCCACGGCGGAAGAGCGGCAGGAATCGCTTGGGCTGCGCGGAGCGATAAACAAGCGGCTCTGGCAAGTCGACGGTCAGCGAGCTGACCTCGAACGTTCCCTCGGCTTCTATCTCCAGGGCTACGAGATGGGACCGGCGAAAGACCAGGGCTACACCGGAATCAATGCCGCCTTCATTCTCGATCTCTTGGCAAAGGAGGATGCCACCGAGGCTGCGAAGACGGGAGCCAAACAGACGGTTGCTGGCGGCCGGTGGCAGCAGGCGCACGACATCCGCGAGCATCTGGCGAAGCTTTTGGCCGGCCTCCCCGAGCGGGCCGGCTACGAGTGGCTGGCGAAGGAATGGTGGTTCTACACCACCCGGGCTGAGACTCACCTCGGATTGGGGCAATTCGGCCAGGCGCTCACGGCCCTCCGAGGGTACAACACTGCCCACAGGCTGAATCACCAGGGTCCGCCGCTCGAGAGCGTGGCGCCGTGGGAATTCGAGTCCGCCATCACTCAGCTCGCATCGCTGGCGCAACTGCAAGCCGATCTGGCCGAACTCCTGGGAAGTCGAACTGAATGGACAGGCCGGTGGGCGGGTTCACCGGATGAACTACGGTCGCAAGGCAAGAGTATCCTGCGCGAGTACCTTGGTGATCTCGCACCCGGGGTAGACCGCGCCACGGACGGTAAGGTTGGGTTGGCTCTTTCGGGCGGCGGGTTTCGCGCCTCGCTGTTCCACATCGGTGTCCTTGCCTGTCTGGCCGAAACGGATATACTCCGCCGGGTAGAGGTACTTTCCTGTGTGTCGGGCGGATCCATCGTGGGGGCGCACTACTATCTCGAGGTCAAGCGACTACTGGAATCCAAGCGGGACGGCGAGATCACCCGCGAAGATTATCTCGAAATTGTGCGGCGGCTGGAGCGAGACTTTCTCACCGGCGTTCAGACCAACATCCGTTGTCGCCTGTTTGGGAGCATCTGGTCCAACCTGCGTACGCTTTTGCAGCCAGGCTACACGACGACGCGCCGGCTCGGTGAGTTATATGAACAGGAACTCTATGCAAGGGTTCCGGACGGCAAGGGAGGAAAGCCCCGCTACCTCAAAGATCTGTTCGTGCAATGCGAATCGCCTGACTTCAAACCGAAATACGATAACTGGCTCAGGGCGGCGAAGGTCCCCGTCCTGGTGCTGAACGCCACAACCCTGAACACGGGCCACAACTGGCAGTTCACCGCTTCGTGGATGGGCGAGCCGCCAATGAGTCTCGATGCGGAGGTCGAGGGGAACTACCGCCTGCGGAGGATGTATTACTGGGAGGCGCCGCGTCTCGAGGATCGATGGCGTGGCTGGTTGGGTCGGCTGCTCGCCCCTCTGTTCGGACCTCCCGACTACCAGCGGCTCAGGCTGGGTGAAGCGGTCGCCGCTTCGTCGTGCGTACCTGGCCTGTTCGACCCCCTCGTGTTTCCGGATCTTTACGAAGGAAAGACGGTTCGGCTTGTGGACGGCGGGGTATACGACAACCAGGGAGTGGCGAGTCTGCTGGAGCAGGATTGCAACGTGATGATCGTGAGTGACGCCAGTGGCCAAATGGACAGCCAGGACCACCCCAGTGGCGGGCGGGTGGGGGTTCCGCTCCGTTCCTCCAGCATCTCGATGGCTCGTGTGCGTCAGGCGCAGTATCGGGAACTCGACGCACGCCGTCGATCCGGTTTGGTCAAGCAGTTGACGTTCCTGCACCTCAAGAAGGACCTCGATGCCGACCCGATCGATTGGCGCGAGTGCCAGGATCCTCACGAGGCGTCAGACGATGCGCGGCCGGTGGCGCGCCGGGGAGTGCTGACCCTGTTTGGCATACAGAAACCGGTGCAGCGACTGCTATCCGCCCTGCGGACGGATCTCGACTCCTTTACCGAGGTCGAGGCGTTCGCTCTCATGACGAGCGGTTATCGTCAGGCGCAGACGGAGCTCAGGCAACGCGCTGAAACGGCTCTGCCCGACGGAGGCTGGCGATTCCTTCAGATCGAGCCGGCACTGAACCCCGGCCCCGGCTTCGACAGGCTCACACGTCATCTTGCGGTGGGCTCCCTGCTTGCCGGCAAGGTGTGGTTACTTTGGCCGCCCTTGACCGTGGCGGCTGCGGTGTTCCTGCTGGGGGCGCTGGTTGGGGTCTGGTGGCTGTGGCAGACATACCAGAGTCTTGTGCTGGTAACCGTCCGTGGTCTGGGCGTTTTTCTGATTGGGCTGGCGGTGACCCTCCTGGCGCCTCACCTTGTCCGTCTCATGCGGTACCGGCAGACATTCCGGGACGTCGGACTTCGGAGCGTCTTGGCGGCAGCGCTGGCGATCGGTTTTAAGATCCATCTCCTGGTTTTCGACCCGATTTTCATCTGGTTGGGGAAGGCGGACCGGCTCCTCAATCTGAGGCGGTAGCTACTTTCCGGCGCAAAAATACCGGATTCGAACGTGGAACCGCTCGCTTACGAAGCCGTGAAAAAACAGGGACGTTCACCCCGTTTCACGGCCACAAATCGTTGATTCTCCACGAAACGTTGACCGGGAAACGGGGTGGATATCCCGTTTTTTCACAGACCCTTACCTTAGGCTCGCGGCACGGTTGCCGTTGTTGATGTGGCACGAACTTCATACCGTGCCGCGACGGTAACGGAGCGGTTCGCGGCCTGAAGACCGAATTTTGCGCCGGAAAGTAGCTGGCTCTGTGCGGCTCCCTGCGCCTCGCATTTCCGTGGGCGCTGGGCAGGACGTCACAGGACGCGGAAGACCGGATGGGCGTTTGTGGACCGCGGCCACCAGTAGCCCGGCTTCCCACGCCGGCGCCCGCGCGCCGGTTGGATAGACTCGAAAGAGGAGAGGGGCCAACATTGCAGGAATACCGTCGAAAGAAGCGGACCTGGGTGACCGCCGTCCGGCTGGACCTCGATACAGAAGGGTTCGCTTACCAAAAATGGGGTGGCACGCAGCGTTCGAAGCGCGGCGATTGGCTGGTGAACAACCAGGGCGATGTGTACACCGTGGACGGAGAGACCTTCGATCGCACCTATCGCCAGGTGAGTCCTGGCGTGTACGAAAAGGACGCGCCCGTGTGGGCCGAGGAGGCTCAGCAGCCGGGCACAATCCAAACCAAAGAGGGCTCCACAGCCTACAAGGCTGGCGATTATCTCGTCTACAACGATCCCGGTGGGAGGGACGGCTACGCGATGACGAAGGAGACCTTTCACTCTTTGTATGAATCCTCCGGGAAGTGACGTCGCGCGGCGATGATCGCGTCAGGATCTTCGCGAGGTTCGTGGTGCGAAGGGCTGTTATCGACAGTAATCCTACCCAGGAGATGGACCAGAATCGTTGAAGACGCCTCGGGTTCTCTGGGACACCCGAACGGCGCATACCACGCTCCGTCGGGCTATCCCACGGTGGTATTATCCCTTCGGAATGCCCTCGACACCTACGTCTCAAGTTTTGCTCAGTCTGGACCC
Organism: Bryobacteraceae bacterium; assembly: GCA_046160045.1. Taxonomy (GTDB): domain Bacteria; phylum Acidobacteriota; class Terriglobia; order Bryobacterales; family Bryobacteraceae; genus CAZGUX01. Next base: position 8,915 of record JBJXGR010000470.1, read on the forward strand.
CTCGCTGGGTTCAAAAAAGGACCTCGCGAAGATTCGGGATAACCTATCCGCGATCGCCCTGGCCGGTAAACACGTCTGGTTAGGAGGTGATGGGGGCACTGACCTCCACCGCATGACCCGCAATGCTGGGGGAGATTTTAGCGATCACAAGCGCTTCGACCTGCTCTCTTTGCTCGACCTGCCTGACCAGGGACCCAAGCCGTCGGAGATTGATATCGAGGGGCTCGATGTCGACGAAGGATATGTGTGGTTGGTCGGGTCGCACAGTCGCAAGCGAAAGAAGGTCGAGAAGGACAAAACACCCGCCCAGAACCTGCAGCGGCTCGCCACCGTTGAAGCAGACGGGAACCGCTACACGCTCGCTCGCGTGCCCCTCGACGACGACCAGAAGCCGGCTCGCAGAACTGGGTCGCAGGCCGCATCGCGGCTCGAGGGTGACGCGAGCGGCAATCTCCTCACGCGCGCACTGACAGACGACGAGCATGTGGGGCCGTTCTGCACGATTCCAAGCAAAGACAACGGACTCGACGTGGAAGGCCTTGCCGTACGCGGCGATCGCGTCTTTGTCGGCCTGCGGGGTCCCGTCCTCCGAGGTTGGGCGGTCCTCCTCGATCTTGAGGTGCGGGCCGCACCGACTGGCTTCCTCCGGCTTGCCAGGCCTTTGCGGAAGCACTTCCTCCACCTCGACGGCCTGGGGATCCGGGACCTCGCCATCCACAAGAACGATGTCTACATACTGGCCGGACCGACGATGGACCTCGACGGGCCGGTTTTCGTGTACCACTGGCCAAACGCGCTCGACATCGCCAGCGAGGCAGTCGTCCCACGCGAGAAACTGCGCATCGCCCGCGAGGTACCTTATGCTGCGGCGGCTGACCACGCTGAAGGCATGACCCTTGTTGACGCCGACAGTGCCACACCCAAGGTCATGGTCTGCTACGACAGCCCAGCATCCCAGCGTATGGTGGGCGACAATGCAGTCCGCGCTGATATCTTTGCCCTCGGCTAGGGATTATGTTCCTCCGCGCAGGCCCTTAACGTTATCCCAGT
>JBJXGR010000471.1:0-8100 GCA_046160045.1 Bryobacteraceae bacterium
GGCAGTGAGGGTGGATCAGGACGAAGTGTCAGAATGTCAGAATCTTGAGGTATCAGGGCGGTTGTGAATGCGGTAGAATCAGAAGGTTCGGGCCGTGGCGCAGCCTGGCTAGCGCGCTTGCTTGGGGTGCAAGAGGTCCCGGGTTCAAATCCCGGCGGCCCGACCAAAAAAAATCAGCCACATACAAGAACGGCCAACCCGAATGTTGACCGTTTGTGACGTGGATTGTGACGTGACCCCTCAGTTTACGGCCCGGAAACGGGTTCTCGGCTGTCTGCCGGGGTCACCATCAGACCACCCGCCAATTTCGCCAGCGCCTCACGTTTCGCGCCCATCCTCACACGAGAGTAGTGTTCGAGGATCTCCCTCGACATATGGCACGCGACTGGCATCAGCGTAGCGTCTGAAGCCCTGCCTTCGGCAAGTTCGGTGATTGCCTGGTGCCGAAGATCATGCAATTGGTGCATCCTCTTAAACGACGTCTGAAACTGGGCATAGCCCGCGCTCAACAGAAGCTGCATCGATGAACTGGGCCTTCTTGTTGCTTCCGGTGCGATTATTTTACTTGCATCGTTCCTGGACCGGAGCGATGAAGGGCGCCGCGTTTGAGCTGATGACGGGCGGATGTTCGATGCGGCTGAAGCCTTCGCGACTGAATCGCGCGCGAGGGGAATGCCGGCGCCGGGATAACTAACCCCTCTCTCAGATCGTCGACGAAATCACCTGCTCGTGCACGTCGTAGCCGACCAGGTCGCTCCATAGTTCGAGCATGCGCCTCCATAGCGGTCCCGGTTTCCCGTCGCCGATGGCGATGCCATTGATCTTCGTGACGGGCCCCAGACAATAAGGCGTCGTCGTCAGCCAGGCTTCATCGGCATTCACCACATCGTAAACCTGCAAGTCCTTCTCGACGAATTCGAGGCCGGCTTTCGGCGCAAGCTGTGCCACCGTGTCGAGCGTCACGCCGGACAGGATGTTGCGGGGCCGCGGCGTGTAGATGGTTTGGCCCTTGACAATGACGAAGTTCGACCCCGAGGTCTCGGTGATGTTGCCCGACAGATCGAGCAGCAGTGAAATCGCTTTCGGATCGACAAGCCGGGCCTGCTGATCGGCCAGGAACCAGTGGAGCCGGCTCCGGTTCTTCGTCTTCGGGTCCACGCACTCGGGTGGTACGTGGCGGATGGCCGGGGTTACCACGTGAACTCCGTCCACGAAGGCCGGACGCCAAAGGGAAAACGGCAGCGGGAACGTGTGGATGCAGAACGTCGGCTGCGTCGAGACGGTAGTTCCGGCGCTGCCGGCATAGACCGGATTCTCGCCCGGCGTGACGAAGTAGACGATGGACAGGTCCTGCGCCTCGGTGATGAGCTTCGAGTTCTCGCACACCAGTTTCTCGCTGACGTCAATCAGTTCCTGCCGGCTGAACGGGCTCTTGATGCCGCCGTATTTGAGGGATCGCAGCAGGCGGTCGACGTGATCTTCCAGCCGGAATGGCTTATGGCGAAAGGTCCGCGCCATATCGGTGAACGTGGCGCCCAGGACAATTCCCAGATCGTAGATATTGATCTTTGCCTGCGACGACGGAATGAGGTTGCCGCTGAGGAACACCAGGGGTTCGGTCATGAGTTCTATTGTGCACAACGGCGGCGCGCCGCGCACTTCGTTTTTTGGCGTGCCGGGCGGCTAGCCCGGCTTGCGATCCGTCACTCACGCACGACGTGGATGGTGGCAATATGGTGGTCTCGCGCCCAGCCTAGTCTAGAAGGTAACCAACCGCCGCGGGTGCCAGCATGCCGGCACCGATACCCGGCGGTATGTTCGTTCCTTCGTTGGCGTCGTGGGGCCGGGCGACGTCGTTTCGAGCGTTTTGGAAGACGCTTCCGCCGGGCGACCCAAAACGCCGCCCGGCGGCACTCGGCGGTCAAGGCAGCGCGTCGATCGCCTGATCAATCTCCGAGGGACTCAGGTAGAAATGGGGCGAGAAGCGAATCCATCCATTGCGGGCCGCGGCGAGGACCCGCCTGTCCCGGAGTTGGCGGACCACCGCCGCGCTGTCGACGCCGCTCTTCCGAACCGAAACAATCCCCGCGGCGGTCGAAGGCGAGCGGGCACCAAGCAGTTCATAGCCCTTGGCTGCGGCGCCGGCGGCCAATCGATTGGTTAGGTCCACAACTGCGCTGCCGATCGGTTCGATCCCAATCTCGAGTAAAAGCTCAAGAGCTGCCCGTAATCCAAAGCAGCCAATGGTATTAAGAGTTCCACACTCATACCTCCCGGCATCCGGCCGGAAGCTGGTTTGGGCTGAATCGTAGGCCCAGTAGCGGGCGAAGTTCGTCCAACCGACTTCGGCGGGTTCGATCTCGTCCTGGACGCCGCTGCGGACGAACAGGATGCCGCATCCTTCCGGTCCCAGCATCCACTTGTGGCCATCGGCCGACAAGGCGTCGATTCGGGACACACCGACGTCAATGGGGAATGCGCCCATCCCTTGGATCGCATCGACAAAGAACAGACAACCGCGGCGGCGGCAGATCTCCCCGATGGCCTCCAGGTTGGCCCGGTGGCCGCTGACATATTGAACGAAGCTGATGGCCAGCAGGCGGGCGCCGTTCGCGGCCCGGTCGATCGCGTCCAACGGAGCCTGCGGCGAGAGGCTTTCCACCCGCACGCCCTCGGATTCCAGCCGTAGCCATGGCATCGAGTTGGCGGGGAACTCTCCCTCAAAGCAGATCACCCGATCGCCGGAACACCATCGAATTCCTCGCGCGACGGTGGAAATGCCCTCAGACGTATTCTTGACGATCGCGACCTCCGCTGCCGAGGCGCCGATCATCCGCGCGGCCGCGGCGCGCAGTCCCTCATACGCCGACAGCCACTGGTCGTAGTGCAGGCTCCCGAAGAGCGTCGCATCCTCGGCCAACCCTTTCATGGCTGATGACACCGGCGTGGGGAGCGGCGCAACCGCCGCATGATTCAGATAGATAAGGCTTTGTGTTACGGGAAATAGGCCGCGATGAACTTGCCAGAGGGGCGGTGCCATAATGACATCATAAGTCTTTTTTATGGACAGGACCTCTTGCATTTGGAAAGCTTTCAAGTTAGACTGCAAACATAGGCGATGCTCCCAACGAACACAACCCGGTTCCCGGATGACGTCGCCAGAGTGTCTGGACTCCTTGTAGAAACGATTATTCGTGTGGTCACCGTAGCCGGCCCCGCTTGAGGCCACTCGGCGAGAGGTTCCGAGGCCACCAGCGGGGTTAACCAACCCGGCTGGTGGCCTTTTTTGTTGTTCCCCTCAACCGCCGGAGGCGGCGAGGAGTCAAACTAAACAGGGAAAATCAGAAACATTTAGGACAGTACCCATTATGTCGACCCAGTTAATGAACGGCGCAACGATGCTTCTGGAGTGCCTCGTGCGGGAGGGAGTCGAATGCATCTTCGGCTATCCCGGAGGCGTGACACTACCCTTCTATGACGCTCTGTATGACCACCAGATCCGGCACGTCCTGATGCGGCACGAGGAGAACGCAGCCTTCGCCGCCGAGGGCTATGCGCGAGCGACCGGAAGGGTAGGGGTTTGCTGCGCCACGTCCGGCCCGGGCGCCACCAACCTGGTGACGGGACTGGTGGACGCGATGATGGACTCGATTCCGATCGTGGCGCTGACCGGGCAAGTGTCGACCAAGCTAATTGGCAGCGACGCCTTTCAGGAAGCAGATACCTTCGGCATCACACGGTCGTGCACCAAGCACAACTACCTGGTGAAGAAACTGGAAGACCTGGCGCAGATCGTCCACGAGGCCTTCTATATCGCGGCTTCAGGCCGGCCGGGCCCGGTGCTGGTGGACGTACCGAAGGACGTGTTTCAGGCCAAAGGCCACTACCAGGCGGTCACGTCGATTCACCTGCCCGGGTACAAAGTCTTCACCGAAGGTCATGCCGGACAGATCCGGCGCGCCGCCCAGATGATCTGGGAATCGAAGAAGCCGATGGTGTACGCCGGTGGAGGCATCATTGCCGCGGGCGCGGCCGAAGAACTGAAAGAACTGGTCGAAGTCTCCGATGCTCCAGCGGTCACCACCTTGATGGGGCTGGGCGCTCTATCCTCCGAGAATCCGAACTTCATCAGCATGCCGGGAATGCACGGCAGCTATGCCGCCAACATGGGGATGTACAACGCGGATCTGCTGATCGCGTTGGGTGTGCGGTTTGACGACCGCGTCACCGGCCGCCTGGCATCGTTCGCGCCGCATGCCAAGATCATCCATGTCGACATCGACCCGGCCGAGATCGGCAAGATCCGGCAGCCCGACCTTCCGATCGTGGGCGACGTCAAACGAGTGCTGCAGAAGCTCAATAAGATCGTGGCCGAATTGAAGCCGGAGGCCGAGCCCAAGGTGGCGGCCGATCGCAATGTGTGGTGGGCCGAGATCCGAGCCTGGAAAGAAGAATTTCCGCTCGTGCCGCAATACTCCGATTCAGAGATTAAACCACAGCACCTGATGGCGGAGATCGACCGGCTATCGGGAGGGCAGGCCATCGTGACCTCGGACGTCGGCCAGCACCAGATGTGGACGGCGCAGTTAGTCCGGTTCAACGAACCGCGCCTTTGGATCAATTCCGGCGGGTTGGGAGCGATGGGCTTCGGTCTACCCTCGGCCATCGGAGCGCAGTTCGCGCGGCCGGACAAGCTCGTGTTCGCGATCGTGGGCGATGGTGGATTCCAGATGTCGATTCCGGAATTGGCGACGCTGGCCTCCAACGGCCTGGCGGTGAAGATCATTGTCATGAACAACGGCTACCTGGGGATGGTCCGGCAGTGGCAGGAATTGTTCTACAACAACCGGTTGTCCTCGGTCACGCTCGATTGTTTCCCGGATGCCGAGAAACTCGCCGGCGCCTACGGGTTCAAAGGCCGGACCATCGAGCGGCCAGCCGAATTGCGTAAAGCCCTGGAGGACGCGGTGAACGAGCCTGGGCCGTATCTTTTGAATGTCAAGGTAACTCCGCAGGAGAACGTCTATCCGATGGTGCCGGCCGGCGGCGCGATCAACGAAATGGTGATGGGACCGCCCCAACCGGTGAGCGTATAGCAACTCGGGGAAGCAAGATGCTGCAAATCATATCGCTGTTGATGGAAAACAAGCCGGGCGCGCTGCTGCGCGTCACGGGACTGCTGGGCACGCGCGGCTACAACATTGAAAGCCTCACGGTTGCGCGCACGCTGGACCCCGAGTTGTCGCGCATGACCATCGTGGTCGATGTGGACGCCAACCTGCGCGCGCAAGTGATCAAGCAGATGAACAAACTGATCAACGTGCTGCAGGCCACCGATGTCACCGAGTCGCCGGCCATCTGCCGGGAACTGCTGCTGCTGCGCGTGCGGGCGGCGCAGGAGTCTCGCACGGCCATCCTGAAAGAAGCGGAGATCTTTGGGGCGCGCGTGGTCGATTCGTCGACCGAAGGCTTCGCCATCGAGGTAACCGGCGAGGCGGAAAAGCTGGATGAGTTTGTCGATGTCATGCGCGCTTATGGCGAGATCGAGGTGACGCGATCGGGCGCCGTGGCAATCCCTTTGGGGTCGAAAAAGCTACGGCTGCAGCCTCCGGTTCCGACGCGTTCGGAACTGGCCAAGGTATAGAGTTTGGGGCGGCGAACTCGGACGCCCTCCTTAATGAGAACGGAGAACGAAGTAGATGCCAAGAATTTTTTATGAGAAGGACGGTTCGCTCAAGGCGTTGGAGGGCAAGACCGTCGCCATTGTGGGCTATGGAAGCCAGGGCCACGCCCACGCGCTGAATCTGCGGGATTCCGGCGTGGACGTCGTGGTCGGCCTTCCCGACAGCAGCCGGTCGGTCGCCAAGGCGCAGTCGGCGGGGCTGCGCGTGATGACGCCGGGCAAGGCCGCCGCGGCTTCCGATATCATCATGATCCTGGTGCCGGATCACATTCAGGCGGACCTGTATAACCAGGAGATCGCGCCCCAGATGACGGCCGGCAAGACGCTGATGTTCGCCCACGGATTCAATATCCACTTTGGCGAGATCAAGGCGGCGCCCGAGATCGATGTATCCATGGTGGCGCCCAAGGCGCCGGGGCACCGCGTTCGCGAACTGTTCACTGAAGGCGTGGGCGTTCCGGCGCTCGTCGCGGTCCACCAGGACCCGAGCGGGAAGGCCCTGGAGAACGCGCTGGCCTACGCTACGGCGTTGGGTTCGATGAAAGCGGGCGTCATCGAGACCAACTTCCGGGAAGAGACCGAGAGCGACCTGTTCGGGGAACAGGCGGTCCTATGCGGAGGCTGCGCGGAGTTGATTCGCGCCGGCTTCGAGACGCTGGTCGAGGCCGGGTACGCTCCGGAAATCGCCTACTTCGAGTGTCTGCATGAGCTCAAGCTGATCGTAGACCTGATCTACGAGGGCGGCTTGAACTACATGCGCTTCTCGGTCTCCGACACAGCAGAATACGGCGACTACACCCGCGGTCCGCGCATCATCAATCCGGAGACGCGCGCGGAGATGAAGCGGATTCTCGCCGAGGTGCAGTCCGGCCAGTTCGCCAAGCAGTGGATGAACGAGAACCGGACGGGCCGCCACAACTTCCTGGCCATGCGCGAGTCGCAGCGCGATCAGCAGATCGAGCGGGTCGGCCGCGAATTGCGCGAGATGATGAGCTTTTTGAAGAAGAAGAAGAAGGAAGCCGGCGTACCTGAGGACCAGGTAGCAACGGCCAACTAGCAGTTGTGACGCCGGGGCGGCTACCGTCGCCCCGGCGATTTCTTTTTAGGGGCAGGTTTATGAAGATCTTCACGCTGGATACCACGCTTCGTGACGGCACGCAGGGAGAAGCCATCTCTTTTTCGGTCGATGACAAGCTGGTCATCGCACAGAAGCTGGACGATCTAGGGATTGACTACATCGAAGGGGGCTGGCCGGGCTCGAATCCGAAGGACGAAGAATTTTTCAAGCGGGCCCGGGAGTTGAAGCTCAAGCACGCGCGCTTTACGGCGTTCGGTTCCACCCGGTTCGCCAAGCATAAAGTCGAAGAGGACCGGAACGTCCTCAAGCTGGTGGATGCCGGGACGCCGGTCGTCACCATCTTCGGCAAGAGTTGGGACTTGCACACCAGGCGCGCCCTGGGAGTGACGGAGGAAGAAAACCTGAAGCTGGTGGGCGACACCGTCGGCTACCTGAAACAGCATGGCCGCGAGGTGATCTTCGATGCCGAGCACTTCTTCGACGGGTACCAGGGCAACCCGGAATTCGCCCTGCGAGTCCTGGAGGCGGCGAGAGTCGCCGGGGCCGATGTGCTGGTGCTGTGCGACACCAACGGCGGCACGATGCCTGCCCGGTTGAGCGAGATTTGCGCCGAGGTGCGGAAGCGCTTCGACGGTGTGCTCGGCATCCACACTCATAACGATTCCGATCTCGCCGTAGCTAACACCCTGGCTGCCGTCGAACACGGCTTCACCCATGTGCAGGGCTGCATCAACGGATATGGGGAGCGCTGCGGGAATGCCAACCTGTGTTCGGTAATCGCGAACCTGGAGTTGAAGCTCGGCCACACCACCATCGGAACCGAACGTCTCCCGGGCCTGTCGGCGGCGGCCCGGTTTGTGGCGGAGTTGGCCAATCTGCCGCTGCGCCGCGAGCAGCCGTACGTCGGACAGAGCGCATTCGCCCACAAGGGCGGCATCCACGTGTCGGCGGTCCTTAAGGATTCGGCGACCTACGAGCATGTTTCGCCTGAAGCGGTCGGCAACCGGCAACGCGTGCTGGTCAGTGATCTCTCCGGGCGCAGCAACATTCTGTATAAGCTCCAGCAGCACGGACTCGGCGACCGGTTGGGAGAAGATGCGCGCAAGACGCTGCTCGAGCGCATCAAGCAGATGGAGTACGAGGGATACGAACTCGAAGCCGCCGAGGGGACCTTCGAACTGCTGGTTCGGGAGGCCCTCAATCCCGGAGTTCATTTCTTTGACGTCGAGAGTTACGAGGTGAGCACGAAGATGCAGGGCGCCGGATCGCGTTCGAGCGCGGCCGTGACGATTCGTGCGCAGGAGAATATCCACTCGTCGACAGGAACCGGGCACGGGCC
>JBJXGR010000472.1:0-9649 GCA_046160045.1 Bryobacteraceae bacterium
CAAGCCACTTCGCTCCGCTTCTTCTGCTCGAAGCGCTCGCGATCTATCGGGCCGAATTCAGACCTTCACGGTACCTCGCCAGTCCGTACACGATCGCCGGCGTTCCGGTGGTCGCCGCCGAATCGGAGGCGGAGGCGGAGAAACTCGCGACCTCGGCGCTGCAACGGCACTTACGATTGATTCGTGGCGAGCCCGTGTTTGTCCCACCACCGGTCGAGAGCATGGACGGACTCTGGAGCCCGGCCGAGCGGTTTGGCGTGGAATCCAGGTTGAGCGCCGCGGCCATTGGGGGTCCGGAGACGCTCCGCATCCGGCTTGGTGACTTCCTCGATCAAACCGGGGCTGATGAGTTGATCTTCACGTCGGATCTCTATGAACACCGGCTGAGGCTGCGCTCGTTCGGGATTGCCGCGGAGGTGATGAAATCCCTTTCTGGTTAGCCAATAGTCGCCGAATGATTCCGATCTCTCGTAGGAACCCCCTTGGACCGCGCGGAGCTTTTGAGCCACCCCATCGGGCGAAGCCCGCGTTCCTATGGGAGCCCATGGCGTCAGCCGTGGGGTTGCCGGCACCCTTCACAACTCCCGATGGCCGCGCCATCAGAGGCCCGACCGCAAGAGCGGTCTGGCGCTCGCACTCGATTTCCGCACACGTTCTCAGCCGTGAGGTTGCGCTCCGCGTTGCGTGGTGCCGGTTACCGTGCCCCGACCTGCTGACTCAGCGCCGCTTCAGCATCGCCTCGCGCTTCTCCCGGAACTCCGTACCGGGTTTCCACTCCGGCCATCGCTCGTCCTGCGCCACCCGGTAGCCGACGCGGAACAGTAATTGCGTATCTTCGACCGCTCCCGACAGGTCCCAATCCGGTTTCACTTCGTCGGTCACCTTGTGATAGTCGTTTGCCGTGTACGCGTCCCGCTGTCTTTGGCCGAAGTCCTTCGCCTTGCCGATGAAATCGATGCCGGAATCCGTGTTCGACGCCGGCACGCCGGCCTTGGCGAACTCGAAATGATCCGAACGGTAGAAGAAGCCCTTTTCAGGTTCTGCATCCGCCACCACCGCGCGGCGTTGAGTTCCCGCCTCTTCGGCGAACAACTCGTCGAGCGTCGTATTGCCCAGGCCGATGATGACGTAGTCGCTCGTCCGGCCCCACTGGTTCACGCCGTCCATGTTGATGTCCGCCAGGGTCTTCGAAAGCGGATAGAGCGGATTGGCGGCGTAGTACCGGGCGCCGAGAAGGCCTTGCTCTTCGGCGGTGAGTGCGAGAAATAGAAGGGTCCTCCTGGGGCGAGGCTTCACGCGGGTGAATGCGTGGGCCAACTCGAGGAGCGACGCGACACCGGAGGCATTGTCGATGGCGCCGTTGAAGATCTGATCGCCCTTCAGCGTCTCGTCTTTGCCAAGGTGATCCCAGTGCGCCGTGTAGATCACCACCTCGTCGCGCAGCGCGGGATCGGAGCCGGGGAGACGTGCGATCACGTTGCGCGAATCCACCGGCCGCATCCGGTTGTTGACCCTGAACGAGGCTCTCGCCGTTAGTTCGACCGGGCGGAAGTCCTTGCGCAACGCAGCCTGTTGGAGTGACGCCAGGTCCTTGCCGGCCATCCGGAAAAGTTCGTTCGCCTTGTCGTAGGTGATCCAGCCTTCGACAGGCACCCGTCCGGCATTGCCGTCTCCGCGGCGGACTTCGAAATTCTCTCGGCCCCAACTCGCACTCACCACGGCAAACGGATAACCGGCGGGCCCGGTCTCGTGAATGATCAACACGGCCGCGGCGCCCAACTCGCTCGCCTTTTCGAACTTATACGTCCAACGGCCGTAGTAGGTCATGGCCCGGCCTTTGAACATCTTCGAATCGAGGCGCGTGGGGTTTTCAGCGTCCGGGATCGCCGGGTCGTTGATCAGGGTCAGGATCGTCTTGCCCTTGACATCGACACCCTTGAAGTCGTCCCAGCCATATTCCGGCGCGGTGACGCCATAACCGGCAAACACGACCGGCGTGTTCTCCACTTTCACTTCGGCCTCGAAGCGGTTCGAGAGCGCGACAATGTCCTCCCGCGGCGTCACGGCCAGCGCCTTGCCGCCCACCCGGATGTCGATCGACGTTTGCGAAGTGATGCCCAGCAGGGGGACCTTCTGGACATAGCTGCCGTCCGGATTGCCAGGCTCGAGCCCACGCTTGCGGAACTGGTCGGTGAGGTACCGCACGGTCAGTTCTTCGCCCCTGGTGCCTGGCAGCCGGCCCTCAAACTCGTCCGAGGCGAGAACTTTGATGTGGCCCAGCAAGCCGTCGGCAGTGATGCCATCGAGGGCCGGCTTGAGGTTCGGTCCGGAAGATCGTGAGCAGGAGAACAGAGACAGTGCGAGGACGAGCAGGATCCGTTTCATGGTCGGAGCGGGCTACCTACGTACTTTAGCCCGGATTGCGAGATGGGCGTCGAGCCTACTTGGCCGCCGTCAGCTTGCGTTGCGCCCGGGCCGCCTGCGCGTTGAGATTGCGCAGGTTTCTCAGGTCCTCGTCCGCCAACGCGATCAACTGCTGGATCCTCGACAGGTCGACCGGCGGGGCGATGACTCCTTCGCTGGTCCGGCGGCCGTCCATGCCGAACGCTACGTTGCGGAATTGCTCGGTGACGTCGCGATACCGGCTAAGGATGTTGTTGGCCGCCGCCTCTCGCCGTCGCTCGATCTCCTCGATTTCGCCGAGAATCTTGGCGAGCTGAGATCCCTTCTGGCCTTGGGCTGCCACGTCATTCCGCAGTTTCCGGTTGGCCGCTTCGAGCTCCGCCAGTTTCCCGTCCCGCGCGAGAACCTCCTTGCGACCGGCGTCCAGGCTTTCGTTGGCCTTCGACAGTTGGGCGGACAACTCCCCCTGGGCCGCGGCCAGTTTCTGGTTCTCCTGGGTTGTCGCCTGAATCTGATCTTCCAGCGCCTTGAGGCGAGGCCGCAGTTCCCCAACTTGGCGATTCGATTCATCGAGCGACCGGCTGAGGTTCTGGTAGGCGGCGGTGTCTTCGACGCGCAGGAACGGGTCCTTTGCCCCCAAGGGTTTCGACGCCTGCGGCTGTTCCACCACCCGCGGCGTGGCGGCGGCCAGTCTCTCGATTTCCTTCATCTGCTGGTCGACCTTGCCCTTCAGGTCGCGGTTCTCCGCCTCGAGTTTCTCGATGCGGCGTGTCTGCTCCATCAGAGTTTTGTTCTGGCAGCCTGCCAGCAGGATCAGGGAACCCAGGAAAACAACCATTCGGCGCATCGTTCACTCCTGTTTCCACGCAACGCGTGTCCGGTAACTGAGGCTGGACTTTTCTTTTCCAGTCTCGGCGAGCCCGATCTCGAGAACTTTCTTCGGTTTCATTGGCAATTCAATAGCCACCGTATAGTGAGAGACAATCTTCCGGAAGGCGGCATCCAGGCTAGGGGGGATGTCCGCCAGGGACCGGCAGAACTCGGCGGTGCCTGCTGTGGCCTCGGCCAGTTTCTTGAGGCCGATCTGATAAGCCTCATTTAGCCGGTCGCTGCGGTATTCCAGATGGACAATGAAGAGCGGCGCCTGACGTGTGGAAACCCGCGCCGCCAGACGGTTGATCTTGTCTTGGATCAACCCTTCCGGGAAGCGGCGGCTCAGGTCGCTCGAGTCGCTCGAGTTGATGACCGGGTTCGTGAAGTCCTCGCGATAGTTGCTGATGTCGCTATCGGTGACGTACAGCACCGATGCCCGCACCCGGTACTTGGTGAGCACGGCATCGGCGACTTGCTCGACATCCTCGACGGTTTCGAGCAACCCCGCTTTCCCGGTGGAAGGAACCCCACGGATGGCCTCGCCGATGGCCGCCCGGTCGCTCGATGGATCGAGCACGACGCTGAGGCCGTCCTGCGCTCGCATTACCGCCACCCGGCTATTGTCGGGCAGTTTGGCGATTTCGGCAACCAGCGCTTCTCTCGCCGGGTCTACCGTGGCCAAGTCGCCCGTCACATCCAGCACCACGACCAGGAGGAGGTCCTCTCCGGGCGAGCGGACATCAACTACCCGTGCCTTCTCGCCATTCAGTGTGGCCGCAAGCGTTTGCGCCTCCACCTTGCCCTCGCCGGCCGCCCATACGGGGATATAGATTCGCTGTCTTCGCTGAGGTGGCGCCGCCGCCAGCAGGGTCGCCGCCAGCGTCAGTACTGCGCAGGCTCGCATCAGAAGCTGATCTTCAGGCCGAGTTGGATCACCCGTCCCCCTCGCGAACCGATGATCTTGCCGGCATTGACGTTCGGCGAACTGGCGGTGCCGATCAGCGGGTCGGGATCGGTCCAGTTTCCATGGTTCATGACGTTGAAGCCCGCAGCACTGAGTTCCAGCGTGCGGTCGGGCGCCAGGTTCATCCTCTTGGCCAGGGTCAGGTCGTAGTTCGACCCCCCCGGATTTCGCAACTGCGGATGAGTGCGGGATGCGTTTCCAATCTCGAAATCGGCGGGATGAGCGAAGGCCGCCGGGTTGTACCACAGGTCCGGGCCCTGGTTGGGCACTCGTGGGTCCACCCCAGGGACTACGTCGGCGTTCAGCGCCTTGACGACGCCGCCCGTGTTGTTGAACTGAGGGTGGATCGCGATGGGCTCGCCGCTTTGCAGCACCGTGACTCCCGTAACGCTCCAGCCGTCCACGACGTATCGCCACCAATCGGAAGTCCGCAACAGCGGCTTGTTGGCGCCGAAAGGAAGCTCGTAGGCGTACGTCATCTGGAACCGGTGCGGCTCGTTGCCGGACGACAACGACCATTCGTTCTTGCGGCTAAAGAAGTCCTGCTTCCCGTAGGGGCCCGAGTAGTCATCCAACTGTTTGGAGAACTCGTAGTAGGCGCTCAGCGATAAGCCGGCAGAGGCCCTCTTCTCGACACGCACGTAACCGGAGTCGCGGCGGTAGCGGCCGATCGGATACGACGAGTACACATCGAATCCGCGGAACTGGGGATAGGGCCGGCGCGATCGGTTGAAGGTCTCGTCGTTCAATTGGTCGCGATACACGAGGTCCTCCAGGCGTATCGCGTTGGGGTCGGCGGCACTGTTGCTCACCATCAGGTCGCGGCCCCCCGAGTAGGCCGCCCCGACCGACAGGACGACCGAGCCGCGGAGTTCGCGCTCGACGGTCAACGATGCCGACTGGTAGAGAGGCTGGCGATGACTGGTGTCGATCAGGTCGGCAACCGTGTTGTTCGCTCCGTCCGGGCGGAGATCGGGAAACGAGGGAAGCGCCGGGAAGCCATTCGCCAGCACAAGCGCCGGCTGGAGTTGGGCGTTTTGCGGGTAGAAGGTCGGGTACCCGACAAAGCCTTGAGTCCCCCATTGGCCCGTATAGATCGGAACCGGCGAGTAGCCTCGGGAATACCCGGCCCGGACGACGGTCTTGGTGGTGCCGCGTGGGCTCCACGCCAGGCTGGCGCTGGGCGAAAGACGCCAGGGAGTGGGCTGAAATGCCCGGCCCCAACCGCCGGTGTTCGCGGCGACCAGCGCACCATTCCTCCCGTTGGCGGGATTAATCGCGCCGAGGTCGATGGTCGACTGGCGGTCGAACTTTTCGTACCGCCCGCCCCAGCGGCTCAATGACATGGAGACGTTGACGGAAAGACCCTTGCGGACCTCATACTGATCGCGAAACCAAAAGTCCCAGGAGCCGCGCCGGAAGTAAGCGGGCTGGGGAACGATGCTCACTTCCGCATACTCGGCCAAGCCCAGGATGAAGCTGGCAAACGCATGGCCGGTGTTGACGATGCCCGGAAGACTGGTGAGACCGGAGCCAAAGCGGAAGTAGCCGTTCGGATACTGCGGCCAAAACGTGTTCACCTCATGGCGCGAGTATTGGCCGCCTCCTCGAAGCGCATGCTTGCCCCGCCGTACCGACACGCCGTCCGACCACGCGTAGTGGTTATTCGCATTCCGCGATACAGGATAGGCCCGGCCCATCGACAGGTAGGGCTGGAACTGATACTGGGGAAAATTCTGGGCCACCGTGCTGTTGCGGGACGAACTGACGCTGAACGAGATGGTGTTGACGATCTGCGGCGACGGCGTATAGACATGCTCGGCTGAGCCGCGCCGGGTGGAGAACAAACGGTCCGGCGGTCCGGGATTGGCCTGCGTTGGAAACAAGCGCGCCGACGTTTGGGTGCCATTCGAAATGGTGGTCTCGAAGGTAAGGCGGCTTTTCTCGCCGATCGAGTGGTCGACCTTACCGATCACCCCGTTGGCCGTATTCCTGTCGGGGTTGTTGACAAAGTAGTTATTGCGGAAGAAAGGGCCGACGTTGGTGTTGGGATTCGGATACAAGGCCAGATCCCCGCGGGCGCGCGCATCCAGCCGGGATGACGGCACGATATTGCCCGGAAATGGGGATCTCTCGTATTCGAGATTCTCCAGCGTGACTGGCTGGGTGGCATCGAAGCGGGGATTCCGGCTGGTCGTCGCGGGGTCGTAGATCGGCAGCGGCCGACCTGCCTGATCTACGGT
Organism: Bryobacteraceae bacterium; assembly: GCA_046160045.1. Lineage (GTDB taxonomy): Bacteria > Acidobacteriota > Terriglobia > Bryobacterales > Bryobacteraceae > CAZGUX01. The sequence continues at coordinate 6,484 of JBJXGR010000472.1, forward strand.
CCGCGACCAGTCGCCCACCCGCTCCAACGCGGTGGGGATAGTGCGGAGATACGTTGCGGCCGTTCCTTCCCGGGCGCCTTCGTAGGAGAGTGAAAAGAAAGTGTTCTTTCCCCCGTCGTAGATCTTGGGAAGGAATACCGGGCCGGCGACATTGAACCCGAACTGGTTGCGCCGCAGAAACCCCTGCCTGCCGCCTCGCTGCACGATCTCGTGGGGAACGGCATCCAGAGAGTTGTTGCGAAAGTACTCGAACACGCGGCCATGCCATTGCCGGCGCGAACCCCCGTTCGCCTGCTTCCGGGGGCTGTCCGCGCGCACGCCGAGGTTGGCGGTCTGCACTTTGAACTCTTCGGCAGCGCGGTCCAGTTCCGAGGCCGCTTGTTGCTGTGAGGCCGCGACGGGCACCAAGGAGGCCATCACCGCCAGGCACAACCAACTCCTCATACTTTCAGTGTAGCGAGGCAACCCCTTGTCCTGCCTACGGCAAGACCGGGAGAAGCGGGGTGAAATTGACGGTAGCGCCGCTTTAGATTTCCAAAACCCGGTGATCCGGGCATCCGAGTTCCACCTGATCGTAAATGCGGTCGATGAGGTCAGGACCGTGCCTGGCGATGAACGGCAGGATGGAGTAGATCCGTTCCTGCAGGTGTTTGTGCGGGAACAACAGGTTGTAGAGCCATTCGGCATCCGACGCGGCGCGCCCGTCCCGCTTCAAGGCTTCCCGCCGTATTTTGCCCTCGATCTTGCCCAACTGATGCTGGATCTTCTGGCGGTTCTTGACGAGCGCCGCGCCCAGCGACGGATCGAAGCCATCCAACCGGGCAGCCAGTTGATCGATCGAGCTCATCGTTCCGTGATGGGCCTGCTGGAGGGAGTCTGACAACTCCGGAGGCACCAGTTTTCGCGCAATCCGTTCGCGCAACGGGTCGATGCCATGGAACAGGTCGGTCAACTCCAGATCGTACCGGTTGAGGAGTTTGTTGGCCCGGAAGTCCGTCAGCGAAAAGCTGGCCCGCGGCAGAACCACCGGCATCCGGCCGAGCAGTTCCCGATAGAGCACCTCGGCCTGGGCCAGGTAGGCCAGTTCGGCTGGACCTCCGATGTAGGCCGCGGTGGGCAGGATGGCGTCCTGCACCACGGGGCGCAGCAGCGCGTTGGGCGACAAGTCGGAGGAGAGCAAATCGTCCCGGGTCAGTTTCCGGGCCGCCGCAAAGTAATCGTCGTCCTTGCGCTTCAGCGCCACGCGTTTGCCGCCCTCCAGGAGGAACACGAGCGAAGTGTGCTCCTCGACGTGAACCTGGGCGTGATAGCCGAGTCCGGCGAGTCGCCGGTTCCGCGCCAGCAGGTGTTCGGTCAACCCCGGCGCGTTCGCCAATGCGGCTTCAATCAGCGGCCGCGCTAACTGCCGGACGGACGGCCGCGACGGATCGATGACCAACAGACCGTAACCGGAGAGCAGCCGGGTCAGCAACTCGCGAAACGCACCCCCCAGCGACGCCCCCGGCCGATAGCATTCTTCGACCAGGGCAGCGACCTCCTTGCCGTGTGGGAAGTCCTGCAGCGTCTGCCGCAGGGCTTGGTTCGGATAGGAGGAGGGAGCGATCGATCCGACCGGGCCGCCCGACGCGAGAGTGCTATCGAGCGAAAGCGACGAGGTTTGATGGCCGTTGTCGAACGTCCACGCCACGCGGACTTCGTCGAAATCGTGATCTTCGGTGGCGAGCCAGAACACCGGCACCGCGGCGATGCCCGATTCGGTCAGCCGTTTTGCCAGCTTCGCCGCCGTCAGCGCTTTGTACACGGTGTACGTGGGCCCGGAGTACAAACCGACCTGCTGTCCGGTGACGACGGCGACCGTGCCCGGCCGCGCCAGCCGGTCCAGCGCATCGCCGGGGGCGTTGATCTCCGCCAACGCGGCCACCAGGGCTGCGCGGCGGTCATCTGGATACTGAATCTCGCCCGCCGCCGCCGCGAACGAGTCCGCCTCCAGCGGGGCGTGACTGTAAAACGGCCGGACCCGGTCGAATTCATACAGGAAATCCACGAACAGCCGCGAGGTATTCGGCAGATCCGTATGGCGGATGCAGGTCAAAGGCATGCGAAGTTCTCAGCGTAACATCCCATCGTCGGGTAACGGGTGACAACTCGCGGACACCCCGCCCCTTGGGCGACACTAGAACCATGGCCGACGCCTGGTGGACGTATCTTGCAGCCAATTGGGGAGGTCTGATCGCACCCCTGGTCGCGTTCGCGCTGACCCTGGCGGTGGGCTTGGTTCTACGAAGTCTGATTCTGCGCGGCGTGGACCGCCATGCCGCCCGGACCTCCAGCCGCGTGGCCCAACTCTTCCGTGAGACCTTCGCGAAGCCGGCTTTCCTGTGGATTCTGCTGTTGGCGGTCACCGTCGGCGACGAGTTCGTGCCGATTACCGCAGGTGCGCAGAAACGCGTGGACCGTTATCTGCTCGCGTTGTGGACGATCTCCGTCACCTTCGCCGCCGCCCAATTCGCCAGGCAAATGGTCCGCCTGTGGGGCCCGCAGATCCGCGGCGAGATCGCGGTGACGAGCCTCACGGAGAACGTCGCGCGCATCGTGATTTTCAGCGTCGGGGGCATGATCCTGCTGAACCAGTGGGGGCTGTCGATCACGCCGATCCTCACCGCTCTGGGTGTGGGAGGTTTGGCGGTGGCCCTGGCGCTGCAGCCGACCCTCTCGAACCTATTCTCGGGCATTTCGATGAGCATCTCCGGGCAAATTCGTCCCGGGGACTATGTGCGGCTGGCGACTTCCGAAGAGGGCTACATCCAGGACGTCACCTGGCGCAGCACCACCATTCGCGGCCTGGCCAACGTCCTGATCATTATTCCCAACGCCAAGCTGGCCGATGCCGTGATCACCAACTTCCACCTGCCGGAGAAGCGAGTGGCCGTCCCGATCGCGGTCAATGTCAGCTACGATGCAGACCCCGAGAAGGTGGAGGCGATCCTGCTCGACATCGCCAAAAAAGCCATCGGAGAGGTACCCGGCCTGCTGGCTGAGCCGGCGCCGGCGGTGCGCTTCACCCCGGGCTTTGGCGAGTTCGCATTGGGCTTTACTCTCGGCTGCAACGTGGGAGAGTTCGCCGAGCAGTTTCTGGTCATCAGCGAGATGCGAAAACGCATCCTGG
>JBJXGR010000473.1:0-14327 GCA_046160045.1 Bryobacteraceae bacterium
GTGAAGGTCCATTGGGGTTTGGCCTCCGCATCGAATTGGATCAGGCCGAACATGCCGCTCGTCATCGTGGAGCCGTCGCGAAGGCGTTCGGCTACGACGGGCAGGCTTGGAACCGGATAGGAGTGAAGAATCCTGCCGGCGCGATCGACTTCCACGAAGCGGTTCTCGGCGCGAAGCGCGGCCAAGTAGTTACCGTCAGGCGTGCGGCGTAGCAGGTTATAGCGGGTGTGCAGGGTGCCCTTGGCAGGAAGCGGGATGCGATGGACCACTTTCCCCGACTCCAGCTCGAAGATCGCCTGTTCCTCACTGTTCAACACGGCCACCCGTCCGTTCGGCAGCGGGATCGCGGATTTCACCTCCGCCAGGCCCTGAACCCGATACTCCCACACGGTGCGTTTGGCCCGATCCACCTCCCGCGCGTAGCGATGAGCGGAGTACAGGTAATTCCCGTTCGGCAACTCCCATCCGTCGTAGACCAGGTCGTCGAAGGTCCCCGCGTTTTGGCCGTTCAACGGAGGGACGGTATACGACCAGGAGCACTTGCCGTCGGGCTCGACGACGTAGAGTCCATCGGCGGAGACGAGCAGGAATCGGCCGGGCCCATGGGTGGCCCCGGCCAGGAACAAAGCTCCGCAGAGCAGGACGATCAGAAAGGTGAATCGCAGCATAGTCACGCGTGAGCGTATACCGGAGGGGGGCCGGAGGTCAAGACGGACGACCGCCCTTCCCCCGCCAGATCGCCGGGGCTAGACTTGAGGCGGGTGGAAGGTATGAAACCCATTCTTCTTCTGGTCATCATGTTGGCCCCGCTCGCGGCCCAGCAACCGGGGTTTGGCCTGGACTGGCTGACACAGGTCTGCGAATGCCGCGCCGTCGTGCTGCAGACCGTTGCCACGGGCTCCGATGTCTGGGCCGCGGGCTTCACCATCGAGGAGTCCGAGATACCCACTCCTGCGGAATCGTTTGCCGCGGACGCGTTCGTAGCGCGCCTGGACGGGACAGGGCGTTTGAAGTGGTTCAAACGTCTTGGCGGGTCGCGCGCGGACCGGGCGCTCGCGATCGCGGTCGACCGGCAAGGATACGCCTGGGTCGGCGGGTATACGTACTCGCCGGATTTCCCGTTGCGCCGCGCCGTGCAGACGGTGTTTCCAGTAACTGACCACGGAGCCACGGGATTCGCAGCGCGCCTGAACGGCGACGGCGAGATCGAGGTGTCCACGTTCTTCGGGGGGAATCGCGACTCCCGTGTTCAGGCGGTTGCGGTCGACGACGACGGCGCCGCCTACGTGACGGGGGTGACCGAAACCTTCGGGACGATCCGGACGTTCTTCCCAACCTCCTCCGGCGCGCCCATAACCACTATGGAAGGCAACCCGTTCGGCACAACGCTATGGGCCTTCGCTGCCAAGTTTCCGCCACTCGGCGAACGAATCGTCTACTCCACGTTACTTGGCGGCCACCGGGTAGACTGCGGCATCTCGGCCGGCAGTCGATGCATTCCCGCAGTTCCGTCGACCGCCGGGGCTGCGGTCGCCGTGGACGGGGAGGGGAGGGCGTTTGTCACGGGCCGAACCACGGCACTGAATTTTCCTGTGACCTCGGATGCCTTCCGGTCTTCCTGCGACGATTGCCGTTGGCGGTCCCCGACCTCCAGCGGCGAGGGCTTCCTGACCGTGATCAATCGCAACGGCACGGCGTGGGAGTATTCCACCTATTTCGGCGGTCCTGCCGGCTCAGACTCGCCAGTGGCGGTTGTCCTGGGCCCAGCCCGACGAGTCACGATCGCCGGAAACACGGCGAGTTGCACCTTCCCGACCACGGAGGGGGTCTTGCAACCTCGCTTCCCAATCCCTTGCCCAGCGCCTTGCCCAGGGCCTTGTCCTCCATCCGGGACCACTGGATTCATCGTCCAATTCGACCTCGCATCCCGACGGCTGATCTACTCGACGCTGTTTGGGGAGATCGGCACGAGCCTGACCGCTTTGATGCCGCACGGCGACGGCAGTATGTGGGTGAGCGCGGTTCGCTCCGCGCTCCTCAGCCCCGACTACGCCCCGCGGAAGGGGGACGTGGTCGCGCGGCTCAATCCTACCGCCACCGCGCTCTGGAACCACGAGGTTCTTCCGGCCGGACTTGGCGGGCTCGGCCTCTCCCTGACTCCGGATGGAGCGATGGCGCTGGCCGGTGGCGGCGGCGGAACGGTCAGCAAGATCCGGTTTCAAGCGGGCGAGACGCCCGCGTTCACCTCCGCGCCGTTGACGATCGCTCCCGGGGAGTGGATTACGCTTCACGGCGTAAACCTTGGCCCCGCGGCCACAGTGGGAGTGGAACTGGATTCCACCGGGAAGATCACCACGCGGCTTCACGGGATGCAGGCGTTCTTCAACGGCATCGCCGCGCCGGTCGTTCTTGCACAGAACTTCGAAATGACCGTAGCCGTCCCTTCTGGCGTGCCGCGCGATCAGACCATTCCCGTTGAGGTAGTAAAGGACGATCGCCTCGTCGGCAGGCGCATGGTGAAGGTCGTGGAAGTCAACCCGAGGATCCTCGGCGTGGCCAACGCCGATGGCAGCATAAACAGCCTTCAGAGTCGCACCCGCGTGGGGGAGGTGCTCAGCGTTTACGCGACTGGGGTTGGAGACATGACGCCGCCCCTTGAAGACGGCGCCATCGCCGCTCACCCTCTGGCCGTCACCCGACATCCGATCGAAGTGCTGTTGAACGGTTTGCCGGCCGAGGTGCTGTACAGCGGTGCGGCTCCAGTCCAGGGAGCCGGCATTGTCCAGGTCAATGCGAGAGTGTTCCGGCTGACATTTGGTACCGAAACTCGATTACAGCTCCGCGTGAACGGCGTGCTGAGCCCTCTCGCCACCGTCTACATCGACTCGCGATAGTGAAGCCGGGCGACGTTGTTTATGGCTTTGCGCATTCATGTCTACCCGTGCGCGTCCCCGTTTGGCCTGCGCGCCCGCCGGGCGACACACAACGTCGCCCGGCGGCACTCCATCACCAGCCGATGACATAGGAGTCCGTCGCCGGCGCGGCGCCGCCCATCAGGACGCCAGTATCCGGCTGGACCAAGATCGCCTTCACACTCCCCACCCCCTTCGCCGCGTGCGTCGTCAGGCTGTGCCCACGCTTCGACAGGTCCGCCCTGACGGACTCGGGAATCCTCTCCGACACCGCCAGTTTCCCGCCCATCGGGTGCGGCCACATCGCGCCGCGAAAGTTCGAGCTGATGACGTACGGCTGTTCCACCGCCTGCTGGACATTCATCCCGAACTCGGCGAAGTTCAGGAAGAACTGCATTTGCGATTGCGGCATCGTGTCGCCTCCCGGCGTGCCGAACACCATGAACGGCTTGCCGTTCTTCATCACCAGCACCGGATTTAGCGTCATGCGCGGGCGCTTGCGGGGCGCGAGCGAATTCGGCTCCTTCGGGTCCAGGTAATACAGGCCCATCCGGTTGTTGGGGAAGAACCCCAGTTCCGGAATGTACTGGCAGTTGCCAAAGTCCGACCAGATGGTCGATGTGATGGAGACCATGTTGCGGTCCTTGTCGACCGCCGCGTAGTAAGTCGTGTAGCCGTCGATCCAGTCGGGGTAGGCGTCGCGGCCGGTGAGCACCCGCACATCGCCCCGGTGCATCGCATAGAGAGGCGGGTCGCTCGCGAGCGCGCGCATCCGCCGTGGGTCGCCTGGCGGCGCCTGCCCTTCGATGGCGCGATCGGGCCGGATCAGCGCCCGGCGCTTGGCGGCGTATTCTTTCGAGAGCATCTGCTCGATCGGCATTTCCTTGACGAAACGCGGATCGCCGATAAACGCTTCGCGGTCGGCGAAGCCGAGCTTCAAGGCTTCAATGACGTGGTGCAGATACGCGGGCGAGTTGTGGCCCATCGCCTTCAGATCGACGCCTTCCAGCACGTTCAGCGTTTGCAGCATCACGTGCCCGTGCGAGTTGGGCGGGCAGCCGTAGAGATCGTAGCCTTTGTAGCGGGTGTGGAGAGGCTTGTCTTCATGGCAGTGGAACTCGGCCATGTCGGCGAGTTCCAGAATGCCGCCGCGCTTTTTCAGGAATTCGACAAACCGGCGCGCGACCTCACCTTCATAGAAGGCCTGCCGCCCGCCAGAGGCGATGGCGCCGAACGTCTGGCCGAGATTCTTCTGCCGGACGACCGTGCCCATCCGCAGGGGCTCGCCGTTGCGGTACCACGTGCCGGTGGTCTCCGGGAACACGCGCAGCCGCGTATCGTTGTTGCGCAGGACCCCGTGCAGGTTTTCTCTGACGATGAAGCCGCGTTCCGCCAGTTCGATGGAGGGCGCCAGCAGTTTGTCGCGCGAAAGCGTGCCGTACGTTTGCGCGGCATAGAGCAGAGCGTCCACGGCGCCGGGCACGCACGGCGCGACCGGCCCCTCTTTGGGCAGTTCGTTCTTTGCCTTGAATCTGTCAATGGTGGCGGCGCGGCCCGCCCATCCCGTGCCGTTGATGAACTTCACGGACCCGGTTTTGGCGTGGTAGATGAGGATGAACAGGTCGCCGCCGATGCCGGTGCGCGAAGGCTCCACCGCGGTGGACGCAAAGGCGGCCGCCACCGCGGCGTCGATTGCGTTGCCTCCCTGCGCCAGCATTTTGTAGCCGGACATGGCGGTGCCGTAATGGCCGGAGGCGACCATCCCCTCGAGCCCGAGGTAGACGGCGCGCCACGTAGAGGTTTGCGCGGCAAGCGGGAGCCCGGTGAGGGAAGCGACAAACGAGCGGCGGTTCATGGGAGTTCCTCCTCGAAAGCGAATTGGACTCTGATCATAGCCAATTGGTCGGATGAACTGTACAGAATGACTCGGGTTCTGCGAGGCGGGCTGCCTTCGATTGACCACGATGTACAAGAGGATGTACAGTTGGGTCATGGCAGCACGGTACTCCATTGCAGAAGCGCGGGCGCAACTTCCCACCCTCATCGACCAGGCCGAGTCGGGCGTCCCCGTGGAGTTGACTCGTCGTGGTGAGCCGGTCGCAGTCTTGGTCTCCACCCATGAATTCGAGCGCCTCCACGGGCGCCAGCGGCACTTCAGCCAGGCGTATAAACAATTCGTGGCCAGGTATGAATTGACCGAAACCGGCGTGAGCCCGTCGTTCGCTTCGTCGCTCCGCGACCGCACGCCGGGACGCGACGTGAGGCTATGACGCTCCGCTATTTGCTGGACACCAGCATTATCTCCGTACCTGTGTGGAAGGAGCCCGACTCACGGGTCCTTGACCGGCTGAACGCCGCCGGACCCGAGTGCGCGATCGCCTCGCCCGTCTGGCATGAGCTCACCTACGGCTGCAACCGCCTGCCCAAGGGAAGGCGGCGGAGCACCCTGGAAGCGTACCTCCGCGACGTCGTACGCGGTTCGTTCCCGATCCTGCCCTACGATGAAGCCGCGGCGGCGTGGCACGCCGCGGAAAGAGCGCAACTGGAATCAGCCGGACGCCCTACACCTTTCGTTGACGGCCAGATCGCGGCCATCGCGCACGTTCACGGGCTGATCCTGGTAACTGCCAATGATCGGGATTTCACTATCTTCGCGGGTCTCCGTGTCGAAAACTGGTCAACAAGGCCTCGACGAAGACCGAAGGGTTGATGCCCCGGTTCCTGATCAGGCGAGCTTCGGCAAGTCCAACGCCTGATACCGCCTGAAGAAACGGCGGGTACGAACGTTACGGCAGCCGCTCGTACACCGCCCGCGCCCGCTCGAAGATCCGCACCACTTCCGCCCGCCGTTCCTGGGTCGAGAATTGGCCCCGCGTCTGCACTTCCTGAATCAGGCTGTCCACCCAGCGAAGAAGAAATTGCTGGTCCTTGGCCGAAAACACGCGCTGATTCCCGATCGCGACATAGTGCGGGCTCGTGTGGGCCAGCAACGCGGCGGACGACCTTGTCTCCGCGAACGGCGACGGACTGTTTGACACCAACCGGTGCCGAGGCCCCCACACCCTGGCCGCCAGCCACGCGCTTTGCTCGATGGGCAGAGAGCCGCTCCATTCCCCCGAGGTGCTGGTCGCCATCACCTTGCCGTTCGCGACAATCTCCAGACGCTCCACCGGGACATTGGAGAGAACGCGCGCTTTCGCCTTCAACGTAACCGGACCCTGGGCGAAGCGGAACTCGTGGCCGGGAAGCTGATCTTCCACTTCGAAGAACAGCAGCGGACCGGCCGTCGCGAACGACCGGCCGCGCCGCAGACCGTCGATCCAACTCTTGTAGCTGACCTCCGCGCCGGTGTGCACATAAGACCGAACCCCTCCCGCGACGAACGTGAACGACTGGTTGATGAACGCGTCGCTGCCCGCGCTGAGGGCCACGTGGAACCCCGTGTTGAGAAACCGGTACCACATCTCCATCGACGGCTCATCGTGGCTGCAGAATACCTCCATGGCATCGATCGCGCCCAACGCCACATCGACCACCGCCGCCTTGGCATCCGACCCGCTGGGAATGCGGTCGAGCCCCACCTGCGGGTGCGCGTAGGCCGCGTAGCCGCCCTGCTCTTTCGCCTTCATCGCAAGCTGATAGTTGGACGGGTAGTCCTCCCAGTTCGGCGTGTTGGGGAAGCCCGTATAGATCGGCCGCACGAGTTCTTTCAGGTTGAGGAGGATCAAGTGTCCGTACAGACTCTTGTTGCGCATCTCCTGGTTCCACTGGAAGACGTGCTCGCGCGTGGACAAGGGATGGGGCGCGGCGGTGAAGTAGCTTTCGTCATGCACGAAGCCGCCGTCGGAGTTCGAGACCATCAGGTTGGCGACATTCAGGTCCTCGCCGCGGATGACCAGAAAATTGTCCTCCGGCCGCGTGATCTGCTCGCCGCGGTAATTGCCGTGGATATGTTCGTCGCCGCTATACCAGCCGCGGGCGTTCATGTTCTCGAGATATTCAAGCCGTGCGTCGAGGGTCGTGGTCTGATTCCGGTCGATCGTGACCCGGCGCCGCCAGGGGCGGTAATGGAAGCCCTTCACGATCTCGATCTCGGCGTCGCCCGCGGGCAGTTCAGTCTGGAAAGCACCGTCGGCGTGAAAGTAGTGCTCGCCCGAAAGCCAGATGACGCGCTCGAAGCTGCCCTCCGGCACGCGCTCGAGGCCGTCGGCGCCGGTCAGGAACACGCGCGCCGCCGTCGGGCGGCCTGCGGCATCGAGGACGCGAACCGCAAGCCTGCCCACGGGCCGTACCTCGACGTCGACGGGGACCGTCGCTTCCTTGCCGGCGGCGCTTGCGCGCAGCGGCAGGGTGTAGTTGCCCGGGGCCCGACCGGCCATGCGAACGAAGACGGAAGTCGACGATCCAGCCGCGACCATCGCCTGTTCGGGCACTACATCGACCGCCGTTCCGGTGCCGGCGATCGCAAACGACGCAGGAGATCTCGTCTGATTGGTCAAGACGAACTGGAGCGGGTCGGCGATGCGGCCTTCGGAGACAAGCAACCCGGCCGCAGGCTTCTCCGCCGTGAGTCCGTCCGCCGTCAGAGTGACGCGGCTGATGTGCGTTCCCTTCAGGGATCGATGCATTTGGCCTACTTCCTTGAGGGCCTCCTCGACCCGTTCCTTGCGGCCGGCGAGACGGTACGCCTTCCAATAGAGATCGATCGCGGCGCGGCGATCGGAGGCTTGGTCGCGGGTCTGCCGGATCGCCGTGTCCTGGAACTGCCGCGCGAGACGGACGAATTCACCGCCGCCCCGGATCTGCAACGAATGATGGGCGTACAGCGCCGTCGCGAAGGCCGCGGCCAGCAATGTCCGGATGCGAAAAGAACGGCTATGCTTGTTGATCATGCAACGACGAACCTTTCTCGGAACCCCGCTGGCCGGGATGGCGCAGATGTCCGGTTCTTCTCTTACCGAACCGTTCCGCACGCTGCTGGCGGGCAAGGAACCGCTGACCTGGGTGTTTACCGGCGACAGCATCACTCACGGGGCCCTGCACACCTTCGGGTGGCGGAGCTATGTGGAGCACTTCTCCGAACGCCTGCGCTACGAGATGCGGCGCGCGCAGGACATCGTCATCAACACGGGAATCAGCGGCGACTCCACTCCCGGCCTCCTGAAGCGCTTTGACTGGCGGGTCGCTCGCTTCAAGCCCAGCGTGCTTTCCGTGATGATGGGCATGAACGATTGCACCAAGGGCGCCGACGGCCGGGATCTCTACCGCTCGAACCTCGCCGGGATTCTCAAACAGACTCGCGACGCCGGAGCCCTCCTGCTGCTCCACACGCCCAACACCATCGCGCCGCTTAATGCGGGAATCCGCCGGCAGGACCTGCCCTCGTACGTGGCCATCCTGCGCGAGTTCGCAGCCCAGAACAAGATCGCCCTCGTGGACCATTACCGGCATTGGGAGGAAACGCGCAAAGGCCCGCTGAGAGATCCGCTCTACTGGATCAACGACGGCAGTATTCATCCCAACCAGTTCGGGCATATCGCGATGGCTCACCTGCTGTTCCGCGAACTCGGCATTTTCGACCCCGAGAGCCCGACCTGCCGCCTGTTCGCGCCGTAGACGGAGCGCCGGTCGGAGACCCATAGGCGGTGACATAAGTACCCGCGGCTGGCCAAAGTAAATGCGGCTCGGAGCCGTTCCGCAACCCGCAGGGCCGGGCCGCGCCCGGCAAAACTTCGAGACGAGTCTCGAAGCTTACCACGGCGAAGCCGTGGCTTTGCTGGATCCCGTTCAGTAGACGCGGACCTCTACTGGCGAGTCCTCTGTGGCGGCCCAAACACTCCCGAAGCGCCTTTCCCCAACCCGTAACGGCCTTTCGCGCCCTGGCGGGCTCTCCTGATGAACCGCAAACCGGGACGCCCATCCGCGCCTTGCACAACCGTTTGCGATAAGCTGATCTGGACAATGCGAGGTTCCAGGTGATCAGCCCGCGCCGGACACCATCCTCACGCCGGTCGGCACCTGGCTCCGCCTACACAGTCACGGAGAGATTATGACGAAACGGGAATTCCTCGCCGCGGGGATAGGTGCCGGCTTGTCTCTGAACTACGGTAGTACCGCCTTTGCGCAAGGAGGGAAGAAACTCCCGGTGCGGAAGGCGAAAACAACAAAGCTGTTCAAAAGTCCGCAGGGATTCCCCAACGCGATCTCCGCGACACCCGAAGGGCTGTGGATTGGAGAACAGAAACTGACCGGCGAGCAGGCGAAGGCGTACAAGCTCCCGGAGCCGAAATCGTTGGACGAATGCGCCTGGCTGGTCGACGGGAAGGGCAAGCTGCTGAAGACCGTGAAAACGCCGTCGCGCAACACCAGCGGCATGGCGGTCGGCGGCGGCTATGTCTGGATGATTGCCAACGCTCCGCCACAGGGTGTGTTCCAGGTCGATATGAACTCCAGGCTGATCAGCCACCGCCAGATCCCGCTGGGCGCTCCCGGCGGAGATGGCGGCGGCTCGCATGGGGGCTTGTGGCATGAAGGCAAGCTCTGGATCTCGTCGTTGCGGCTGCGCGGAAATCTGAGGGTCGATCCCAAGACATGGCAACCTGAATACATGATCCCCTTCTTCCAGTCGCACCCTGACTGGATTCGTTACCACGGCATCGCCATACAGGACGGAACGATGTGGCAGGTGATCGGCAACAACAGCACCAGTCACAAGGACTTCAAGCCGGGTCTGGTCCGTCACGATCTCGCGACCGGAGCGGTTCTTGAGATTGTCGAGTTCCTCCCGGGATCGAGCGATCCTCATGGGCTCGCGGTGTTTAACGGCAAGCTCATCGCATGCGACGCCGGCATCCACCCGGGCTGGCCGAATAACGACAGTCCCACGGCCGGTTGGATCTTCCAGATCGATTTCGTCTGAAGCGGCTTCCGCTATTCGAACCTCTTCGTGACCGGTCGCACGGACTCCACCGATTTCCCTACCCTGAAGGCGTATCAGTCCGTGAACAAGGGCAATCGGGATGCGTTTGTCGCCCGGATTGCCGAGGTCGCATCGCCAGACTCATTGGTGACGGTCTCCGCGGCAAGCTATGGGGGGAACGTGGCGCCCGACTCGTTCGCCAGTGGCTTTGGTGAAAACCTCGCGGCGGGCATTGAAGTGGCCTGAGGGAGCCGGAACGAGGCGCTGGTTGACCTGCCGGAGCGTTGTGCGTTTGTGCTATTGTGTTCTTGTGCGAACGACGCTCGACATTGCAGATGAAGCCTACTACATCGCCAAGGCTATCGCCCAGGACCAGAACCGCAGCCTCGGACGAGTGGTTGGCGACCTCATTCTGCAGGCGTCCAAGGGGTCGAAAGACGCATCCATAAGAATGAGTGATTATGGTTTCCCCACTTTCCGTTGCGCCCGGCCGGTAACGACGGAGGACGTCAAGGCTCTCGATGACGAAGAGTAAGGTCTACCTGCTCGACTCCAATGTCCTGATCGCGCTGGCGACACCCGAACACAGCCTGAACGCGCGCGCGGCGGCGTGGTTCCTCAAGGGGCACCGGTTTGCAACATGCCCCATCACGCAAGGCGCACTTTTTCGTTTCCACCTGCGCGCCGGCGTGGAGGCGACGGCGGAATCCGCAAAGCGCTTGCTCGAATCCATTTCCGCCCTCCCGCGGCACGAATTCTGGCCGGACGATGTTTCCTATCTCAAGATGCCAACCGCAGGAATCGTCGGGCACAGGCAGGTCACTGACGCTTACCTTGTGCTGTTGGCGCGGAAACACGATGGTTCCGTAGCCACGATGGACCAGGCGCTGGCTGCTGTGCACGCAGGAACCACACTTCTCGCGTAGCTCCCTTCTGCTCAGCGAATAGGAATGTAGCGCCTCGGCGACTGCTTGAATCCGCTGAACGCCGCCTGGAGCGCTGGCGGCCGCCCATGGCAAAGGTTCGAAACGCGTCCACGACGGGGGCATACGAACAGCGCCCTCGGACTCTTCGATCTCTATATCTCTCGCCCGGCCCGAGCTGTGGGAGCGGCCTTCAGGCCGCTGCGAGCGTTAGCTTCTATCGTTAGCGGAGGCCGATTCGAGTGCCGCCGAAATCCGGCCTCCAGCCACAGCAAGCCGCTGTTCCGCCTGCTCCCGAGTCAACCCTGCACGCGCCATCAGGATCGCGATGCGCACCTGGTTCCCGGAGGCTTCCAGGAACTCGAGCGCTCGGTCGCGCTCAATCCCCGCCGCTTCCGCGATGATGCGGCAAGCTCTGTCGATCAGCTTGCGGTTCCTGGGCTGGACGTTCACCATCAGGTTGCCGAACACACACCCCCGCCGGATGAAGGTCGCGGTGGTCAGCATGTTCAGCACCAGCTTGGTGGCCGTGCCGGCTTTCAGGCGCGTCGAGCCGGCGACAATCTCCGGACCGGATACCGGAGTAATCGCGATGTCCGCCTCGCGGGCCAGTTCGGAGTCCGGCGTGCAACTGAGCCCGATGGTCACCGCGCCCAGGCGGCGGGCCTCGGCGATCGCTCCCAGCACATAGGGCGTCCTGCCGCTCGCGGCAATTCCGCACAGGACATCTTTCGAGGTAAATCCTCGCGCCCGCAGGTCACGAATGCCGATAGCGGGGTCATCCTCAATCGTTTCAACGGACGTGGACAGCGCCTTGTCGCCGCCGGCCATGATGCCTTGCACCAGGTCCGGCGGCACGCTGAACGTGGGTTGGCATTCCGATGCGTCGAGAACGCCCAGGCGCCCGCTGGTGCCCGCGCCGATATAGAAGAGCCGGCCCCCAGCGTCCATGGCCGCCACGATGGCATCCACGGCCTTGGCGATCTGGGGGATTTCGACGGTAACGCAATCGGCGACCCGCCGATCCTCCTGGTTCATGATGCGCAAAATGTCGACGGTGGACTTGGCGTCGATGCCGGAGGAGGCGGGGTTCGATTGCTCGGTGAGAAGCTTGTCGAGCACTACGCGATGCCCACCTTCTGCAGGACCTCAATGGTTGTCGAGTATCCGAGTTGGGCCCCCTCGTCGGGAGAAATGTCCTTCAACCCTCGGCCAAACACCTCCGGGCTGATGCCGTCCCGATAGCCGATCCTCCGGAGGGCGCCGAAAAAGCCCTTCCAGTCCACGATGCCCTCGCCCGGCATCAGGCGTTCATTGTCTTTGATCTGGTCCGCCGGGAGATTCTGCGCGTCAGCGACCTGGACGTGCACGATGCGATCTTTTCCGGCCTTCTCGATATCTGCCGGTGTCGCGCCCGCGTGATGCCAGTGCCAGGAGTCCAGTAGCAAGCCCGCGTTGGGCCCGATCTCCCGAACAAATTCCAGCATTTCGTCCATCCGGTAGATGAACTCGTGGGGGGCGGCCTTGCGCAGATGAAGCGGGCTGATGAACTCGAGCCCCAGGCGTACGCCGTGTTTGGCAAGGATCCCGGCCGAACGAACGAACCGGGTCTTGTAGATCCGCCGCAACTCCGCCTTTGGTCTCTCGTCGGAAGCCGGAATCCAGGTGGTCATGCGCGGGCACCCGATGGCAGCCGCAAATTTCGCCGCGGGCTCCAGTTTCGGGAAATCCGCCTCGAAGGCAGCGTCATCCTTCCGGAACTGGACCGGAAACCCGACCACGGCCGGACGCAGGTTGAGCGTTGCGAACAAGCCCGCCGTACTCTCGGCGCCGTCCGCCATCGCGTCTTCCAGCATCACATCCACTCCCGGATAGCCGATGTAGTGCGCCAGGCGGGCGAACTCGCGCCAGGGGAGGCGGCCGGCCGTCAGCGTGCGCTGCAGGGAGAGGTACATGGGGCCGCTAACGCATCGTTTCCAGATACTGGCCCGTGCTGGCGTCGACGAACACGGAGTAGTTGCTGGTGGAGACGGAATCCCCCCACAACACGCGCCAGGTCAGGTTGGGATGGCGTTTGTTCTTCTCGAGCAGGTAGAAGATCCGTTTGTCCGGGTTCTTCTTGACATACTCGGCGGCGTTTTTTCCTTTTTGAATGGCGGTCTCTAACGCTTTGTCGGAATCGACCTTCAGCGCCTGAACGATGAACAACTCGTTCGATCCGCGGGGGCCGCTCCAGCTTTCCTCCAGCCCGGCGAAGACGCCTTTGTGCAGGTTTCCCGGGCCTTCGATCACACAGTAAGTGTACGCCTTCGCTTTGCGGGAGCCCGGGGAGGCGAATGTGGCCTGCCAGGCGCCCGCTTTGCCCGGGACTTTGGGGACGCCATCCAGTTCGAGGCTGATGAGCGAATAGGGCTGAGCATCCAAAGCCCAGCCTCGGGCGGCGCCATACATCAGGAAGAATGCCTTGTTCCCGCTAACCGGCTCGATCTTAGGAGGGTCCTTCTTGACAGCATCCGCTTTTTTGACGGCTTCGTCGGCGCAACCCCCAAGAAACAGGAGGCCGCTGAGAACGAGGGAAGAGAAGAGTGCGTTTCGGGTCATGCCTAGCGCCATTCTAGCGCGGCTGGTCAGAAACATCGACGGTGCCGAGTGCGTCCTGTGCTGAGTTCAGGAGAGCAACTCCCCGATGACCCGGCCGCCGACGCCGGTGAGCCGAAAACCGCGCCCACTGTAGCGATACGTCAGCCGAATGTGGTCGAGGCCCAATTGATGCAGGATGGTCGCCTGCAGATACATTGGCTTCAAACCAACCGATCCTATCGCGCCGGGAGAGTTTACGGGACCGGCCCGGGAAACGGCAAATACCCGGTTGCACGGGCGATTGCGTGCGGTAGAATGAGGGCAACCTTTCCGGCGAGGTGGTTGGTATGAAGCGAACCTTTCGAACCGTTTTAGGCGCGCGGAGCCAGCGTTGGGCTGTGTTCGCGCTGGCTGTAGCGATCGCGCTAGGCGCCTCAGTGGCGCTGGCGCAAGAACAGACGCCGCCGGCCGGAGGCGGAGGCGAAAGTGGCACGACAGGCGGCACGACAGGCGGCACCCCGGCGCCTGGCGGCGGCACGCCCGGCGGTGGAGGTCTCGGCCGGCCAGGAACCCAGCAACCCACGTTCCCCGGTCAGGATGGACGCCTCGGAGACCGCGGTCAGTTTCCCGAGGCGCAGCGGATGATCTTTCTGTCGGGAAAAGTCCTGCTCGAGGACGGGACCCCGCCTCCGGAACCGGTCGTCATTGAGCGAGTATGCAATGGCACGCCGCGGCCGGAAGGCTACACGGACAGCAAAGGAAGGTTCAGTTTTCAGCTGGGCCAGAATCAGAGCATGTTCTCCGACGCCAGCTACGGCGGGGCTAACGACGGGTTTGGCGGCGGCAATGACCCGTTTGGCCAGCAGCGCGGCGGGTCGAGCATGGGTTCGAGTGGCGGTTCGGGCGGACGTGGGCCCAGTGAGCGTGATTTGATGGGTTGCGAAATCCGAGCGGTCCTGCCCGGGTTCCGCTCGGAATCGGTTCCGTTGAGCG
>JBJXGR010000474.1:0-11065 GCA_046160045.1 Bryobacteraceae bacterium
AGCCGAGCCGTAGGGCGGAAAGAGGAAGACATCGGCGGCGATTGGCCCTGACTCATGCCGCTCAGCAGGCGACCCGCAGGTCGATAGGGGGTGAAGGTCAGGATGCGTGAGGCGGAAAGGAAATTGCGCCTTGGCGCGAAGAAAGGCGGCCGGACGATCAAAGAGCCACCAGGTAAAGAGGCGATCCCGGGTCGGGGCAGCCGGTCCAATCGGCTCCGAGCCTGAGTGGAAAAGGTGGAATCGCGTTGGACGTCCCGGGTGTCCCCAAGGACTTCTGGGACTGGGGAATAATCTTCGTCTCGAACAGTGGCGGGCTCAATCGCGCCCACGTCACGTGGCTGGAGTATGCTCTGGTGAAGCGCGCAGCGACCACCGGTCGCTGTCAGCTCGACAACGGAAACGCTCCCCAAGAACCACGCCTCAGCGAGGCTGAAAAAGCAGACACCCAGGCGTTCTTGAAAGAAATACTTCAGATTCTTCCCCTCGTCGGACTTCGAGCGTTCGAATGTCTTTGCCATGGGTGATGCTCCATTCGTTGAATTCTGTCACCCATTGTTCTGGTCTCACAAAGGTGCCCCACTCCAAAACGCGTCCCCAGGTTTCCCGGTTCGCTTCCACGATGGGCCCCTTTCGGGACAAACGCTGGCGGTGCACGGGACGTCACTAACTTGTGACGCCCTGTTTCATCCGTTTATTGCACCACGACGGTGAACGAGGTCATACTTGACTGGCCGCTGCCGTCAACAACAATCAACGTCACCCTGTGTGTTCCGTTGGCGAGCTGCGGCGTCAACCATCTGCCCCGCCCGAGCAACTCCCCTTTGCTCCCGAACCAAGAAAAGGCCGCGTGATTGACCATGGGCCCGTCCTCCAAGTCGAAAGCCGACGCCTGCAATACCACGGGTTCCGGGGCAGCGAACACGAGCACTCTATCGGCCGGCAGCGCCATCGAAATGGCTGGCGCTTTCAGTTGAATAGCGACTGGCTGCGGATAAAGCGCTTGTGTGGTATTTACGCCGTCGGAAGCCAGTACGCGGAACTGGCCGCTCTTCGATCCTGGCAACTCATTACAATTTACTTCGTGTGAAGAGCCAGTAACGCCGTGATCAAGTGGAATCCACTTCTGGCCTCCGTCGGCGCTGTACCAAAGCGAAAACACCAGGGGATCGCCATCGAAGTCCTTGGCGTCCCAGCGCAGCGTCATCTTACCGTCGCACGCGGCCACGCCATCTGGCAGGCGAAATTCGACGCTCGGAGCATTGGCAGTGACGCTGCGCGAAGCCAACTCCACTTGCCCGTTTGTCACCACGATGCGCTTGGTCCCGGGATTCCAGGGCAAGAAGAAAGCGAACCGCTGCGGCGGAGGCGCCTTCGGCATGTTTTCATGAACTTCCTTGGGCATGTCGAAGGCGTGGTCGAGCAAGGTTTCACCCTTCGCTCCTTCGAAGCGAACGTGATAGGAACCCTTGGCGCCGAGTGTTGTCGGTTGCTTAATCTCCCTCCAAATCTCAAATGGATTGAGATAAACGGCCGGCCCGATATCGACGTTTCCAGATATATACACAACAGGAATGCCACTGCTAACTGGGGCCTGGGCCGCCCCCTTCGCTTGAAATGAGCCGGAACCCAGCAGGACGCGAAGGACCTGGCCGCGAGAACTGGAAGCCAATAGAAGCGGCTCCCCATCTGTTCCACGCAACCGTTTCCAGGACGGCCCATCCGCGGATGCCTGCATTGCGGTGGGTGAGCAGACGACGCCTCCGCCGCTGATGGAGTTGAGCAGCCGGCAGAAGTTGTACGGAGAAATCCAGCGATTCGAGCCAACAGTTTCCTGCATGAAATCGCCGTACCATGGACTTCCACTCGCCCGCATGCCAGGCTGGGTGCGAACTATCGGCGGGGTTCCCGGATATGTTTTCAGGCCGACTTGCGGACCGATTGTGTTCGCAGGCCATGGATATCCTTCGGCAGGGTCTTGTGGATGGCCGAGGCCCCAGGAGTGGCCCAATTCATGCGCCACAGTGCTTCCCGGCGTGTCCCCCGAACCAATATCGTTACCTAGCATGAACACCCAATTGCTTCCCGACCCCCTGCAGCAATTGCCGACACGACCATTGTGTGCATATTCGGGAGCAAGATAAAAGCCGCGCATGCCGCCGCTGGAATCGATCCGGTCTAGTTGCGCGAATACCCAGTCACCAGCGGCCTGAAATGCGAGACACCCGCTGTTGTCGAAAGACCGCCCGTTTCCAGGCAGCGGGACCACTGTGTAAGTGGAAACCGGATACGTATTCTGCAGGAATGCCGTATCTGCCATCCCCAGCCTGCCCATCACTGCTGGATCGGCAACGGCCCCGTATGAGCAGCTCGACGGGTTGTCTTCGTTGCGGTACGCCATCCCGTAGACTGTCAAATGAATTGGATTCTGAAACGTCACCATGACAGAGGCAACGTTGTTGGAGAGATCCGCTTCCTCCCGCCCGTAGGGGCCAATCAGATTCACGGTCAGCAGCCGCGTTCCTGGACGAGTATCTTCTGGTGCGAGCGGAATGAGCAGGCTATCGTCGAGTGTGGAACGGTTGCTGCCGCTAGGGGACAACCTGGTGTAACGCGATCTATTGCGTACGACGCTTCCAGCAAATATCGCCTCAGCGCTAACACCGCCCCACGGACCGTTGCTGTCTTCCCGGCTCTGCGCGTAGACGCGGATGTACGTGAGCTTGTCTCCGATTAAGGGAATGTCGTTGGACGGCGTCTGAATTCCTTGAGTGATTTCGACACCAGTGATCCGAATATCGCCGCCCGGCGGTGGCACCGGCGCCGACGCGGCACCAAGACGATAGATCATGGCATAGTCCGTCCAAAAGAGATAGCCGGAGGCGAACTGAAGGTCCGTCACCGTTGAGATGTCTGGCGTGATGGAAATAGGCGTGCCTCCGTGGAGAGCCACTCGATAGAGACGCCGGCCGGCGTACCAATAGGCGTTTGTGCCGTCGGACGTGAACGCGTGCGTTCGCGGCGGCATTGGACTGGCGGAACGATAGTGCAGCACCGTGGCGCCGCTCGTGGTTGTACTGGAGCGAACTTCAAAGTAACTGGCTGAAACGTCGCCTTGGGTCCAATAGATTCGGTCGCCCACGTAGGCGTACGCCATTACCCTGAACGAGAGACTGCTCCGCGTGTAGACCGAACCGCTACTAGGACGCAACAGAACCAGACTGGTGTTCTCGATAAACATCAAGGTACCGTCACGAGCTGCCCTGAACTCGCGGACTGCGGCACCCGCTGTGTAGATTAGGGTGCTGGCGCCCCCGGGCGCCTTTGGGGCCCGATATACGCGATTGCCATGGTGCCAGTAGATATAGCTGGCATCCACGGCAATGCCCGACATGGTGGCGACTGGGGTAGCGGGGATTGTGCTGTGAGTTAGCGGACCGAGACCGGGTAAGCTCAGGCTGATCGAGACAATCCGGCCATCTCCGGCCAAGTAATAAACAAATCCGCCGTCGAGAGCAACGTTATTAGATGCTACCCGGCTTGGCGTACAGGAGCCGGGATTGTAAAGGGCTTCCGGGACCGCCAAGGAACCGGCGCGAGGACTCTTGCGCGTGAGGGCGGTTGTCGAGAACGTGAAAGATGATCCACAGTCCCGAAACCAGTAAACGTGCGAATCGGTTGCAAGTAAGCCGTTGACCGGCTCGATGTGCCAGGTCTCTTGTGCGTAGCCCACCGCTCCGCAAATTGACAAACAGAGCAACAATTGGACTAATTGGACTGTGCGAGCTTTCATGATGTTTCCTCCGCTGACAGGTTAACTGGCGCGGCTCGTGGACCCCTTTTGGCCTGGAGTGCGCGTTACCGGCAGCCGAGTTATCGGGCACGGCGCGGGGAAGTTGCGCTTGGGCTGTATCGGCTGTATTTCGCTTAACGATAAACCCCGTAAACCCCGGTTCGCGGTAGGGATGACCATCGCTGATCACCCCCCGCACAGATCCGTGCTCGCCCCGTTAGAGCACACGGCTCCTACCTTGGATCCTGGCGTCGAATCGGCCGCTCGGATAGGGATGTACCCGCCGTAGGCGTCGGCAGCCATTGCTGGAAGATCGGGATGTCGAGCGGCGCGATGTATACTATACATCATGAGGCGAACGCAACTCTACTTGGACGATGACCTCTGGCTGGCCCTCCACGCGAGGTCGCGGGCGCTCCGGACATCCATTTCCGAATTGGTGCGGGAGGCCGTACGTGATCGATACCTGGGCGATCTCGATCGGCGCAGAAAAGCCATGCAGGGGATCGTCGGCATCTGGAAGGACAAGCACGACCTCTCCGATACGGAACTCTACTTACGACAACTCCGGCGTGGCAGCCGTATCGAGAGACGTGGGACGCCGTGACCGTGCTGGTTGACTCGGACATCCTGATTGAAGTGTCACGGGCCAGGAACACAACGATCGTGGCGCTGTGGACCGATCTGAGCGATTCGGAGCACGCCGTGCTGTGTTCTCCTGTGTCGGTCGCTGAACTGTGGCAGGGCGCGCGCGCGAAGGAATATGAAGCCCTGGAACAGCTTTTCAACGCCCTGCGATGTGTGCCACTCGATAGGGAGGCGGGCCGCCTGGCGGGTGAGTATCTTCGCCAATACAGGAAAAGCCACAGTCTGGAACTGGGAGACGCCTTGATCGGAGCGGCAGCCATCTTGAACGGAGCCAAACTCTGGACGCTCAATCGAAAACACTACCCCATGAAGGGGCTATCTTTCTATTGACGGCGATCCAGCCGGAAAACCCAGGCTGGCTGTCCGGAACTTCGGTCTGCAAGTTGCGCCGCAACGCGGATGGCATGGTCCCTAACCTCCGTCTCTTCATTCGAACCCAACAGGCGCGCAGACCCTGCGGTGGCCAGATCGCCAAGGGGAATGCTGGCTGGCAGGCGGGTCTCGGCCGCGTTGGGCAGATAGATCGCGTAAATGTCTTTGCCCTTTGCGGTGAAGACGGTCTGGCCGACGAAGTACGGCGACACCGGCCGAGTGCCGTGGATCGCTTCGCCGTTTACCTGCATCCAGCGGCCGATCTCTTCCAGCCGATGCACGGCGCCGGCAGGGAGACGCCCGTCCGGCTGAGGGCCGATGTTGAGCAGCAGGTTGCCGCCTCGCGAAACGATGCGCGCCAGCAGTTGAATCAGATCGCGCGACGATTTGTACGTGTCATTTGGCTTGAACGACCACTGCGTGCCCATGGTCAGGCAGCTTTCCCAAACGTAGTCGAAGATCGGCTTCTCCGGCACCTCCTGCTCCGGCGTGCGATAGTCCTCGTAAAGTCCCTTGCTCGCGCGGTTGACGACGATCAGGCCCGGCTGACGGTCTCGCGCCATCCGGACCAGCCGGTCCATCTGGATGTCC
This sequence comes from Bryobacteraceae bacterium, assembly GCA_046160045.1. Lineage (GTDB taxonomy): Bacteria > Acidobacteriota > Terriglobia > Bryobacterales > Bryobacteraceae > CAZGUX01. Next base: position 5,402 of record JBJXGR010000474.1, read on the forward strand.
TGCTTCGGCGGCCGGACCTGCCCTCCGTCCAACCAGAGAATGTCGACTTTCCCGTAGCCCCTGACCAACTCGCCGATCTGACCGTGCACGAACTCGACGAACTTCGCCCATCGCTCCGGTTCGGCCGCGACATCGTAGTTGGGGTTGCGGTCTTCGGCGAAGACACCGGGTTTCCAGTAGTAGGGCGTCCGCCAGTCCGACTTGGAGAAATACACGCCGATGCCGAAGCCCTGCCCGCGAAAGGCGTCGAATACCTCGCGAGCGATATTCGCTCGCGGGTTCTTGCTGAAGGGGACATCGGGCGCCGTGATACGGTAGTCCGACTGCCGGGTGTCGAACATGGCAAAGCCGTCATGGTGTTTGGTTGTGAAGACCACATAGCGCATGCCGGCCTTTTTCGCCAGGGATGCCCAGGCGGCCGGGTCGAAGGCCGCCGGATTGAACGTCTTCGGCAGCGCGAAATACTTTTCGCGAAAAGCGGCCATCTCTTCACGCGTCCCGATAGAAGGGTTCGACCACTTTCGGTCGGCCCACACCAGCGGCCAGGACTCGATGCAGCCCATCTGGCTGTACGCGCCCCAATGCAGGAACAGTCCGAATTTCTGATCCTGAAACCGGTCGAGCTTCTTCTGGACAGCAGGGTCCGGGTGCGATACGGCCGTGGCAATCGTCACGGCCAACAGAATCGGAACAATTCCGTGAATCCAGCGCGCCATCCGTCCTCCTTCATGCAAAGTGAGACCACAGTCCGACGATCACCGCGGCGACGAGCAGGGTCAGGACAGCCAGCGAGCGGCGGCTTCGGGCCTCGGTGTCGAGCGACCCGTGCAGGTCGTTCCAATTCATCGTGAGTTGCTCCAACCTCTCGGCGGGCACGGGCTCGCTCATCTTGCTGATAACCACGATCAGCGCGACGCAAAAGAGAAAGATCAGGACAGCGAAGTTGAGAAAACTGAAGTTGGCGACGCGATTGAGCGCGCCGAGGTCGAGCTTCAGCGCGTTGTGAAGAACCTCCAGGACAAAACGGCCCGCGCCGATCAGACCGCCCACGATCAGGGTGATCAAAGCCGCCCTTGGCGTCGCCCCTCGCCACAGAATGCCGGTGAAGAACACGGCCGTGATCGGCGCGCCGATCGACGCGGACACGCTTTGCAGGTACTGATAGATCTCGTTGTTCAGGTTCCGGATGAACGGAATCCATGCAATGGATAGCCCGACGATGGCCACTGTGCTCCACCGTCCCACCAGGACGAGCGTGCGTTCACTGGCGTTCGGACGCAACTTCTTGAACACGTCCATCGTGATTAGCGTGGAGCATGAATTGAAGACGGAACTGAGTGAAGACATCAAGGCCGCGAGCAGCGCGGCGACCATCAGGCCACCCAAACCCGCAGGCATGAGCCGCAGCACCAGCAGCGGGTAGGCGTTGTCGCCGGTAACGTCGGTGGGCCACAGTGCTTTGGCAATGAGGCCGGGCAGCACCAGAATGAATACCGGCAGGATCTTGAGCGATGCGCAGAAGATCGCGCCGAGCCGCGCTTCGTGAACGTTTCTTGCCGAAAGAGTCTTCTGCACAATCACCTGGTCGGTGCACCAATACCAGGTGCCGAGAATCAGCGTGGCCACGGTGGTGCCCAGCCATGGATAGGACGGGTCGTCGATCGGCTTGATCATATGGAAGAAATCCGGGGGCAGTGCCTGGCGAAGCCCGGCAAATCCGCCCGCCTGCTCAAGGCCGATGGCGGTAAGCACGATTGCGCCCAGGATCAGAACGATCGATTGAAACAGATCCGTGTAGATGACGGCGGCCAACCCGCCCGACACAGTATAGACGCCCGTGGCGATCACCAGCAGCACCGCCGACGTCATGTAGTCCCATCCGAACACTTCGCGGATCAGGATGCCCCCTGCAAACAACGCCACCGAGATCTTGGTGAAGATGTAGGCGATCAGCGAAATGACCGTCAGGTACCAGCGGCAACCGGGCGAATAGCGGCGCTCGAGGAACTCCGGCATCGTGAATACCTTGCTGCGCAGGTAAAAGGGAATGAACAGCCAGCCGAGAAAGAAGAGACAGAAACTGGCCGACCATTCATAGCAGCCGACGGCCAGTCCGGTGGAGGCGCCGGACCCGGCAAGCCCGATGAAGTGCTCGCTGCCGATGTTGGTGGAAAACAGGGAAGCGCCGACTGCGAACCAGCCGACGTGGCGGCCGGCCAGGAAGTACTCGGCCGACGTCCGTTCGTGGCGCGAGTGATAGAAGCCAATCCCGAAGACCAGCAGAAAGTAGATGACAATGACGGCAGTGTCGAGCATGCGGCGAGTCTGAAGGATAGCCGACCCCGGCAGGCAGCGCAAACGGTGACGAGTTCACTCGGCCGCGAGCCGATTGGGTTTGGACCACTGGACCCGGGCCACCCACACGCTGCCGTTTCCACCCTTCGCGGTCGGCTTCAAGCCGGCCCGATACCAGAGGAACTCCGCGTCAGTGACCCACGATTCCTGCGCCGTGATCGCGTCTGCGCCAAAGTTGCCCAACATTAGCCCGCGCTCCGGGATCAATACCTGTTCGGTAGAGCGAACGACACACAGCCGCTCGGGGTCCACCTGCCCGATGAACAGGGGCGCACGGGCGCGGGCGATGTGTTTGTTCTCCGGCCGGCGCGACGTGTAGGAGAGGAACAGCCCCTCCGAGTGGGCGAGCCAATGCTGCTGCGTGTTGAAACTCCCGAGATCGCTGCCGTCGTCGAACGTCCATTTCTTCATCGGCAGATAGTTCAGGCCGTCCTCGCTGACGGTCGCGTATCCGTAGTCGTCGTGTCGAATCGTCAGGTAATACTTGCTGCCATAGGCGACAATCGACGGCTCGGCCAGACCTCGCTTGGTTTTGTCGGAAAACACAGTGCCATGGCGCGCGTAACGCAGGGTCGTCCCGTCGAACCGGCACTCCAAGACGGTCACTCCGTCGTAGGGGGTCGGGAGATTCTGGAAGTACACCGGCACGAGCACCGAACCGTCGCTCTTTACGACAAACTGCGAGCAGGCGCTCCGGCAGTTGGCGAACATGGGCTCGGCGGGGAATTCGAGCATCTTCCAACCCATCCAACGATCCGTGGCGGGAGCGTAGACGGTGTACGCCGTGCCGCCCTTTCCAATCTGACCGCTGACGTGCTTGCCGCTGGGCGCGTAGTACGTCCGTCCGCCGATCGCCAGCACTTTGCCGCTTTTGGCGTGCCATCCCGGAGTGACGTCGTGCACGGACTCATGCATTCCGTCGGCGGCACGTCTCGCAACGAGTTCCTTTGGCTCGAACGGTCCTTTCCCGGTTGCGCCGAGGTCGTCCGTGTACATGTACCATAGCCCGGAGTAGTGGTCGTCTTCGTCGAGATGCTTGCTCAGCGTCATGACCACGCGCGGCACCCCGCGAACGCCGCGTTTGGGGATGGCCACGGCTCGCGGGTGAAACCAGCAGAATTGCGGATTCGCATCCTGCAGCGGGACTTCGCGGCGAATCGTGAACGGAAGGGCGCGAAACGGCGCGCCGAAAGAAGGGCGGGTCGCGGCAACGGCCGCCAGCAACGCACGGCGCGAAAGGGCTGATCGAGGCATAGTCGCGAACCGATTCTACACGAACCCGCGGTTTCATAGAGAATGTCTGTGTGCGACGAATTGTCTTGTTGATGCTCCCATCCCTCGCGTTAGCGGCCGAGCCAGAGTTGCGCCTTCATCCCAAGGTGCGGGAACTCGCTTCCATGAAGGCCTCCCCCTATGTGAAGCTAGCCGACGGCAGTGCGCTCGGCGTCGTCGGCAACACGGCCTATGTCACTCGCGACGGCGCCAGCTACTCGGCCACGTATCCGCTTGCGGACGAGGCGAAGTTCAAGGTCAGCAACGAACGCGTTCTGGTGCGGACGGACAAGGGGACCATCCTTATGGCCTACATGAACCTGAACGAGCGGAAGTGGGGCTGGGACAAACAGAAGAACGAACCGATTCCCGATGCACAACTGCCGGTCTGGGTGGTCCGCAGCGAGGATGAAGGCAAGACGTGGCGTCATCCCGTCAAAATCCACGACGGCTACTGCGGCGCCATTCGAAGCATGATCCAATTGCGCTCCGGCCGCGTGGTGCTGGTGTCGCAGAAGTTGGTACACGAGTCGCCGCGGCACATTACGCAAACCTACTGGTCCGATGACGACGGCCGCTCGTGGCGGGCGGGCAACATGCTCGACATTGGCGGCCGCGGGCATCACGACGGCTTGGTGGAGGCGACCGTCGCCGAACTCAAGGACGGCCGGGTCTGGATGCTGCTCCGATCGAACCACGACAAGTTCTGGGAGGCATTCTCCGACGACGGGCGATACTGGTATGTGCTGCGGCCGAGCCGGATTGAAGCCAGCAGTTCTCCCGGCTACCTGCTGCGCCTGAAGAGCGGACGGCTGATGCTGGCCTGGAACCGGCTCTACCCCGAGGGCGCCACGACGTACGAGAGCCGCGGTAAGGACTACTCCGAGCGTGCCGCGAGCTGGCATCGCGAGGAGCTATCGGTTGCCATCTCCGAAGACGAAGGCCAGAACTGGTCGAAACCCGTGGTGGTGGCGAAACAGGCGAAGAAGTGGCTCTCGTATCCGTGGCTGTACGAGCACACTCCGGGTGAGATCTGGATCACTACGATGCAGGGCAACCTGCGTGTGGCTGCCCGCGAGCAGGATCTCGTGCGTTAGGGGTGCGATTACTCGATCACGGGGACAAGCCCTGACTCGATGATGCGTTGATCGGATGTCAGCAGCGTCAGGCGGTGGACGCGCGCTGTAGCCACGATCGTTCGATCGGCCCGATCTCGCAACACGTTGCCGAGCGAAGCGAGTTCCGCGGCAACCTCGAGCGTTATCGGAAGAACATTAAGAGCGGAGTTGGCATTCAGCGCGCTGAACAGCTCATCGGCTGTTTTCTTCATACGGGTGCCGTCCGTGTTCTTGAGGACGGCAATGTCGATCAATGACATGGCGCTGATGCTGAGCGGTTCCCTCGCCAGCACCGAGTCGCGGAGAACTTGGGACTGATGGGGCGAGAGCCTTCCCGGATCTACGAGCCAGCGGATCAGGACATGCGTGTCCAATAGAAATCTAAGCGCCAAGTGGTCAGCCCTATTTCTCCCCGAGCACTTCCCACAACTCGGACATGTCGTAGTTGACGATGTCACCCACGATCTCGAGCTTACCCGCCAAAATGCCCTCCGGGGATTTCCACGCCTTCTTCCCGACGGGTCCCAGACGGGCGACCGGGCGGCCCCGCTTGGTAATCGTGATCGCTACGGCCCCGCCCGCGACCTCATCTAACAACGCGAGGCACTTGGCTTTGAACTCCGTGGCGCCGACAATTCGTTCTCTCATGTCCTGATTTCAGAGTATCCCTCAAGTGGTCAGAGACCACATTGGGTCTTGTCACGACGCGCGTCGTTCCAGCTTCCAACCTTGCTCTGTCGCAACCAGGCCGCTGTGGCCCGCGTGCCGGTCGTACACCCGTTCCATCTCTTCGATCGAATCGAAAAACCCGACAATGAACGCCGCGCTGAACGATTGGCCTGGCCGGATCGGCCGGCCGCCGAACTCCTCGATCATGCAGACATACCCCCGCTGATGGCACCAGGCTTCGCTGACATCG
>JBJXGR010000475.1:0-4129 GCA_046160045.1 Bryobacteraceae bacterium
CGCGAAGAACCCCCGGGAGCGGGAGTGCGGCCTCGCGGCCGCGTGGGTCGGCCAGGGGGCCGACCGCGGTCCAGGGGACCGCCCAACGCCGGTTTGCCTTTCGGGGACGCCTTGCCGGAAGATATGATGAATACCGCGAGGCAACGGTGAGAAGGGTCGAGCGCCAGAATTTCCGGCTTCCAGCGAAACGGCGAGGGCCGTCTGCCTTGCGCGCCGCTGTCGCCCTTGAGCTCCTCCTGTCCGGACCCCTCGCCGCAGCCCCGGAGTTCACCAAAGACGTCCTGCCGATCCTGAACCGCCATTGCCTCCAGTGCCACAATGCCACCGTCACGATGGGCAAACTGGACCTGAGCCAGTCGGGCGCTATGTCGAAAGGCGGAACCAAGGGTCCGCCCATCGTGAAGGGCGATGCCTCCCGCAGCCTGCTATACACCCGCATCGCGGACCGGTCGATGCCGCTCGGCGACAAGAAGGTCCCGGCCGAGGAGGCCCGGATCATCCGCGAATGGATCGACGGCGGAGCGCTCATGACCCAGACCCCCGGGGCCGAAGGGAGCACCGCCAAGCAGGTCTCGCACTGGGCCTTCACGCCGCCGAAGCGGCCGGCGGTTCCCGGCACAAAAGGCCAGGCTTGGGTGCGCACCCCGGTGGATGCGTTTGTTCTGGCGCGTCTGGAAGCGAAAGGAATCCGGCCGGTCGCCGCGGCGGAAAAGCCGGCGTTGCTGCGCCGCGTGTACCTGGACCTGATCGGCCTGCCGCCCACGGCGGGAGAACAACAGGCCTTTGTCGACGACCCGAGTCCCGATGCCTACGACCGCGTGGTCGACCGGTTGCTCAGCCGTCCGCAATACGGCGAGCGCTGGGCCCGTCACTGGCTGGACGTGGTTCGCTACGCCGAGTCGAACGGCTACGAGCGGGACGGAGCCAAGCCCAATGCCTGGCGCTACCGCGACTACGTGATCGACGCCTTCAACAAGGACAAGCCGTACGACCGGTTCCTCACCGAGCAACTCGCGGGCGACGAAGTGGAAGGGTCGAATGCGGAAACGCAGATCGCGACGACGTTTCTGCGGCTCGGCACCTGGGACGACGAACCGGCCGAGCCGACCCTGGATCGATACGACCAGTTGGATGATGTGCTGGGCGCAACCTCGGCCGCGTTTCTGGGGGTCACGCTTCGCTGCGCGCGCTGCCACGACCACAAGTTCGAGCCGTTCTCGGAGAAGGACTACTACCGGACGCTGGCGATTTTCGATCCGCTAAAGCGGCCGCAGGATCAGCGCAAGGATTTGGACCGGCTGGCTGGCACCGAGGCCGAACTGTCCTCCTATCGAAAGGCGACCGAAAAGGCCGACGAGGCCGTCGGGGAACTACAGCGGCAGGTGGACAAGGTACGGAAAGCGGTGATGAAGCGTCTGTTTGCGCCCGAGAGCCGGGCCAAATGGGGCGAGTCACTGAGCTGGCTGGATCACGCCGAGACCGTCCTGGCGTTCGCCACAGAGCCGGGCAAGCGGTCGAAGGAAGAAAAAGCGCTGGTCGAGAAGTTCAAGGCCCGGATGGACGAGGCCATTGCGAAGGTGGCGGACGCGGAGGAGCGCGCCAAACTGGACGGCTGGAAGCAGGAAATCGCAAAAATCAACCAAGGCAGGCCGAAGGAGCCTCCGCGCGCCTACATCTGGTATGAAGAATCGCCCACGGCTCCGGCAACGCGTCTGCTGACGCGCGGCGATCCCAGCCGGCCGGCCGAAGAGGTGACTCCCGGAGTGCCGGCGATTCTCGGCGATCCCGATCCGGCGGCCCCGCGGCCTACTGCGAAGTCGACCGGGCGGCGGCTTTGGCTCGCCCGCTGGATGACGGGCAGGGACAATCCTCTGGTCGCGCGGGTGATCGTCAACCGGTTCTGGCAGTGGCATTTTGGCGAGGGCATCGTCGCCAGCGAGAATGATTTCGGCGTCATCGGGCAGCGGCCGACGAATCCCGAGTTGCTCGACTACCTTGCCACGGAACTGATGGACTCGGGCTGGAGCTTGAAGCATGTCCAAAAACTCATCATGAAGTCGAACACGTACCGGCTTTCGGCGGAATGGAACGAGGAGGCCGCCAAGATTGACCCGGAGAATTCCCTGTTGTGGCGGTGGAAGCCGCGGCGCCTGGACGCCGAAGCCGTCCGCGACATGACGCTCTCGATCAGCGGCCAACTGAACCCGGAGATGTCCGGACCCAGCGTCCACCCACCGCTGCCTCGCGCGGTGCTGGAAGGTCAATCGGTTCCCGGCGCCGGCTGGAAGGATTCCGATCCGAAGCAATCGGCGCGGCGGAGCGTCTATATTTTTGTAAAGCGCAGCCTGGCGGTTCCTGAGTTGGAAATGCTCGATTCGCCCGACACGACGTCGAGTTGCGAGCAGCGTTCGGTTTCGACCACCGGACCGCAGGCGCTCGCGTTTCTGAACGGCGAGTTCACGCAGGCGCAGGCCCGCCAATTCGCGGCGCGCCTGGAGCGGGAGGCGGGCCCGGCGATCGAGGCTCAGTTGTCCCGCGCGTTTCAACTGGCGGTCAATCGCAGCCCGTCGCCGGCGGAGCTTTCGGCCAGCAGGGAGTTCCTGGTCAAGCAGAAACGCACCATCGAAGGCGAGCAGCGCGCGGCCGGTGACGCCGCGAAGCGGGCAATGGAAAACTTCGCGCTGGTCCTGTTGAACTCGAACGAGTTCTTCTATGTAAACTGAGGTACAGGGATGATGGAGCGCACATCCGAATTCTGCGGGCGGTCACGACGGGAATTCCTGTGGGAAGCCGGCGGCGGCTTCGCCGGGACGGCGTTGACCTGGCTGCTTTCCCAAAGCGGCTTCTTCGCCGCCGCCGCCGAGTCGTCTCCGCTTGCGCCCAAAGCGCCTCACTTCGCGGCCAAGGCGAAGTCGTGCATCTTTCTGTTCATGTACGGCGGGCCCAGCCAGGTGGATACCTGGGACCCCAAGCCGATGCTCAACAAGTATCACGGCGAGCCGATTCCGAACCTGGACAGCGATCCGTTGCTCAAGGTCCGCAAGCCCGGTACGCTGCTCGGCTCGACGCGCAAGTTCCCCAAGCGCGGCCAATCGGGCATCGAAGTCTCCGATCTGTTTCCCAACCTGGGCGCCTGCGTCGACGATATGGCGATCATCCGCGGAACCTACGCGGACAGTTTTGCGCACGGCTCCGGGTTGCTGCAGATGAACACGGGATTCATCCGGCAGGGGTTTCCCAGCCTCGGCTCCTGGGTTACCTACGGCCTGGGCACCGAGAACCAGAACCTGCCGGCCTTTGTCGTCCTGCTGGATCATCGCGGAGGGCCGATTTCCGGGCCGCCGAACTGGTCCTCGGGGTTCATGCCCGCGGCGTTCCAGGGCACGCAGTTCCGCACGTCGGGCGATCCGGTGCTGTTTCTCGAGCCACCGAAAGGAGTCAGCCGCGAACAGCAGAGGGAACAACTCGACCTGCTGGCAAAGTTGAATCAACTGCGGGGACCGGCGGGTCCTGAGAACTCCGATCTGATGGCGCGGATCGCCAGCTACGAGCTTGCATTTCGCATGCAGGCGACCGCGCCCGAAGCCGTCGACTTAGGAAAGGAATCCGACGCCACTCGAAAGCTGTACGGGCTGGATGACCCGATCACCGAGAAGTTCGGAAAGAAGTGCCTGATCGCGCGCCGCCTGGTGGAGCGAGGCGTCCGGTTTGTTCAGGTGTATTCGGGAGGCGGACACGGCGACGACAACTGGGATGCGCACGGCAACGTCAATATGAATCACGAGCGGCATTGCGGCGAGACGGACAGGCCCATCGCGGGCCTTCTCCGCGACCTCAAGAGCCGGGGCCTGCTCGACGAAACGCTGATTGTCTGGGCCGGGGAATTCGGGCGCACGCCGACCAGCCAGAGCAAAATCGGCCGCGACCATAGCCCGCGCGGCTTCAGCACCTGGATGGCCGGCGGCGGCGTCAAGGGTGGGCAGGTGATCGGCTCGACGGACGAGTTCGGCTACGCCGCGACCGAGAACAAGGTCCACGTCCACGATCTCCACGCCACCATCCTCCACCTGATGGGCATGGACCATTTGCGCCTCACCTACTTCCACGCGGGCCGCAACATGAGAATCAC
>JBJXGR010000476.1:0-11982 GCA_046160045.1 Bryobacteraceae bacterium
GGTTTATCCGATCGTCACCAGTCCGATGGGCCGGTATCAGTGGGTCTTCGTCAAGGTCATCACCAGCGAACCGGGACTCTACGGTATCGGTTCCGCAAGCAATGTCCACCAGGCGTTGACGGTTGCGACCGCCATCGAGAAGCACCTCGCGCCCTTTTGGGTCGGACGCGACATCGACCGCATTGACGATATCTGGTACGCCACCACCTATCGCTCGTATCGCCGTAGCGATACGGTGTTGAACAACGCGCTCAGCGGTCTTGACATGGCGCTATGGGACATCAAGGGGAAGCGCGCAGGCATGCCCGTGTACGATCTGCTGGGTGGAAAGGTCCGCGACGCCGTCCCCTGCTACGGACACGCCGACGGCCGCAGCCCGGATGAGGTTGCGGATAACGTGAAGAGTTTTCTCGACCGCGGCTTCCGCCATTGCCGCGCCCAGATGGGAGGCTATGGCGGCGGAGGAATGGTCGCACCCGGCCAGGGGAAACGGCCGCAAGGCGGATACAGCGGCCCCGCCTTCGACGAGGAAACGTACATCGAGGCTATCCCCAAACTCATGGAGCATCTCCGGGTCAAACTAGGCAAGGACGTCAAGCTGATCCACGATGTGCACGAACACCTCACGCCCACCATGGCGGTGGAATTCGCGCGGCGCATGGAGCCGTATCGCATGTTCTTCGTCGAGGACATCCTGCCTCCCGAACTCATTCAATGGTTCCGCAACATCCGCCAGGTGACCTCGACGCCGATGGCGATGGGCGAGATCTTCACCAATCCGCAGGAGTGGGTGCCGGCCATCACCGAGCGCATCATCGATTTTGCCCGCCACCGCGTGTCGACCATCGGCGGAATCACGGCCGCCCGCAAGGTCGCGATCCTGTGCGAGACGTTCGGGGTCCGCACCGCCTTTCAGGAGGGCGGAGACAACGACCCGGTGAACTTCGCCGCCGCCTGCCACGTGGACTTGGCCTCGACCGGTTTCGGGATTCAGGAAGAGAATCGCTGGCCGGAGATGATCCATGAGTTGATGCCGGGAACGCCCAAGCTGCCCGACGGCTACGCCTATGTCAACGAGGCGCCGGGGCACGGAGTCGACATCAACGAGGAGATGGCGCGCAAGTTCCCGCTCACGCCGCCGCAAGGCCGGGAGGATGGGTTCACGGTGCGGGGAATGGACGGCTCGCTCGTAAGGCCCTGAGGGCACCGATCGAGCGGCGCCGGGCGGCGTAGTGTGTCGCCCGGCGCGCTGTCAATTCCGATACTTGGGAAGCCGTCCCTGGAGTACGATGGTCCCTGGCAATGAACCGGCGCGTCTTTCTCGAAACCGCGGCCGCCGCTCCCTTTGCGTCCGCACAGGGCCGCAGGCCGCCGAACGTCGTCTTCGTCCTCGCCGACCAGTGGAGGGCCCAAGCGTTCGGGTACGCTGGCGACCCCAATGCCCGGACGCCGGCAATCGATGGCCTGGCCGCGGAGTCGGTGAACTTCCGCAACGCCGTCTCCGGCTTTCCCGTCTGCAGTCCGTATCGGGCCAGCCTCATGACCGGCCAGTACGCGGTCAACAACGGGTTGGTGGTCAACGATGTGCCGTTGAAACCGAACGGCCCGACGCTTGCCGAGTCGTTTCGCAAGTCTGGCTACGAGACTGCCTACATCGGCAAGTGGCATTTGTTCGGAAGTCCGGAGGGCAAAGCGGAGCGGCGCCTGTCGTTCGTTCCGAAGGACGCGCGCTTCGGCTTCGATTACTGGAAAGCGTGCGAGTGCACGCACAACTACAACCGTTCCCTCTACTACGAAGGCGACGACCGGCAAGCGCGCTTTTGGGAAGGCTACGATGCCGTCGGGCAAACGGCCGACGCCTGCGAGTTCATCCGCAAACGCAAGTCTTCGAACGATCCTTACTTTCTCCTGTTGTCGTTCGGACCACCACACGATCCGTACGGCACGGCGCCGGACGAATACAAAGCGAGGTATGCGGAAAAGCAGATTCACCTGCGTCCGAACGTCCCGGAATTCAAAGCCGAGCGCGCGGTTGGCGACCTGCGCGGGTACTACGCGCATACCGCGGCTCTCGATGATTGCGTGAAGAGGGTTCGCGAAGTTGTGGACGACCGCACGATTCTGGTCTTCACATCGGATCATGGCGACATGTTGCAGAGCCAGGGACTGCCCTTGAAGCAGTTCCCGTGGGACGAGTCCATTCGGGTGCCATTCCTGATCCGCTTTCCGCGCGCCTGGAACGTGAAGAGGTGTATGGTCGACACGGTTCTGGATGCTCCCGACATCATGCCGACCCTTCTGGGAGCTTGTGGTCTCAGGATTCCGGAGTCCGTCGAGGGTAGAGACTACTCGAAGATCGCGGCAGGCAAAGAGGGTGAGGATGCCGGATCGGCGGCACTACTGAACGTGCCGGCTTCGTTTTCGGTGATCCGCCGCCACGGTTGCGCCGAGTACCGCGGCTTGCGCACCAGGCGCTATACGTTTGTCCGCTCCATCCACGGCCCGTGGCTGTTGTACGACAACCAGGAAGATCCGTATCAGAAGAACAACCTGATCGGCAACCCTCGGCGCCGGGACCTGCAAGCCCGGCTCGAGCGGACGCTCGATCAACGTCTGAAAGCCGCCAGAGACGACTTTCTGCCTGGCCGGAGCTACGTGGAACGGGCCCATGCGCAGCACTACCGCGAAGTGAATGCGGAAGTGGGCAGTGCAAAAAGTCCGTGGGGCGACTGGCAATCGACTTGGCGGTGAATACGTTCCGACTGGGATCCCACGTTCGTAAGCCGTGGGATTGCGTTCTCCTTCTGAGCCGCGACCGTCAGGGAGCGGTGGCGGTGAAGTGCCTCGATTACCTGAACCTTGACGCTAGCTATAGCTAGAGCGGGCAGCATGATTTTCTTACACGTTCTAAACTAAGCCGTGGGGTTGCCGATACCCTCCATGACTCCCGATGGCCCATGCCAACGGCTCGATCCAGGGAAGCGTCCAGCCGGCTTGACCCCACCGGATAACCAGACGTCAGTCGGGTCTGCCATCGGGCGCGGCCGATTCGTCCGGGATTCCGCTTCCTGGCGCGGCCTGCGACACTCGAAGGCTGTCTTGCCGCGAGGTCATTCATGCCGCTGGTCTTTCTGCTCCTCTCCTTTCCCTTCTTCCTGCAATCCGCCGAACTAACGCTGATCCGTGGCGGCAAGTCATCGTACACGATCGTCCTGGCCCGTGAGGCGTCGCCTTCCGAGCGGCGCGGCGCCGAGGAACTGCAGCGGTTCCTCGAGCAGATGTCCGAGGCCCGCCTGCCGATTGCCGTGGAACCCGTTCGCAGCCGAGGTCCCTTCGTCTTCGTCGGCCGGGGCGAGCAACTCGATGCGCTGAAACCTGGAATCGATTTCGACAAACTGGGACCCGAAGACTTCGCGATCAAGACGCTGGGCAAACATCTTGTGATCGCCGGTGGACGGAAGCGCGGCACCATGTATGGTGTCTCGACCTTTCTCGAGAAACTCGGGTGCCGCTGGTTTACGCGCGATCTCAGCCGCATTCCCAATCGCTCGACCGTCACGGTTCCGGGATTGGATGAGGTCCAGCGTCCGGCCTTCGAAATGCGCTGGCCGGGAATTACGGAGGCCTTCGACAAAGACTGGGCCGCGCGCAACCGGGTTAACGGCGGGGGCCTGCCGCTCGATTCATCGACCGGAGGGCGCGTCGAATGCTATCCCTGCGGCCACTCCTTCCATACCCTGATCCCGCCGGCCAGGTATTTCGCGGCGCACCCGGAATACTTCGCCCTGGTCGATGGCCAGCGCCGCCAGCACAACGCGCAACTCTGCCTGACCAACGCGGCGGTGATTCGCGCCGGCGTCGAGCAGATCTTCCAGTGGATCAAAGAGCGCCCCGGCATCGACATCATCGGCGTGTTCCAGGAGGACTGGGGCGGATGGTGCGAGTGCGACAACTGCAAACGCGTGGAGCGCGAGGAGGGCGGCGCCCACTCAGGACCGATCGTCCGCTTTGTCAATGCCCTGGCGGAAGCCGTGAGCCGGCAGCACCCGGACAAGCGCATCCTCACCTACGCCTATCAGTATTCTGAACCTGCCCCCACCAGGACGGCGCCGCATCCGAACGTGCGCATCCAGTTGGCGCCCATCTCCGCCTGCATCGGGCATCCGGCGGAAACCTGCCCGCGCAATCAGAAACTCCTGATGGACAACCTGAAAGGCTGGGCGCGGCTCGGCAAGCGAGTCTGTCTCTACGGCTACGCGACCAACTTCGCGCACTATGTGTATCCCATGCCGGACTTCGACCGCCTGGCCGCGGACATCCCGATGCTGCTGCGGCATGGCGTGACGGGCGTCTACTATGAGGGCTCCCATCAGGGCGAAGGAGGGCACGGCGCGGAGTTGCGTGCCTGGGTCATGGCTAAGCTGATGTGGAACCCGAACGAGAACATGAGCCGCCTGGTGGACGAGTTCTTCGAGACCGCCTACGAGAAGGCGGCCGCGCCCATGCGGCGAGTCTTCGACCTGATGCATCAGCAGGTGCGCCTCCCCCCGGAGGGCCGCGGCCGGCATCTGTGGATTGACCAGGCTCCCTGGATGCCGCCGGCCGCCGTCGATCAGGCCGCCAAACTCTATGCCGACGCAACCGCGGTCGCCGGCACGGACGCGATCCGCCGGCGAATCCGCAAGGACAGCCTGTGGGTCGACTACGCACGTCTTTTCGAAGCGCGGCGTTACCACGTTCGCGGCGGATGGTATCAACCTTCCGGCGACGTCGGGCAAATCAAGGCCCGGTTCCGAAAATTCTGGGAAGACAAGACCACGCTCGGCATCGGGCTGATCAACTATTCGGGCCTCGATGTCGAGAAAGAATTTCCGCGCCGGCTGGTTGGCTATCGGGTCGAGACGCTCGAAAACGCAGCCGTGCGCGTCGACGTGGCGCCCGGGTTGAGCGGGCGCGTCATTCGCTGGATCGACAAGGCAACGGGCCGCAACCTCCTGCGCGAGCCCAATACGGCGGGCATCCGCTATCCCGATGGGACGGGCGAGTACCTGGCGGTTCATCCCGATCCCGGAGGTGACACGCTGGAGGGTAAGTGGACGGTCGAGTCCCGGGACGGGTCGCGGGAGATCGTCATGAAAGCAGTACTGCCGAACGGACTCGCCATCCGGCGCAGGCTGCGATTGCCATCCGAGGAACCGCGACTCGCCGCCGGGAACGTCGTCGAGAATCGCGGCCCGGCCCCCAAGGACGTGGAAGTGCGAACGCGCTTCGATATGGAACCGGCAGACCCGGAACAGCTGACCGAACGGCAGAACGCCGGCGAGATCGTGCTGCGCGACCCGGGCTCCGGGATCACCGTGACCGCCAGGTATCTGGCGGCCCAGGTGAAGCTTGCCCAGGTCTCTCGCGACGACCGGCACGGCAATCGGGCCAGTGTCGGGCTCAGGACTCCGATGCTGCGCCTGGGGCCGGGAGAGAGCGCGCGCCTGGATGTCGAGTATACGGCGCTCCCGCGAGCGATACAATGAACGAAGTCTCATGAACCCCCCGGGTGAGCCGCCGCAAAACCTGATTCCGTTTGAACCGGCTGCTCCGCCCGCGCCGATTCCCCCGGTCATTCAACTTCAGCCCGACCGGGTCGAGACGGTCCTGGAAGAAGATGTTCCCCTCCGGCAGTTTGGACGCGTCCTGCGAAAGCGCGCCTGGAAAGTCGTCCTGTGCACCCTCATCGTCTTCCTGACGGTGTTGATCGGCACGTTGCGACAGACCCCTATCTATGAAGCCGCCGCGCTGATCGAGATCAACAAAGAAAACCAGAACATTCTTTCGTTCAAAGAGATCCTGGACCTCGACGCCAATAACGACGAATACCTGGAAACCCAATACCGCGTTCTGAAGAGCCGCACCCTGGCCGAGAAAGTCGTCCGCGACCTGAAGCTCTTCGAGCAGCGCGAGTGGTACCAGAAGCGCTATCTGCTGGGCTTCTACCGGATCGACCCGCCACCGGAGGCTTTGGCAGCCATCCGCCGCAATCCGTACCAGGTGGATCCGGACAACCAGGCGTACCGCAACACGGTGGAGAATTTCCTGAAAGACCTGGACGTGCGGCCCGTGCGGCGGAGCAATCTGGTGGAGGTGGCCTTCTCCTCGAGCGATCCGAAAGTTGCCGCGGCGTCCGCCAACGCTTTAGCCTCCAGCCACATCGACCGAAATCTTGAGGTGAAGTTCGAAGCCACGCAGAAGGCATCCGAGTGGTTGCGCGGCCAGCTTGTCGGCTTGAAAGCCCGCCTCGAGCAAGCCGAGGAAAGCCTGCAACAGTACGCACGGCGCAATGAGATCGTGTTTCTCGACGAGAAACAGATGGCGTCCAACGAAAAGCTTCGGCAGATCGAGACCGAGTTCACCAAGGCCCAGGCAGACCGCATCCAGACCGAGGCCGTCTATCGCAGTTTGATTCAGGGCCAGTTGGACGCGCCGGGAGTGCTCGAAAACAAGTTGGTGCAGGACCTGTCGGCCAACCTGAACGAACTCACCCGCGAGTACGCTCAGTTGACGCAACTCTTCAAGCCCGAATACCCCAAGGCGCTACAGGTGAAGCGGCAGATTGAAGCGGTGCAAAAGAACCTGGAAGCCGCCAAGAACTCGCTGATCCGCAACCGCGAGGACCTGTTCAACGCGGCGCGCCGGCGGCAGGAAATGCTCGGGGCGGCGCTGGACGAGCAGCGCAAGATCGTGTCGCAGATCGCCGAGCGGTCGATCCAATACAACATCCTCAAGCGTGAAGTGGATACCAGCCGCCAGTTGTACCAGGGCCTGCTCAACCGGATGAAAGAAGCGGAGGTGTCCGCCGGCCTGCGCGCCAGCAATATCCGCGTGGTCGATCCGGCCGAGACGCCGAAGCTTCCGGTGCGTCCGAAGACTCCGCTGAACCTGGTGCTTGGACTGCTGTTCGGCCTGGGTCTGGGGATCGGGTACGCGTTCCTCGAAGAGCACCTCGACAACTCGGTGAAGAATCCGGACGAAGTGGATCGGTTGCTGCGCCTCCCGACCCTGGGGGTGATTCCGGCGTTCGCGCCGGCGGCGAAGCCGGCCTCATCCCGCCAGATCGCCGCCAACGCCGAGGATCCGTCGGAGGCGCTGATGCGAACGGTCTCCGACGCCAAGTCCCACCTGGCGGAAGCCTATCGTTCGCTGCGTACGTCGATTCTGCTTTCCACCAATCCCCGCCCGGGGGTGATTCTCACCACCAGCGCGCTGCCGCGCGAAGGCAAGACGACCACCACGATCAATCTGGCGCTGACCCTGGCGAATCTGGGCAGCCGCGTCGTGATCGTCGATTGCGACATGCGGCGTCCGAATTGCCACAAGCTCTTGAAGGTCCGCCCGCCGCTGGGGGTCATCCACTACCTGACCAGCCAGGCGACGCTCGACGAGATCATTGCCAAAGCGCCCGGCATCCCGAACCTGCACCTGATCGCGTGCGGGCCCATCCCGCCGAACCCCACCGAGTTGATCTCACAGCCTCTGGCGGCGACGATGATCCGCCAGTTGCGCGACCGTTACGACTTCGTCCTCATCGACTCGCCGCCGGCGATGGGTGTCACCGATTCGCGGATCCTGGCAACGCTGGCCGATGCCGTCATCCTCGTGGTTCGCTCTCACGCCACGGCGCGGCAACTGGTGCGGAGAACGTACGACGATTTCCGGCAGATCGGCGCGCGGGTGATCGGCGTGGTGCTCAACAGCGCGGACATCCGGTCGAGCGACTACAACTACTACGGCTACTACTCGTATTACAAGAGCTATTACATTGAGGACGGAAAAAAGCTGAAGCCGTCGAAAAAAGCCCGCAAGTAGCGTTTCCGTGGAAACCTGGGGACGTCCATTGGACGTCCCCAGGTTTCACAGGTTTCAGCAGAAGGACGTGCACGCAAAACGCTGGAGCCCGAACAATGGCTCCAGCAGAAGGGCGCTACACCACGTCCACTGTGACGATGACAGGAAAGTGGTCGCTAAACCCTGCCTCGTTGACGTTTTGCGCGGCATTGCCTTTTGGCAGGCCAAAGCGTATCGGGCCCTGGCCGACGCGATGGTCAACCATCGCGGGCAAAGTGAAGATGTCCGCGCTGGCCGGGTTGACCTGGTAGTGGCGCTCGCCGTTCAGCAGCGACCGATTGACCAGGATTTGATCGAACAGGTTGCCGTCGTTGCCGAAGTAGAGTGTGCCATCGATAGGGCGGTTATTCCCCTTGTGGTCCTGAACGGTACGGCTCATGTAGCTCCAGGCGAGGTTGTAGAAGCGCGCTGACTGTGCCCGTTCAACATCCCCGCGCTCGCGCGTGGCATTGGCGTTGTACAGCACAGACCCGTCCCATGGTTCGTCATTCAGGTCGCCCATCGCAATGATCGGCGTATCGTTGCCTGCCTCTTCCCGAATACGCTCATGCCAGTAGGCCAGTGTTTCACCGGCAACGGCCCGGAAGCCTGACGAGGTGACCGGCGGACCGCCGCTGCGCGAGGGCCAATGATTAGCGAGGGCGACGATCTCGTGGCCGCCATTCACCGACCGAAAGGTCACCTGGGTGATATCGCGCGTACCCGTGCGGCGCATGACGAAGTGGCTGAAGAGCGTATTCGGGACGACCTGGAAGACGTTGCGGTCATAGATGAACGCTGTATCGATACCGCGCCGGTCGGCTTGGCTGTCGGCGTGCACGACATCGTAGTTTCGCCCTGTCGCCGGATTCAGCAAGGCCACCAACTGATCGAGCACGAAGCGGTTTTCAACTTCGCACACACCGAGGACATCTGTTCCGGTGTTATTGGCCATCGCAGAGATCACGAGCGCTAGCTGCGCGAGCTTGCCTTGGAAAAGGGCCTGTGTCCAGCCATTCAGGTCAGAGGCCACCGCGCTTGCGATCCACGGTTCGCGGCCAGGGTGGTTCTCGGGCGCGAATAGGTTCTCCAGATTCCAGAAAGCAAAAGTTGGCATACGCCACCTCCCCCGGGCATGCCCGGCCTCGGAGAATTGTACCGCCGAACGGCATCGTGCCGCGAACGCCGGACCGGCCAGGGTTCGTTCTCCAAAGCAGGGTTTCTACAGGGTTCGCTACGGGTTCGGCGCTCCCATGCCTTCGATGCTGGACACCACAGAACCTTCCAGGCGCGTCTCAAAGTGGCCGTCGTCGCCTTCGCCCTCGAGCAGTCCCGGCGTTTCCCTCGCCACCTGGAAGCGTTTCCACTTTTTCTCCAGGATCTTTCGATACAGCCCGAAGTACCGGCTGGCGATTTCGGGGGAGTCCCAGGAAACAGCGTAGCTGAGCACCGTGCGCGGTTTGCGCTCCAACAAGCGGTAGCGGCCCCCTGTCCAATGGGGCGCTACCTCCAGTGCGGTTTCGCGAGACACATACTCTTGCAGCAGGATGGTGTGATCGAGTTCGCCGACCATGCCCTCCGCAATCGTCTTGTAGCCTCTCCGGCGAGGTAGTTCGGGCAACTCGGGACGGGTGGGGCCGGCCTGTTCGAAATACTTCTCCGGGTGAAGGATCTGCTGCGTCGTCACCGGAGGGGAAGTGAACACCCGCGCGAAGGCCGACTGCTTGTCCTTCTCGTACAGCGCGTGCTGAAACCGAAGGCCGCGCGTGTAGGGAAACATCAACGTCTCGCGAAGGTAAAGAGGCACGCTCTGCAGAATCGGGAATCCGGCTGTGCTGACTTCGTTGGCGCCGCTCAGCATTTCAAACAGCGGCTTGTTGGTCACGAGCGACTGGCCGCGCCGCCGCGCCAGGACCTCGCCCGCGAGCCAGGAAGCCTGGCCCTCCATAACGGCAATGCGTGCCAGGGCGCTGTCGTCGCTGGGGCCGGCGTTCTTGATGAAGCGGGCCAGGTTGAAGTTCTGATCGGCCAGAGCGTGGCTTACTTCGTGGACCAGGGCCATTTCAGAAAGGTCGGCGGGCGACCCCTCCATCAGGTACAGTTTCCGCTTCTTGTAGTCGTAGAATGCGGCGGCCTGTTCGGTCAACAGGTCGACGGTGGATTTCTCGAGATTGAAGTCCGGCGGCACCAGGCCGAATTTCTTCAGCGTGATCTCCTCGGCCCGGATCTGCTCGGGATCGACCGATTCCTTGACCCGCTTCTTGAGAAATACGCCCACCTGGTCGCGGCGAATCATCTCGTGGCGCAGCGGCTTCTTCGCCCGCAGGCCGGAGACCTCGCGTAGTTCCTCCAGCGCGCGAGCGATCTCCTTCTGTTCGCGGCCGTCGGGCGCGTCGCCTGCGCGGAAAACCGGCACGGCGGCGTACAAAAGAAAAAGCGGGAGAATGCGGAGGAGAATCGTCACAGCGCGTGGAACCAGGATAACGCGCTACAATGGCGGGACAAACAATCCAGGAGAAAATGGTTTGGCAGACGAAAAACTTTGGAAGGCTGAGTACGTCGGCAGTGGGACATTCGCGATCACCAAGCCGAAGCGCAAGAAGGCCAAGACGCGCCAGTCGGCGCTGAAGAATCCCAAACGGGGCTCGCGCAAGTAGCGTCGATTCTTCACCACCACACAAAGTAAGGAGTGCGAAATGGGGACCGTCACCCTGGTTCGCCGGTCACTCGGGTAGCGCGGAGTGCCGGTGGAGACCCGGTGCGCGTCCCCCTTTTTCTTGATCGATGGATACCAAGGAAGTGTTGCCTACGGTCGTGATCGTCGGACGTCCGAACGTCGGCAAGTCGACGCTGTTCAATCGCATTACCGGGAAGCGCCGCTCCATTGTGGGCGACGAACCCGGCATCACGCGCGATCGCATCCACGGGGAGGCGGAATACCAGGGCCGCCGGTTTGAACTGGTCGATACCGGCGGAATCATCGTTGACGACTCCGACTACATCCCGGGGGAGATCCTGAAGCAGGCGCGATTCGCCCTGGAGTCCGCCAGCCATATCATCTTCCTCATCGATGGCCGCGCGGAAATGACCGCGCCGGATCAGGACCTGGCAAGGATGCTGCGCCGCCTGGGCAAACCAGTTTCCCTCGCCGTGAACAAGATCGACACCGAAAAGCGGGAGATCCTGACGCACGAGTTCCACGCGTTGGGAATCGGCGACGTGTTTCCCGTTTCGGCCGAACACGGCCTTGGCGTCGACTCGTTGCTCGAGCACATCACCGCCGGACTGCCGGTGATTGAGGAACAACCGGAAAGCGCCCAACGCCGGATTCGGGTGGCGATCATCGGACGTCCCAACGTAGGCAAATCCACACTCCTGAATGCTCTTACCGGAGCGGATCGCGCGATCGTCTCGCCGGTCGCCGGCACCACCCGGGACGCCGTTGACGAGACGGTTACGCACAACGGGATCGATTACGTCTTCGTCGACACGGCTGGGATCCGGCGCAAGGGCAAGACTCGCCTGATGGCCGAGAAGTTGAGCGTGGTGATGGCTCGCCGCCACATCCGGATGGCCGATGTCGTGATTGTGGTCCTCGATGCCAGCGAGGGCGTGCTGGCCCTGGACGCGACCATCGCCGGCTACGCTCACGAAGGCGGACGCGCCCTGCTGCTGGCGGTGAACAAGTGGGACCTGATCGACGACAAGGGTAAACGGGCCTTCGAGCGCGACCTGCGCGATGAGATGAAGTTCCTCGACTATGCGCCGGTGCGCTTCCTGTCCGCGAAAAAAGGGGAAGGCATTCGCGGGTTGTTCACGGCGATCCGCCACGGGTACGAATCGGCCTCCCTGCGCGTGCCCACTGGAGAATTGAACCGCTTCGTGGAAGCGCTGCATTTCGAAGAGCGCAAGATTTACTACATCACGCAGGCTTCCGTGCGTCCGCCTACTTTCGTCGCGTTCACCAACCGCGGCGATCCCCTGCACTTCTCCCACGAACGATACCTGGTGAATCAACTGCGGAAGCGCTTCGGGTTCGAGGGGACTCCCGTGGTCATGCGGACGCGGGTCAAAGGGAAATAATCACCGCAGGTTGGTGCGGGGCGG
>JBJXGR010000477.1:0-9782 GCA_046160045.1 Bryobacteraceae bacterium
GCGGCAGCGGCGGGTTCCTCGTCCGTTGTGGTAATATACGCGGACACTGGGGGTTTGTTATGCCACACACGTTCCGTAACGGCGGATCTGCAGGGGCTTGGATGGTGGCGGCTTGCATAGCCGTGGCCGCCAGCCTGCCCGCCGGCGCTCAATCCGTTACTCAGACCATTCAAGGATTGGTCATCGATTCCAGCGGCGCTCCCGTCCAGGGAGCCAATGTAACCATCCGCAACGTGGATACGGGGGTAGAGCGCTCGCTGCCCACCAACGAGACGGGGCTCTACAGCTTCCAACTCGTCGCGGTCGGCAACTACCAGGTGCGCTGCGAGATGCAAGGCTTTAAGACGCAGGTCGCCACCGGCTTGCGCGTGGAAACCGCGGCCCAGGTGCGTCGCGACTTCACGCTCGAGGTCGGAGCGGTCACCGAGACGGTCAACGTCTCGGCATCGGCCGTCACGCTGAATACGGAAAACGCGACCGTCGGCAGCGTGATTGAGAACAAGCGCATCGTCGAGCTTCCGCTGAATGGACGCAACATCGTGCAGTTGGCTGTCCTGGTTCCGGGCGTGCAGTTCGGCAACCGGTCGGGGTTGAACAACGGCGAGGGCGGCTACATCCCCAACGGCGCGTTCTCGGTGAGCGCCAACGGCGTGCGCGAGTTGCACCAGGTGGTCAGCATCGACGGGACCAACGCCGCGGACCCGAGGCGCGCCATCACGCCCTTCGTCCCCTCCATCGAAGCCGTGGAAGAGTTCAAGATCCAGACCAGCAGCTTCTCGGCCGAGTATGGTTTCGGTGGCGGCGCCGTGGTCAACATGACGATGAAAAGCGGCACCAACGCGCTGCACGGAACGCTATTCGAGTTTCTCCGCAACGACAAGTTCGATGCCGAAAACTACTTTCTGAATTTTCAGCTCCCGGCGGGGCGGGCCCGCGCGAAAAAGGACGCGCGCCGGCTGAACCAGTTTGGCTTTGTGGCCAATGGACCCATCGTCAAGAACAAGACGTTCTGGTCGGCCAACTGGGAAGCGAGGCGCGAGGTCACCACCAGCATCGGGGAGACCAACCTTCCTACCGACAAGATGCGCAACGGCGATTTCTCCGAGGTGCTGCCGGGCATCATCAACCCAGCCACCGGCCGGCTGGCCCGCACCCCGATCCTGATCTGGGATCCGTTGACGGGCGATCCCTTTGCCGGCAACATCATCCCGCGAACGCGATTCCATCCCGGCATCGTGAACAACATCCTGCCAATCGTCCCCCGCGCACAATTCGAAGCGGCCGATCCGCTCGACATCAACTTCCGCCGGGCCCTGCCGAATCCGTTGAGGGTGGATCAGATTTTCGGCCGCGTCGACCATTACTTCAGCGAGCGCGATCGCATCTTTGGCCGTCTGGCCTGGAACGAGAGCACGCAAACCGTGCCCCGTGTCAATCCCAACTTCGACCACATCACCGACACGAAAACCGTCAACCTGGCCACCCAGTGGGTGCATACGGTGAAGTCGAACATGATCAACGAGTTCCGTTTTGGCTTCCAGTTCTTCGACTTCGGGCTGGTGAATCCGAGAACGGGCGATGAGAAGTTCTCGATGGATGCGCTGGGAATCGGCCAGTTTCGCGTGCCCAGCGACGGCAACCGCCCGCTCACCCCCGACGAGCATGGTTACCCGAACATGTCGCTGTTCAACATCGATGACGACCGGGAGTTCAACAACCCCGACCGTTTCGAGTTCGGCGATCACGTCTCGTGGGTCAAAGGCCGCCACAATATCAAGTTCGGCTTTGAGCTGAACCGGATCAAGATGAACGACGCCGCCGCGAACCTGTCGACCGGCCGGGTGAACTGGGGCGGCAACGAGGCCGGGCTGAACTACGCCTCGTTCCTGATGGGGGTTCCGGCCAGCACCGAGACCGCCGAGGGGCTGCCGCTGACCATCCCCGTCTCCACGCGCTGGGGAACGTACATCAACGATGACTTCAAGCTGCACCCCAAGCTGACGCTCAACTTCGGGTTGCGCTTCGATTACAGCGGGAACCCCAGCGACTCGAAGGGGCTGTGGCGTAGCTTGAACTTCCCTGGCGAGGGCCGCGGAACGGAATTCCGCAATCCGGCCACCGGACAATTGATTCCCACCATGGGGCCGGAGTTCGTCGACGAGCGCGGAGCGGTCAAGCTGTGGAAACAGTATCGGTACTTCTACATGCCCCGTCTCGGCATCGCCTACCGGCCGACCGAGAAGTGGGTGGTCCGCATGGGCGCGGGATGGTTCAGCAATTTGATGCACTGGAACAACTTCACGCTTCTCAACCTGAATCCGCCGAAGTCCGGCAGCCTGCTGTTTTCACAAGTCACCGATGCGGCACGGACAATCCCTTCGCCGGGCGCCGACGGCGGAACCTACAACGTCAACACCCGCCGGATCCGGCCGTCGACCACACCGATTACGCTGAATGATCCCTTTCTGACGGCGACCGGAAGCCGCGGCGTGTCCCGGCCCGTTGCCGTCCTGCACATCCGGCCCGATCTGAAGGACGGCGACATCTGGAAGTGGAGCTTCGATGTGCAGCGCGAGCTGCCCTGGGCTCTGTCGCTGACGGTGGGATATGTGGGCAGCAAGGGCTCGCACGTGGGCAACAGCATGACTCCGTTCAACGACGCGGCGCCCTCCGGCGACTCGAACTTCCAGGCGCGGCGTCCGTTCCCGTCCTTCTACGACCCCGCTACGCCAAACCTCGGCGTACAAACGCTGGCCAACATCCGGGTGCTGGATGCATCGGGCAACTCCTTCCACCACGGTCTTCAGACCAAGCTGGACAAGCGCTTCTCCGGCGGTCTGGCGGTAGGCCTCTCGTATGTGTTCAGCAAGTCGCATGGAGACGGAGAAGCCGGCGGCAACGAAGAGGGCGGCTTCCAGCAACCGCGGATCGACCGGCGCGACGGGCGCGGCCGCTATCGATTCGATCAAACCCATAACATGGTGGCTCATTGGGTGTGGGAGATGCCGGGGTCGCGCCTCCCAGGGCTGCTGAAACATGTGGCCGGTGGCTGGCAGTCCAACGGCATCTTCTCCATCCGCTCCGGATTCCCGTTCGCCGTGACGCAGGGCAACGATCTCAATACCGGCGCGGCCGGGATCCGTCCAGACCGCATCGCCGACGGCCGGCTGGACAATCCGAACCGCCAGGTCTGGTTCGACCCGCAGGCGTTCCGCCGGGTGACCTGCAACATTCCCAACCGTCCGGATCTCTGCCGGTTCGGCAACGCCGGCTACAACATCATCAACGGACCCGGCCAAACCAACCTCGATTTCGGGTTGTTCAAGAATTTTCCGATCACCGAGCGAGTCAGGTTGCAGTTCCGCTCGGAGTTCTTCAATGCGCTGAACACGCCGTACTTTGGGCAGCCGAACGGAATCGGCTTCCTGACCCTTAATTCACTTGTCCCGGATGGGCCTCGGATGGGTGAAGTTCGGAGCCTGCGTAATCCGATGCGGATTATCCAGTTCGGACTGAAGCTTTCGTTCTGACGACGGTGCCGGGTTCTGCCGGGCAGAGGGCCGGTGCTCAGTACTGCGTTCATCATTCCTCAGCCTGCTCCTCCTCCGTGGGAAGCACCGGGTGACGCCCACTGTGAGCGGATGCGGCGGTCGCCGGCCGTTAGGCCACCGTCGCGCCGTACGTTTCGAGGAAGTGGGCAATGGTCCGAATGCCCTTGTAGAAGTTGTCCAAACGGAACTTTTCGTTCGGCGAGTGCAGCCCGTCGTCCGGCAATCCAAAACCCATCAGCACCGACGGCATCCCCAGATGGTTGGCCAGGTCGCCGACGATCGGGATGGAGCCGCCGCCGCGGATGAACACCGTCGGCTGGCCGAACATGTCGCTGAACGCTTTCGACGCCAGGCGAATCGCCGGGTGGCTTGGGTTCACCATCGTCGCCGCACTCGCGTTGAGCACGCGCACCTCGGTGTGAATGCCTTCCGGAGCGTTGTCGGCGACAAAGCGCTTGAACGCGGCGATCACTTCCTGCGGGTCCTGTTTCGGCACCAGACGGAAGCTCACTTTCGCCGTCGCCTTCGACGGGATGACGGTCTTCGCGCCTTGGGCCGTGAACCCGCCGGCGATGCCATGCACTTCGAACGTGGGCCGGGCCCAGATCCGCTCCAGCGCCGAGTATTGCGGCTCACCCGTCAGCCGCATCGCGCCGACTTCGTGCTTGAGGAACTTCTCCTCACAGAACGGCAGCCGCTCCCAGCTTTCCTTCTCCGCCGCCGCCGGAGGTTCCACGCGATCGTAGATCCCGGGCACCAGGATCAGGCCGCGCTCGTCCTTCGCCTTCGACAGAATTTCAATCAGGCCAAACAGCGGATTCGGGGCCACGCCGCCGTACTGGCCGGAGTGGAGGTCGCGCTGCGGCCCGATCGCTTCCACTTCCATGTACACCAGGCCGCGCAGCCCGATACACAACGTGGGAACCCCGTCGGCGTACATCGGCGTGTCCGAGACCAGGGCCACGTCCGCTTTCAGACGTTCCGGCCGCGTCGACACGTACCGCGAGATCGAGAGCCCGCCAACCTCTTCCTCGCCCTCGATCAGGAATCGCAGATTGACCGGCGGCTTGCCATAGACCGCCCGCAACGCCTCGACGGCCTTGATGTGCATGTACATCTGGCCTTTGTCGTCGGCGGCGCCGCGGCAGAAGAGATTCCCGTTCCGGATGGTCGGCTCGAAGGGCTCCGATTCCCAGGCGTCCAAAGGATCCGGCGGCTGGACGTCGTAGTGTCCATAGCACAGCACCGTCGGACGGCCCGGCGCGTGCAGCCAATCGGCGTAGACCAACGGATGCCGCCCCGTCGGAATGATCTCGATATGCTCCATCCCGACGCCGCGCAGGCTCTCGGCCACGAACGCGGCCGCGCGCTCGATCTCGCTTTTGTACTCCGGAAGCGTGCTGATGCTCGGAATCCGAAGGAAGTCCTTCAGTTCGTCGAGAAAGCGGTGCTGATTCGCCTGAATGTAGGCGTCCGTCGCCTGGGACATTACGGGACCTTTAAGTGTAGGGGATCAGTGGCAGCCCAGACAAGTAAATCTGCGCCCGTGGCACACGGCACAGCTCGTCTTGTCGAGCCTGGCGTCCTTGCGGTTGTGCTCGTCGAGGAACGCGGGTGTGTGATTGGCGGGTTTCAGGGGTGCGCTTTTGTCGTGGCAGAACTCACAGGTGAAGGGCGGATCGATCGGCGTGTGGCACACCACGCAGTCCGCCATGCGCGGAAAGTTCGCATGGCTCGTTTCAGCGGCCCGCTCCATTCCGCGATGGCAGGCGCCGCAGGCCGTACCCGCACTGGCCCGCAAATCTTCCAGCAAACTGCCGGCCGGGGTCAGATACTGCTTCGACTTCACCGCGGCGATCAGGACGGGCGTGAGCTTGCCCATCGACAGATGCTTCTTGTGGTTGAACCTGCGGAGCAGAGTCTGCCGCGGCGACTTGATCACCGCCTCCTGATGACACTGGAAGCAGACCTCCTTTGCGGGCAGGTTGTTGTCCTCGAGTTTCGTGCTGGACTCGACGGTGGCGTGGCAGGAGGTGCAACTCAGCTTCAACTGCCCGAGGTGAAATTCGTGAGAAAACGGGGCTGCGGCCGCTACCCACAGAAGCGCCTGCCCGAGGACGAGGCAGGCGCTTCCGGCTTTCGCGATTCGAGTCAACCCTTAGTTGCCCTTGTAGGAGATCCGCCAGATGGTGCCGTTGCCGTCTTCGGATGCCAGCAGGCTGCCGTCTTTCATCTGGAGGAGGCCGACCGGCCGTCCCCACACCTCCGCCTTGTCCGGCCCCATCATCCATCCCGTGAGGAATTCGCGCGGCTCGCCGGCGGGTTTCCCATTCTTGAAAGGCACATATGCGATCGATTGCCCCACGCGCTTCGAACGATTCCAGGATCCGTGGAACGCCAGGAACGCGCCGCCGTGGTACTCCTTGGGGAACTGCTTGCCTGTGTAGAACAGGAAGTCCAGCACGGCGACATGCGCTCCCAGCACCAGGTCGGGTGCGAGGGTCTTGTTCACCAGGTCCGGTTTCTCGTTCCGCCGCGGATCGCCGTTCGGGCCGATGTAAGCGTAGGGCCACCCGTAGAAGCCGCCCTGTTTGACCGCCGTAAAGTAGTCCGGCACCAGGTCGTCGCCCAGCGCATCGCGCTCCTGCACCGCCACCCAGAGCGACTGGCTGCCTGGATACCAGCGGATCATGGTCGGATTGCGGGTGCCCGCGGCGTAGATCTCCTGACCGGAGCCGTCGGGGTTGAAGCGGTTGATCGCCGCGCGCATCGAAGGCTCCCCGTGGTCGACGTTCGACCCCGAGCCGATCCCGACATACAGTTTGCTGCCGGCTTTGTCGAACAGGATGCACCGCGTCCAATGCCCCTTGCCGAAATCCTTCATGTTGATAACCTCTTCGCCCGGCAGGGCCACCCTCATCCCGGCTTTGTCGTAGCGGTAGCGCTTGACGGAGGTCGGTTCCGCCACGTATAGCCAGTCTTTGTGAAACGCCATGCCGTACGGCCGGTCGAGGTTCTCGATCAGCTTCTTGCGGCCAGGCTGGATCACGTAGATGGTTCCGCCCTTGCTGTCGCTCAACAGGATCTCGCCGGACGGTCCGAGGATCATGATCCGCGGTTGCGTGAAGCCGTCGGCGAACTTCTCCGCGGTAAATCCCGCCGGGACGCGCAACGCCGATCCGTCCGGCTGCGGAATCACTCGCGGGCGGTTGGTCGAGGAGGGCGTGTGATAGGGCGGCGGCAGTTTGATCTCGGCGGCCATCGCCGCCAGGGTCAACAGGATCGCGGTGGTGGGGAGAAGGATTCGCATCGACATAGGTTCTCCCAGTGTAAGTCACGTCGAACCGGTCCAGCGGCATAGGAGCTAACCCAAGAACCTGCGGAACGATTTGTGGCGCGGACACTCGTGTCTGCGGCTTCGAGACTCGTCTCGAAGCTTGCCGGGCGCAGCCCCATCAATGGCCAGGCACTCGGGGCTCAGGTCGCCGAGATCATGCGTTTTGCGAAAGGTCCGCTCGTGAAACGTCAGGAACGCCTTGAGCGCCTTCTCCACCGCCTGCTGACAGTGCGGGTCTCCTCATGCCGCAACTGGTCGGGAGTCATAGAGCAGCTTGCCTTCACGAACGATGGTCGCCGGCAATGAGGTGCGGACGTGCGCTGCGCGGGCTTCGAAATCGCTGCGTCGCCAGGGCACAATGTCTTTCGGATAACCCATGCCGCGCAACAGGCTGTAAATGCCGCCGTCTCGAAGCAACTCAGCGGGCGTATCGTCCGGAACCACAACACAGAAATCCAGATCGCTGTCTGGACCGGCATCGCCGCGGGCTTCGGAGCCGAACAGGTAGATGCGCTCGGGACGATAGTACTCGACGAGCCGATCTGTTATTGCGGCGATGGCCTGGTCGCGCGTCATCGTAACTCCATTATGCGTCAACACCGACAGCCCGCCAACGTGCAGTCGTGCGTGCGTTTGATTCCCATGCCAAACCGCTATCGGTGCGCCCCGTTCGGATTGCGCCTGTGCCGGGGATCGACCGCCGTCTACCTGCCGGTAAACCGTGATGAGCCAGCCGAGAGGCATTCCAGTGACACGATACCACCTTGATCGATTGGAGCGCCCTCAACGACCGCTGACGGGTGCGTCACTGCTGGTACCCATGGGAGCCGTCGGGCCGATCTGCTATATAAGGACACTTTTTTCTTCGTCCTGGACGAAGCGGGGCAGGGCGATGGCTACCGCAGCCACCATGGATACCAACGCGCGGCGGTTCAGCAGGATCGGGCGGTAGTCATCTGCGGTCCATGCCTATCAATGGAAGGTTGGCTGCCTGGACCTTGGTTGGACCTCATTTGGACCTCATTTGGACCTCACCGAGTGCATCGTCGAGGAGTCCGGACACACGAGCGGGGTCTAAGTTTTTGAAATGTTGTGGGATGTTTTGGTGGACCTGACGGGATTCGACCCCTTGACCTCTTCCATGCCATTTAAGAAATATCAATCACTTGCAGGCAGGAACGACGGAAACACAAGACTTAGCCGATCACGCCGTGGACGCCGGTGGACGCCACGGGACTGCTTTGGGCGTCCGGACTCCACGCGAGTCCGGGACTCCACACCGGCGACAGGCCCGTGGCGTGCTTTTCACGCGCGCGGTTGCAGGCCGTTGTGATTGTCGTCTGCTGGAGACGACAACGAGAAGATTCCCGATAAGGATGATGCCCACTGTGGGGGCCAGGCAGGGCGACACGAGAATCCTTGACGTTCGGACAGGATCTGCTATTATGGATTCGGAGGCTTTGTGGCTACGGCTGCATTGCCTTTTTAGTTTCCGCCGGGCTGTTCGTCTTCCCGCAAGAGTTCCTCGACTACGTCCGTATCGCGCTCCACTCTCGATCTGAGGTCCCGGATGTAGGCCAAGCTCCAGACCACAAAATTGGGGGTTTGGTTGACCTCCCGAATGCTTCGGTGTCGCAGTTGGACTACCCGTTGCGCGAGTTCATTCAATTCCTTTCGGACCGGCGCGTCCATGCCTTTGAAGCGAACTCCCCAAGAAATCGTGTAGGCCACGAGATCGGCCAGTTGGACGCCCGTGGTCAAATCACTATGGACGAACAGAGGCTCCGGCAGAATCTGGCTGGACCGCTGACGGCCCCGCGCGGTGAGTTTGAAGTACCGATCCATTTGCCCAACCAAGAGATGACTCTGGATTTTCTCAAGTTCATCGAACACGACGATCCCGTACGCCGAGGGCCCAAAATCCTCGAGGTAGTAGAAGAAACGCTCGAAAAGATACGCATAGTCTTTACGCAGGTGATCACGGCTCGGGGGCGGCGACGTCTTGCTCACCACGCTCGCAAAGACCTTGCACCGGAAGCGCGCGCAAATATCCAGCAAAATCCAGCAACTCCAGGACGTACGTTATCTTTGCCTGCGCCAGAGCGGTGATCTGACGCGCACCAGCCCGGTCTCCTTGTTCCAGACACTCACGAGCAAGGACGGCGCGCTGCTCAGGCGGAAAGGGCTCAAGCGCGGCGGCTTGGCGGAACACTTTGCGCTTCAGCAACTTCTTCGCCTTGAGCTGCTCCCGTTCACCGCCGGAATATTGAACGCCTCCAAAGTGACTGCGTTCAGCGGCGCGGATGTCCTTGACGAGACTCCAGAGATCCCGGTCTTTCGACGCCAATGCCCGCGAGGACACCGTACGGAGACTCTCCTGCGTCGTACCCGCTCTCATCGACGAAAAGAAAATGCGCCAAGCAATTATCCTATCCCGTGGGCGGGATGTAACACCAGCGCTTCTCAGTAGTCAAGCATTCCTTGACCACTGAATTCCTGCGCGATCCCCCGGCTTCCTGGACCCAAGTGACGTAGGCTCCCGGAGCGAGTGTGATCCGGGGCTAGGAAAAGCTAGAGGAGACAACGCGAACATCAAATGTCAATCTCTTTGTAACCATCGAGTCGAGACGGATGGTACAATCCAAGCGACGTGGCGGTAACTATTTCAGACGAGGTGCTCGCCGCGGCTCATCTCAGTGAGCCAGAACTGAAGAAGGAACTCGCCCTGACTCTGTTTCAACAGGAGCGGCTGACGCTCGCGCAAGCGAGCCGGCTTGCCGAGGTGAGCCAACTCGCCTTTCAGGCCCTGCTGGCCGATCGGAAGATACCGATCCACTACGGAGCGGAGGAGTTCCGTGAGGATCTCCGGAATCTCCGCCGGTCGGAACGGCCTT
>JBJXGR010000478.1:0-11564 GCA_046160045.1 Bryobacteraceae bacterium
GTGCTGCCGTGCGGCGGCAGTCCGAACTCGGCGACGGTGTCCCGTGCAATGATCGGCACTTCCAACCCGTTGCGTTCGGGGTTCAACGGCCACAACGAGAGTTTCTCGCGCTGCCAACCGGCGCCGCGCACGCGGCCCTCGGCATCGGGCTTCGGCCGGAACTCCGGCGCAATCTTCCTCATCAGCACTTCATACAGATTCGCTGCCACGTAGGGTGTGCCATCGGCGGCCTGATTCAGCGACACGGGCGTGCTGGCGATGGCGTTGCGGACGTGGATGATTTCTTTCCAGGTGTTCCCGCCGTCCGCCGAGCGCCACACCCGAATCGCGTGCTTCAGACCTTCCTGGGTCCCGCGAGCGGAGAAGAGCAGCGAGCCGTCAACGTCCCGGATCAGGCTCGGCTCAAACGAATGTTCCTGGCCGGTGACGGGCACGAACGACACGGGCATCCAGCGGTCTCCCCGGCGCTTCCATCGCATCATTCCCGCGCCACCGCTCACGCGGTTGGGGTCGTTCGCGCCACCCGAACCCGCAGGCCGGCCGCCGGTCATTCCGACGATCAGATCGTCGCCGTCGGGAATCGCGTTGGTCAACCCGCCATCGTGAATCAGCCATCCGTCAACCAGTTCGTTCATTCCGACGCGGCTGTGGCTGGAGATCCGAATCGTCTTGCCGTCAAACGCCAGTTGCTGCAATTCGAAGAACTGGTAGGTCTGCGCGCCCGAGTACTGCCGTGAGGACTGCAAGGGCCACGCAAGGGCCTGATTGATCGCGAAACCGGTGCCGGCGCACGGATGCGGCGAACCATCCGCGCGGCGGCAGCCGACGGGGATGAACCCGCCGCGCGACGGATACTTCACCAGCACGCCGCGCTTACCGCCGTCGTGGGGATTCGCCTCCTCCTGATTGCGGCTCAACACCACGGCGCTCTCCGCCCGTACGCGCAAGGGATCGTCAAACAGCACCACATCGTTACCGGTCTCGAAATCGCCTCCCGGCGCGAAGCCCTTGCGGACGTTGCAAAAGATCGCCGCCAGCACGGGCGTTACCTGAAACGGCAAGGCAATCTGGTAATGCCAGGTCTCGCCCGGGGGCGTGTCGCGTGGGGCGATCAGATCCAAGCGCCCGCGCGAGACGCCCGTGATCTTCGACTCCGCCGCCGAGGCCGGCAATCCAGCGGCGGCCGCGCCCAGCATCCAATGGAACTCTCTGCGGTTCATCCTAAAATCTCCACGTGGGAATCGCCGTGCCCGACGACACCACTTCTTCCAGGTACGTACCGGTCTGCGGCGTCGGCCCCATCAGGTGGGTGACCTCGCCGCGCTCCACCACGCGCACGGCCAGGACATTGTGCCAGGCGCCATCGGCGAGTTGGAGCGTTGCCGCGATCGGATGGTCGATGTTCCAGGTGGTGCCGCCCGGAGGCGCGCCGAAATCGGCACGGCAGTCGCGCACCAGGATCGGGGCTTCCAGTTCGGTCCGTCCGGCGTTCAGAGGCCACAGGCACAGCTTCTCGCGCAGCCATCCTCCGGCGCGTGTCCGCCCTTGCGCGTCGACCGGATACCGGTACCGCGGATCGGTCGGGTGCATCAGCACCTCGTTCAGATTGGCGACGACATACGGAGTGCCGTCAGCCGCCTGGTTTAGCACCACAGGCGTGCTCGAGATGATCCCGCGCGCGTGGATGATCTTCTTCCACTGCGCCCCCCCATCCGTCGACCGCCATACCCGCACGTCGTTGTAATACTCCTCGCCCGAGCCGCGCGCGCACATCAGCAGCGATCCATCCGTGTCCCGGATCAGGCTCGGTTCGAAGGCTTGATCGGCCCCGGACACCGGAGTGAACGAAACCGCGCGCCAGCCGTTGTCCCCGTGTTTCCAGCGCGAGATTCCAGCGCCCGAACGGGATTCCTCCTTGCCGCCGACCAGGGGCAGCAGGAGATCGTCTCCGTCCGCGATGGCGCACGTGATGCCACGGTTGAGAATCGTCCAGCCGCTGATCAGATCACTGAACGCCACGGCTTCCGTCTTGAGCGCGCGGAATTCGCTGCCGTCGAACCGGTACTGCTGAAGCTCGTTGAACTCGTAGCGCTCCACTCCCGGGTAGGGCCGGCGGCCGAGATACACGGCCGCTTCGCCGCTCCGGCGCTTGGGCACATACCGGTCGTCCGGCGGCCACGCCTGAACGCTGACCACTCCGAACCCGGTGCCGGCGTGGGGATGCGGCGAGCCATCGGTCCGCTTCGCCCCCAGGGGAACAAAGCCGCCCTGGATCGGGTACTTCACCATGATGGCGGGCTGATTGGGTGGTTTCGTCTTCGGATTCGGCCCTTCGTGATTCCGCGAGATGGCGAATGCCTTACCCATTGCCCGCAGGTTGTCGAACAACACGACATCGCTCCCGACCTCGAAGTCGACACCGGGGCCGAACTCGCGCCGGATGTTGCAGAGGATCCCGCCCAGTCGCGGCGCGACCTGAAAGGGATAGGCGAGCCCATAGCGCCAGGTCTCTCCGCCGCTTACGTGGGATGGAGAAACGAGGTCGGCGGGACCTCGAGTCACTCGAACGATAGCCATGGGTATGATTGCTTCTAGGAGGCCCGGTTACGCCGCGCTTGCATGAAGGAGCGAATCGAAAGAGCCACGAATACGCCCAGGACAATGGCCATGATCGCCTGAGCGATCACCGCGGCCGGCCGATCCACCGGTTGTCCGGAAAGATACTGCACGACCTTTCCCAATGCCCTTGCGGTGCCGCCGAAACCGAGGAGGGCGATTACAACTGCGAGATGCATCGCCATCTTGCGGCGCTCCTCGGATCGCGCCAGGCGTCCGAGGCCGATCAGGGCCGCGCCGAATGCGACCGGGATCAGCGCGGTGCGATGCTCCATTCCCGTACCAATAAAGAATCCAAGGCCCACCAGAACGAGCAGGAGACCGGCAATGATAGTGATTCTGGCCATAAGATCTTGTTCTTACTGAGTCTCGCACGATTGCGTGACACGCAATGAAGCGCCCTGCACGGATGGGCACTTCGAGGGTATGAAAGACACGGTTGCGTTTCTTCGGAGCCGGCATTGTGGACGTCCCCGGCACGCCGGCAAGAGCGTCCCCAATACTGACCCCCTCGAGACGGCTGGCGCAAAAGCGTCTTGCGCTAGCATAGGGGCATGCACGATCTAAGTTTCTTCCGGGCCAATCTGGAGGCAGTCGCGGCGCGGCTAGCGACGCGTCCGAATGCCGTCGGCCTGGACGGATTCCGGGACCTGGACGCGAGACGCCGTTCAGCCATCGCGGAAGCCGAGGAGCTCAAGGCCCGCCGCAACGCCGAGAGCCAGGAGATCGCCAAACTCCGCAAGCAAGGCGTCGACACGTCGGCGCAGCAGACGGATGTCCGCCAGTTGGGGGAGCGTATTTCGGGTCTGGACGAACAGGTCAAGCAACTGGAAGTGGAGTTTCGCGATCTGCTGGCGGGCATCCCCAACCTGCCGCATGAAAGCGTACCGGTTGGCTGCGGTTCCGAGGACAACGTGGAAGTCCGCCGGTGGGGGACTCCGCCTTCCTTTGCTTTTGAGCCCAAGGCTCACTGGGACCTCGGGCCGGAACTGGGCATTCTCGACATGGAACGCGCCGCCAAGGTCACGGGCGCGCGCTTTGCGGTGTACTGGGGCCTGGGGGCGAGACTCGAGCGCGCGCTGATCAACTTCATGCTCGACGTTCACACGCGCGAGCACGGTTATCGAGAGGTCCTTCCCCCTTTCCTCATCAACTCGGCCAGCCTGTTCGGCACCGGGCAACTGCCGAAATTCGCCGAAGACCTGTTCAAATGCGAGGGACATGACTTCTGGCTGGCCCCCACCGCCGAAGTGCCGGTCACCAATCTGTATCGCGACGAAGTGCTGGACGCCCGTCAACTCCCGATCTCCCTCTGCGCCTATACGCCGTGCTTCCGCAGCGAGGCCGGCTCTTACGGCCGCGACGTGCGCGGCATCATCCGCCAGCACCAGTTCCAGAAGGTGGAACTGGTCAAGTTCACGCGCCCCGAACAGAGCTACGAACAACTGGAGAAGCTGACGTCGGATGCGGAAGACATCCTGCAGCGCCTTGGATTGCCCTACCGCACCGTAGTCCTGTCGACCGGCGACATGGGTTTTTCTTCCGCGAAGACCTACGACATCGAAGTGTGGCTGCCGGGTCAAAGCGCCTACAAAGAAATCTCGTCCTGCTCCAACTTCGAGGCGTTCCAGGCGCGGCGGGCGAACATCAAGTGCAGGAGCGGAAAAGACAGGGCGGAAGCGGCGCATACCCTGAACGGAAGCGGCCTGGCCGTTGGCCGGACTTGGGTCGCGATTGTCGAGAACTACCAGCAGGCGGATGGCTCCGTAGTCGTTCCCGAACCGCTGCGGCCGTATCTCAACGCGGAAGTCATCACCAGGGACAACGCCCTGGGGTAGTCGGATCACCCGCTCGACGAGGGGCCACTCCGCCGGACAGGATCGAGGCGATTCTTCCAACTTCTTGAGAGACAGGGATGACCTCTGGTTCCTCCATAAAGCCGAACTGCATCAGATCCCCGATGCGAAACAGTTGCCGGACCCGAAGTTGCGGGAGGTCGCTTTGAAGAGGCCCATGTTGACCATGCGCAGGCTTTGAAGACAGCAGCGTGGAAAGCGAGCTACAAGTACGAAAAGCTGTAGGCGCAGGTACAGCAAAGGCCGCGCCAATCAAAACGCGTACCATAATCAAATGAGCACGCGGCGGCCGTGGTGCTGGTTCCTGGCAGACGTAGGGATGGGAGAGACTGCTGAAACACTCGCGGTTCCTCTACTCCTAAATGGCTGTGCGGCGTCCGTGCCATCGGACGGGACCGCCTTTTCGTCACGGGAGACTCGGGAGGACATGCCGGATGGGAATGAACGACACTTCTGGCGGAACGACGATCCGCGTCGCGGCGGCGCAACTACCTCCCAGTTGCCGGCTTTCAGAGAATCTCTCCACGGTGCTCACCTACCTTGGGAAAGCTGCGGCGGAGGGCGTCGAGCTTCTGTGCTTTCCCGAGACTCATCTGACTGGCTATCGGGTGGGAATGTTGGAGACGGATGCACCGTGCGACGATGCAGGGCTCGCCCGCGCGATTGAGTGCATTTCGGCAACGTGCGCGCAACTGAGGATTGGCGCGATCGTCGGCACGGAAACTCCGAACTTCGGCGCCAAGCCGTTCAACAGCGCCGTCGCGATTAACGCAGACGGGGTCATCCTTGCGACCCACCACAAGTCCAGGCTCACGCCGAAAGATGCACTGGCCTATACACCCGGCTCCGGCCCCACTTCGTTCACGTTTCGAGACATTCCGATGGGGTTGGTGATCTGTTTCGAGGGATTTCGATTTCCCGAGACCACGCGGCAACTCGCACGGGGTGGCGCCAAGATCGTCTTCCATCCGCAGTTCAATCACGTATTGCCGGGCATGGAATGGAAACAGCCGGTCCAGGAGGCCCTGATCGTGGCCCGAGCGGCCGAGAATGGCATCTTCTTTGTATCCGCCAACATGTGTCATCCGCGGAATAACTGCCGTTCGCTGATCGTCGGCCCGGATGGACTGATTCTTCGCGCATCGGAGTTGGCGCAAGAGACACTGCTGATTGCCGATCTGGACACATCGCTGGCAACACGGGCGTTTCTCGGTGACGACCCGATGGCATTGATGAAAGCCCTGGCGGAAGCATAATCCGCGACAAGGGCCGGGCAGCGCCCTCAGAGTGTTGCCTGCCAGGAGCGAAAGCCCGGCGGGCGTTGCGCCTACCCTTCCGCGTTGACGCGATCGCGGAGGGCTTTCATGTACCCAATCGTGTAGGCGTTGTTGGCTTGCGGATAACCGCCTCCCGGCACGTGATCGGGAATCACGATGCCCTGGAACCCGACTCCCTTCAGCGCCTTCATCACCTTGTACATGTCCAGGTAGCCGTTGTCGATGAACGTCTCTTTGAACTTGGGCAGCGGCGAACTCACGTTGCGGAAATGCACTTTGAAAACGCGCTTGGCCCCGAAGGCCGCGACCGCTTCCACCGGAGTCTTCCCCATGCCCTGGCCGCCCTCGCCCCACGTCCCGACACACAAGCACACGCCGAAGTTCTCGCTCTGGGCGATCTCGAAAGCCCGCTGGTAGCCGGCATAGTTGCGGAAGATGCGCGCCACGCCGCCGAGCGAATCCACTGGCGGATCGTCCGGATGAAGGCCGATGCGCACCTTGTTCTTCTCCGCAACCGGGATCACGGCGCGGATGAAGCTGGTGAACGTCTTCCAGATGTGGTCCTCCTGGTAGACCTTGTCGAACGAGTTCGGCAGTTTCCTGGCGATGGCGAGATCGAACTCGCGGGTGGGGGCATTGCCGCGAGTGGTGCCTGCCGCCGTCTGGTAGAAGCCCGGCGTCGACTGATTCTTGATGTTCGACATGTGGGCGTAGGTGGTGTAGCCAATGCCCGCGCGGCCGAGATTGCCGAGGTAGGTCTTGTACTGCTCGATCTTTTTGTCCACGCCGGGCAGGCCGAGCACCAGCGTCGGATCGCAGTGCAGGTCGATTACGCCGATGTTGTAGACCTGGACGCCGTTCGCTTCCATGCGCCGCCGGGTCTGGATCATCCAGTCGGCGTTGTTGTTCTCGATGGAGGTCCAGATGGAGACCGCTTCCACGCCGGCGTGGCGCAGCATGGCAAGGTCGTCCTCTTTGGGCTGGTCGGTGAAGAACGTTCCCAGCTTGGTTCCCGAGGGAACGGCCGATTTGGCGGCCGAGTAGCCGAGCAGGCCGCCGGCGGCGCCGGCCGAGGTAAGACGGACGAAGTATCGGCGATCCATGGGGATTATGCTACTGCAAACGGGGTGAGAAGGAAAGTCGACGCTCGGGTCAGACTCCTTCCCACTACAGCCGCGCCAGCGCGTGTTCGGTTTCCCGGACATGAGTTCGGATCGCCCGAAGAACGCCGGCTAACACCTCAGCCTGGCGATTGGCCTCGTCCCAGTTGCCGGCCTCGGCGGCTTCCCGGACCCCCGGCAGCGTCTTGGCGCTGTACCCGGTATAGGCGCCCGGCGCGTAGATCTGATTCCTCATCCATTCGCGCCCGGGCAGTCCCTGCGTCCGGAGGAACGACCGCTCGGTGCGGAACAAAAGCTCGTTCACGTGCGTCAACCGGTCCGCCGGCGCGTCCGCCACCTTGCCGGCGGCTTGCTGATAGCGGCTCTCGCAGGCCTTCGCTTCGCGCACCAGCAGACCCGCCTCCCGCCGCAGATTCGCCAGATTGAGCTTCTCTCCGCCTTTGATCTTGCCTGCGTCTTCGATGTACCCGGAGATCGTCCGCGCCAATCGCGGGAATTCGAACGGCAGCAGGGGCGCATCGGCCAGCCTTAGAATCGCCGTCGCGGTGATCTGCGCGAGCGCACGGCCGAACATGTAGTCCTTGTCCGCAAAGCGGTTGTACCAGTCGAACGAATCGTAAATGGAGTGGTAGACCCCGCCGGACACGCCGTCGCTGAACGCCAGGTTCAGCGACGAGACTCCCACGTGATGAAGGAAGGCCGTGTAATCCGAACCCGATCCAGCCGCCTCCACGCGGAACGGCGCCGCCTTGCCGTCTTTGGTCTTCTTTTCTTCAGCCGCTTCCAGCAGTGACTTGTCCTTGCCCGGAGCATTCACGTCGCGCAGCACCTGGGCCATGAATTCCTCCAGCACGTGCGAGCCGCCCACCCCCAGCGTGCCCTTGGTATTCATGTCCGTGTTGAAGTAAACCACCGCCTTCCGATCGAGCTCGGAGGCATACTTCTCCACCCATTCCGTCGAGCCGATCAGGCCGTACTCTTCCGCATCCCACACGGCGAAGACGATGGTGCGCTTGGGCTTCCACCCCTCGTTCAGCAGCTCGGCGATCGCGCGCGCGGTTTCAAGCAAAGCCGCGGCGCCGCTGCAGGGATCGGCCGCTCCGTTAACCCATGCGTCGTGATGGTTGCCGTAGAGAATCCACTGATCCGGCAGTTCGGTTCCCGGAATACGGGCGACGACGTTATAGACCGGCCGGGTCGACCAGTCGTGCTCCACCCTCAAGTGAACCTTGGCCGGCCCGGGCCCCGCGTGATAGGTGATCGGAAGCGCTCCTTTCCAACCATCCGGAACCACCGGTCCGTCCAGGCTCTCAAGAATCGGCAGCGCGTCTCCATAGGAAAGCGGCAGGACCGGGATGTTCATGATCGTCTTCGACTCTGCCAGGCTAAGCCGCTTCGCGCCTTTCTCCGAAGCCCACCCCGGCGAAAGCGGATCGCCCGGATAAATCGGCATGTCCATCACGCTGCCCCGCTGTACCCCATCCTTCGGACGGTAGCCGCCCTTTGGATACACGTCGCCGGCGAAGTACCCGTCCTCCTTCGGGTCTGAATAGATCAACACGCCCAAGGCGCCATGCTCGGCTGCGACCTTCGCCTTGGTGCCGCGCCAGCTTGCGCCATAGCGCGCGATCACGATCTTCCCGCGTGGGTCGACGCCAAGTTTCTTGAGCTCGTCGTAATCGGCCGGGATTCCGTAGTTCACATACACAATGGGCGCGGTGACGTCGCCGTCGGCCGAGTAGCCGTTGAACGTTGCCAACTGGTCTCCGTCGCCCGAGTCCTTGTCTTCGGCGATCTTCGGCTCCTGCATCTTCGCGATGAACGGATGCGGTTCCAACATCTCCAGGCTGCGCCGCTTTGGATAGGGCAGCAGCGCTTCGAACTCCTCGATCCGCGCGTCGAGGCCGAAGTCCCGAAGCAGGCCCAGGACGTACTCGGCCACTTTCTTCGACCCCGGCGATCCGGCGTGATGTGGCTCTTCGGACATACGCCGGATGTACTCCCGCACGCGATGCGGTTCGGGAATCGCGCGCAGTTTCTCTTCCAGCTGCCGCTGCCGCTCGGAGGCCGCCGCGGGATAGCCGCGAAAGGCCGGTCCGGCGGCCTGTGCGAGAACGGGGATCAGGACCAGGGATGCGAGAAGTTTCATGGATGAGCTCAGAGCGGCTTGGCGGCGCCCTGATTCAGGAACGCCAGAAATTCTTCCGGGTTGCGCGTCAGGCCCGGAAACGTCGCCATAACCTTATCATTGCCGTCGAGAATGGCGTAGTAAGGGATGGAGATCGTCTGGAAGCGCGATTCCTGCAATCGCTGATTCCGCTCGGAGGAGGGGTCGGAGCCGTCGGTGTACAGCTCAACCAGCACGAAGCGGTTCATCGCCTCGGCGATCTCGGGCCGGGTGAACATGTTGGCCTTCATCCAATGGCAGTTGGTGCAGGCGTAGCCGGTGAAGTTGACGAACACGTGCTTGCCTTCCGCCTTTGCCCGGGCCAGCGCTTCCTTCAGGTTGTTCTTCGACCAGGCGAGTTGTGCAGGAGCGCCCTTCGCCGCGGTGAAGCCCGAGCGCGAGGGCAGGGGCACGTAGGCATCCAGTTCGCCGAGGGGCGTCCCCCAGATACCGGGAACCAGGCTGATGGCGAAGGCGAGGAACGCGATGCCGGTCAGAAGGCGGCCCAGGCTGACATCCTGCTCGCGCGAGACACCCTCCATGCGCAGAAAGCCCAGCAGATAGAGTCCTGGCATGCTGAAGAGCACGATCCACAACGCCAGGAAGCGCTCGCGCGTCAACACGTTCCACTGCATCACCTGGTCGATGCTGCTGACGTACTTGAGGAGGATGGCCAGGAGCACAAAGCCCATTACGATCTTGACGCGAGGCAGCCATCCACCGGCGCGCGGCAACCGCCGCAGGTACGACGGGAACGCAGCCAGGAGAAAGAACGGCGCGGAGAGTCCGGCCGCGAACGAGGCCATGCCCACCACTGGCTGCACCTTCCCGCTCTGGGCAGCGGCCGCCAGCAGGGGTCCGACAAACGGCCCAATGCAGGCGAAGGAACTCAGCGAGAACGCGAGGCCCATGACGAGGGTGCCAAGCATCCCGCCGCGTTCCGACTCGCGGTTCAACCGCGTCAGCACGCTTGAAGGAATCGTGATCTCGAACGCCCCGAGCAGGCTGAGCGCGAACACCAGGAACAACGCGGCGATAAAGCCGTTGACCCACACGTTTGATCCGAGTTGCACGACGCCGAACGGGCCTACGGCGGCGGTCACGGCGAGGCCAATGGTGGTGAACAGCAGGATGATCCCGAGGCAAAACAGGGCCGCGTGTCCGAGCGCTTGGCCGCGACTGCCCTGCGGCCGGTTGAGGAAGAACGACATCGTGATCGGGATCATCGGAAACACGCAGGGGGTGAAAATGGCCAGCAATCCCCACCCGAAGGCCACCGGAATCAGAGTGAACAGGTCGCCGGAAGGCGCCTTTCCGGGCGCCGTTGCCGTTGTCCCGGCCGGGGCGGTTCGTGGCTTGAACTCCTCATAGCCGGCGGGGATCGGCGGAGGGTCGGGCGCGCTCGCGTCCACCGGCATCACGGCTTCCGGAGTACGCCGGACGGGCGGCAGGCAGCGCGTCGCGTCGCACACCTGATACCTCACCAGCACGGTCACGGGTACCTTCCCGAACTCGTTCGGTTTGAGATGGAAGTTCAGCAGAAACTCGGCCTTCTCCTCATAGGTCTCCATCTGCTGTTGGAAATTGGGGTCGAAGGCGACCCTCGGCTTCGGCACGAACACGTCGACCGACGCGACGGCCGGATTATCGGGGAACGTGAATCGGGTCGGATTGACGGGCGGGGCGGCGGTGAGGGAGTAGAGATGCCAGCCCGGTTCCATCACGGCGGTCAAATGGCCGCGCGCGATGCCGCCCGCTCTTGCCGGATCGATGTCGAGGGTCCATCGGACGGGATCGAGTTTCTGTGCGAACGCGCCCGCGCACACCGCGACCGCAGCCACCAGCACGCGAATCATATTCCTTCAGCTTACCGTGCCCGGGGCAACGCCCGCCGCCAGAGGCGCAGGCGGCTTTCCATCGGATTCAAGCACTCGCGCTGGCGTGATCTACGCGGCCGATTCCAGAGAAACCCGCCCGATCTGCACGACTACCATGTTCGCCGTCTCAACCCGCCCACAAAGTCGAAATGGGTGTCGCGGCTCATCACGAATCGCATGCTGCCGGCTGAGCGCGGCGATCCACACGTCGTTGACCGGAATTGGCGTGCCGGCACCCTTCAGTTCCAACCGGATCGCCGCGTAGTGGCGCGCGGTCTCAATTCCAATATCCAGGACGGTACATCGGTCCAGCATTCGCTGCAGGGATCTTTCGTACTCCTCGCGGTGGCGGGACTGTGCGATACCGAATGCGAACTCGCCAGCGACAACGACAGGGATCGCAATCTCGGAAGCGTCGGAAACGATCTCAACCGCTTCCGGCGCCCTGTCAAGATAAGCGGAAAGAGCATTCGTGTCCAGAATCAAGTCTGGTCCTCAGGTTCGATCTGTTCAAATTCCTCGTCGATGATCTTTTGGATCCGCACAGTCTCTTTGTGGAGATGGGCTAGTTCTCCGGCACATTCCAGCCAGGGTTTGCCCCTGCTCAGACTACCCTGGGAAAGCTTTTCCTCGACAGCTCGCGTAACGAA
>JBJXGR010000479.1:0-11971 GCA_046160045.1 Bryobacteraceae bacterium
TGAGAAAGAATCCGCGGTCGTCCACGACCGCAATCTTGTAATGGAACCGAACCGCCGTACAATGAATTTTCACGGAACGGGGAACAGTGTCTTAACTGACTGTCTCAGCCCAGGGGCCCACCTCACCCGCACACGAAGCCATTTGAATCTGGAGCGCCGGAAAGCTAATATCCTTGTTTGGCGCACGTACACCTCTTGCGACTCCGCGAAACACTGAATCGTCCGAAGGTCGCCATTGCCCTGGATCTTCTGGTCGTTTTCCTGCTGGCTTCCGCATTGATCGGGCCTCTGTACCGGATCAAGTATTTGCAGCAGTGGGCGTCCATCGAGAGCACCTTCATCGCCGACGCGCGGTTCCTGGCCGAACACTGGCCGCACCCCCAGTGGCAGCCGCTCTGGTATTGCGGTACGCGCTTCGATTACGTCTATCCGCCGGCGCTGCGATATGGAACCGCGCTCCTCGTCAAGGTCTATCCGGGGATGACTCCAGCCCGCGCCTATCACATCTACATCGCCTTTTTCTACGCGCTTGGAATTGCCGGCGTCTATCTGCTGGTGCGGATCGGAGGCCGGGAGCGCTGGCCGGCCTGGTTGGCCGCGGCCGCGACGGCGCTGCTGTCGCCGTCTTTCCTCGTCCTGAAAAATATTCGCGAGGACTCCTGGCTGCTCGTCCCGCAACGCCTCAGTTCGCTGGTACGCTACGGCGAAGGCCCTCACATAACGGCGCTCGCGGTGATCGGCTTCGCGCTGGCTTTTTCCTTTCGCGCAATTGAGAAGTACCGGCCCGCCGCTCTGGCCGGCGCCGCGGTTTGCTCGGCTCTGGTGTTTTCCAACAACTTCTATGGCGGCGTCGCTTTGGCGATGCTCTTTCCGATCCTCGTCTGGAGTTTGTGGATCACCCATCAGGACCATTGGATCGTGCTTCGCGCCGCTGCGATCGCGGTGCTCGCCTGGGGCCTCACAGCCTTCTGGATGGTTCCATCCTATCTTCTGGTCACGCTGCGCAACATGCAGTTCGTCTCTCAGGCAGGGAACCGCTGGTCGCTGTGGGTAACAATCGCGGTGGCCGTTGTGTTCATTCTCATCAGCGACCGCCACGCGCGCGGGAAGCAACACCTCGCGTATCCCGTTTTTCTCTGGG
The DNA here is from genome assembly GCA_046160045.1 of Bryobacteraceae bacterium. Taxonomy (GTDB): domain Bacteria; phylum Acidobacteriota; class Terriglobia; order Bryobacterales; family Bryobacteraceae; genus CAZGUX01. The sequence continues at coordinate 1,142 of JBJXGR010000479.1, forward strand.
GCGCGTTCCTGTTCTTCACCCTGAATGTGGTTGGCAACCACTTCCTGAACTTTCGCGTAATCGGCGAACCGGGACGGCTGATCCCGGAGCTGGATCTCGCGGCGATTCTGCTGGCCACCGAGGGCCTGCGGCGCCTCTGGTCGAACGGCAACTCGTGGACTCGGACGCGGTTTCTGTTTCGCAAACCTTGGGTCTCGAGGACGTGCGCCGCTCTGATCGTTGTGATTAGCTTCAGCTTCGCTCATCAATACCTGTGGCGGCCTTGGAGCATTTATGTCCGCGAGCCGGACTACCGCCAGCGCGTCGAATATCAGATGCAGGACTGGATGGCCCGCAACCAGGCGGACACGCGCGCGATGCCCGTCGGCTCGGTTCGTTTCTGGTACGACGCATGGAACAATCTCGCCCAGGTGGGCGGCGGGTCCGACCAGGGTCTGCTGAATCCATTGACAACGCTTGCGCAGGCAGAAGTGATCCACGGGGAGAATCCGAAATTGGCGACCCACTGGCTGGTCTCCTTCGGCGTCGGGGCCGTTCTCGTCAACGACCAGACTTCGCAGGAAATCTATCACGACTTCCCCAACCCGAAGAAGTTCGCCGGCGTGCTCCCGGTGCTCCATGACGATGGCCGCGGCAATGTGATCTACCAGGTACCACGGCGCTTTCCCGCTCTGGCGCGCGTGGTGGATCGGCGCCAGTTCGACGCGCTGCGGCCGATCCGCGGCAGTTACGATATCGAAAACATCGGGGCCTATGCGGACGCTATCGAGCGCGGACCGGACTCGCCCGTTGCGCTCAAGTGGGACGGAACCGATGCGATGGATATTCACGCCAGGCTCGGCGACGGCCAGTCCCTGATCGTTCAGGAAAGTTTCGATTTCGCCTGGCGAGCTATCGAAAACGGGCAAAACCTTCCTATCCGCCCGGACGTCGTGGGTTTCATGCGCATTGACGCCCCAGCCGGCGAACATCGGATCCGTCTCTACTTCCGGACTCCGCTCTCCAACCGGCTCGGCCGGATGCTGACCCTGCTTTCGGCACTGGTCCTGATCGCGCTCATCGCGAAAAGACACGCCCGCCGGAGGCTGCGCTCTTGAAACGGGAGCGCATCTGGAGCGTCCTGCTGGCGGGGGTACTCCTGCTGTTGAACGCGGCGTTGAGCTTCCCTCTCTTTCTGGATGGCGAGTCGCCCTACCGGGGCTCCATTGAGGGCGGCTACGCCTCCATGTCCCGATTCATAGCGGCTTATCCGGACCCCTGGGGCTGGAATCCTTTGCAGTATTGCGGCCTGCCCACCGCGCAGATGTACCTGCCGCTGGTGCACTATCTGGCCGCGCTGCTCGCTTGGATCGTGCCGGGTCTCGATGCGCCGCACGCGTATCGCATTGTGACCGGGACGTTCGCCTGCCTTGTGCCGGTCAGCCTTTTCTTCTTTGTCCGGTACTTTACCCGGAGCCTGTGGTGGGCATTTGCCACGGCCCTGTCCTATACGTTCTTCTCACCGCTGTACGGTTTGATCAGGGAGATCGGGCTCGACCGCGGCGTAGTTCATCTCCCGTGGCGCCTGCAGTTGCTGGTTAAGTACGGCGAGGGCCCGCACACGGTTGGTTTGGCTCTTCTGCCGCTGGCGCTTATTGCCATCTGGTCGGCCGGCGTGAGCCGGAGTTTCGCACGGATCCTGCTCGCCGCGGCGACGGCCGCTGCCGTCGCGCTCACCAACTGGATCGCTGCCCTGGCCCTCGCTTTATGTTCCGTCGTGATGTTGCTGACAATGCTCCCAGCCCGGCAGCAAACCGGATTCCGCCTCTTCCGCATTGCCGGAGCCGGGGTCCTGGCCTGGCTGCTCGCCTCGTTCTGGCTGACGCCAACATTCCTTCAAAACACCGCCTTCAACTGGTCCGTCGATTCGCTCAACTTCCACTTGCGCGCCACTCAGAATTGGCTTCTCGGAGGCGCCGCAGTCACACTGGTCCTGATCCGGCTGCTCTTGCTGCGGTACCTGCCGGACGAAACCTACCTCTGCTTCGTCACTCTCGCCTGCTTCCTGTTCGGTTGGATCGTCCAGATTCGCTACTCATACGGCATCGACACCATCCCGGAATCGCATCGCTACGCGATGGAATTCTCGCTATTCCTGTTTTTGGCGTTGTTCGCATGGTTCCGGCTGGCGCTTCGCAGTGAGAACGGCGTCACCCGATTTTGTGCCATCGGACCAGCGGCCATCATGCTTTTCACGGGCGCGCCCCAGGCGCTCACCTATATCTCCGAAAGCCGGGAGAAATGGAAGCCCATTCCAAAGGAGCAGACGGTGGAGTATCACCTCGCCCAATGGTTGTCCAACCGGAATCCGAGCGGCCGCGTGATGGTGTCTGGAGGGTTGCGCTACCGGCTGAATACGTGGTTTGAGATCCCGCAGATCGGCGGTAGCTTTGAATCCGGACTGAGCAATCGTTTTCCGCACCATATGGGGTACCGCATCCGCACAGGCATCGGCAGCGCGCCGGGCGAGGAAGGGCCGAACGCCATCAAGATGATGAAAGCGCTGGGCGTCGAATATGTGATTGTCCACGGTCCGAAATCGCGAGAGCACTTTCGCGACTACAAGCATCCGGGCGAGTTTGAGGGGTTGCTCGAGCGCGTGTATCGCGAGGAAGATGACATCATCTATCGGGTGCCGTTTACGTCGTTTGCGCACCTGGTGCGCCCGGATCATCTGCCGGGACCCTTTTTCCGCCGATTCGAGCGAGCACTCGACAACTACGTGGCTGCGCTCGACGATGCCACGACCCCCAGGCTGTCATTTGAGTGGCGCGATACAACTTCGCTGGTGATCGAAGGTCCTGTGCCAACCGGCCGGCTCATTTCGCTTCAGGTGACCCACGATCCTGGCTGGACCGCCACGCAGGCGGGTCATCCGATCCCGATCGAGAGGGATTTGATCGGATTCATGGTCCTGCATCCGGAACCCGCGTCCTGGACTCGCATCGAGATGCGGCGCCGCGGCAGTCCGGAGCAGCGCCTGATGGCACTGGTTAGCTCGCTTGCCTGGATTCTGTCGATCGGCGCACTGTTGGTCCATAGAATAGCGAAGCCCGAAATCCCGTCAAGGTAGAACACTCTTGTCTTACGGCGATCTCCTGCCAGGGTTTCGCTCTTCTGATTCTGAATCGAAAGCTACCGGCCGCGCTTGACCCAGATCGGGCTGGCCCACGCCATCATCTTGTCCGACTGGATCACGCGTGCGTAGTAGTACGCTTCTTCGCCGGCCCAGTCTTCGTCGCGGTAGCGAAACTCGACCTTGCGAGCGCCGGGTCGCGACGTGTACACAAACTTGCCGTTCTTGACAATGTCGATGCGGTCCAGAGTGTTCGTGCCTTCCACCGCGACCGCGACCACCGGTTTTTCGCGCACCTCGATCTCCTCGCCCATCAGCCGTCCGCCGATCGAGAAGTCGACGAAGATCTTGTCGGTGGCGGCATAGGTCCGGCGCGCCCGCAGGGCTTCGAACACCGACTCGCGGTCCAGGTTCTTCACGTACAGCGCCGCGAACGACATGTGCGTCGACTTGTGGTCGGAGCTGGCGATGAACCCCATCTTGCGCCCGCGGCTGAGTGCATCCCACACGAAGCTCTTGCTGTCGTTCTCGTAGATCGCGCGGCCTGCCGGATCGGGCGCGCCGTTGTATTCGTAGGTCGAGCGCAGACCCTGGTAGATCTCGACGATGCGCTCGATCTCGGGATCGTAGTAATCCCAGCTCACCTGTTTGTTGCCCCACGCCGAGGTATGAGGAATGGAGATCGCCTGCTTGCCGCGCAAGGCCGCGAACAGGCCCCAGGGGCTCACGCCGGCATCGCCGAGATCGTACGACCCCGGCACCATCTCGTACTTGCGGCCGAGATTGACGATGTTGCGATGGCCCCACGGCGAGAACTGGCTGCGTTCGTAGGCGTGCATGGAAACGAAGGCCCCCGGCTTGTAGAAGAGGTCCGAAACCTGCTGGATCCGCCACAGGTTGTAACGGCGCGTCAGGTAGCGGGTATGGTCGGTGATTCCCTGAAAGTCCAGGGGAGCGGCGTCGAACGCATAACGGAAGGCGTCGATCAGGGAGCCATCGGGAATGCCGCCATCTTCGGAAATATCGGTATGGCGGTGCAGGTCGCCCCACACCAACTGGTAACCGCGAAAGGCGTGGCGCGGCGGTTTGGGCGTCGCAGGCGCCGCCGCTGCTGTCCCATCCTCGAGCGGCGGCATCGACTCCTGGGCGCCGGCGGGGCTGACGGCGATCAGCTTGCCGTAGATCGTGTTGTGCGCCGAGCCAGCCGGGTAACTCACCAGGAGCCGGTCTCCCAGGTCCGCCGCGACCACGCGTTGGTCAATGCGGCCTTCGCTATTGGCAAACAGCTCGGGCTTCGCCCAGCCATTGGTCTCCCAGGTGGTGACGCCCACCCGGAGCCAGTTGGTGTTCATCGGTTGGCGGAAGAACACGCGCAGCTTTCCATCGCGCCCCACCATGGGAGCAGGGGCTTGAACGCCTCGCCCCCCGGCCAGGGACGCGAGCTGCGCTTCGGCCGCGGGCAGCCGTTGAAGCCTGCCGTTGGCCAGGCAGGCGAGCCCTACCTGGCGGTTGACGCGAAGCCCGCCCTCGGGGGAGTCGGAGGCCCAGTTCTCGGGGCCGATTTCCCATGAGATCCAGACCCGGCCGCGGGCGTCCGCCGACAGGCTGGCATGATTCTCCAGGCGCGGCGACGCCGCGACTGGAATCTCAGCGGTCCATTGTCCGCTGCTGCCCAGGCTGCGGAGAAAAATGTCGTAGCCGCCGCGGTAGCTGTCCCAGGCGACGTGAAACCCGCCATCGCTCGAGGCGACGGCAACAGGTTCCCAATCGTTCGCCGCGCTCGCCGTCACCGGAGTGTTCGTCGTCCAGGCGCCGTTCTGATGGAGGCGGTAATAGATATCGAAGGAGTCGCCCCGCAAGGTCTGCCACACCAGCAGAACCCGGGCCCCCGATGCGGCCAGCGCCGGGAGGATGTCCGGCGCCGCGTGGTTTGTCCATCGCTCGGTACGGCCCCACCGGCCGGATTGAAGAACACGGCCATAGATGTCCCAGTTCCCGGAGACTTGCGCCGGCCAGGCCACCCACACGGCGCCGGCCGCATCGATGGCAATCGCCGGCTTGCTGTAGTCGCCCGGTGCTTCGCTCAACTCCACCGGCGGAGACCACTTCCCCGCCGACCACGAGCGGGCGAACACGCGGGCGCTGCCCTCGGTCTCGGAATACGATACCCAGGCGATCCAGGCGGCGCCGGCTCGAGCAGCGAGCGCGGGGTGGTCGTCCTCGCGAAGGCCTGTTGTGATGGGGATCAGATCCAGCAGTTCTGTTTCGAGTTCAGCGGGAAGGTTCCCGGGCTTAGGGCCGCTGTTGGGCCGCTGCGCCCAAACCAGGGCGGACCCCGCCAGCAGAAGGACCAAGGCTCTGGTCATGTTGCGAAACGATTATACCGAGGGAACCAACGACACGTGATCGCGCGGAGCGCTGATGCCAGCCCGCGGCCCGGCGTGGCAGTTGTGGTTTGTTCAAAAGGGTTTCGTACTCGATTTCCGCACACCTTCTCAGTCTCAGGGAGTGGGTCGCCTTTTATCCGTGCCCCGACCGTCAGGGAGCGGACACCGTGCCATCCGCAAAACTTCCGAGCCGCGACCGAGCGGTGGCTGGCGGTCCCGGATTTTTCCGGATTTTGTTTGATCCCCCTTCCTTCCCTCCTACCAGTTTGGTCCCGCGAAAAAAAGAGTGAAAGGAGTTGATTCGCCGAGCCACTAGTTTCATGTGAGGACTCGGTCTGCTCCAACCTCCCGCTGGGCGGGTACCAACGCGCCCGGAACTGATGACCGGCAGCCATCCACAGGCTTGGCTCGGTTTGGTGCTACTGCACTTCAGACCAATCGAACCCACATCATGTTCCCAATTTTGGTCCGCATCTACCTGACTCTGCCTCTCGCACTTCTGGCGGCACTTCCCCTCGTGTCGTTGAACGCCCAGTCATTGGAGCCGTCCGCGCCGAGCAAGGAGTATGTCCGTGCCGGTGGCCGGGCGGTGGCAGCTGAACTTCGCGCCTCGAACCCAACAGGTTCGGTGGCGGTTGCGGTCTTCCCAAGCACCGCATCGTTAGGACCAAGCCAGAACCAGCAGTTTACTGCGACCGTGACAGGAACCGCCAACATGTCCGTCACCTGGTCGATTCTTCCGTCCGTCGGCAGTATCAGCGCGAATGGCCTTTATACGGCTCCGGCAGTCATCGGCACGGCGCAATCGGTCACAGTGAGCGCCACAAGCTAAGCTGATCCGACCAAGAGCGCAACCGCCACCGTGACGTTCTACAGCCCTGGCACCTCCGGCTACTTCCCAATCGTCGGGTCGTTCCTCAACTTCTATCGCAACATGCCGCAGGAACTTTGGGCGAAGGAGTTCGACTTGATGCGACAAGTCGATATGGACACGAATCGGCCATCGGGTCGTGTCCCGCGTGGATGCGCCCTCAACCCCTGCGTTGTTCTACCAATTTGATTACAGCACTAATGCGGACTCGGGCTATGGCGAGTTGGACTATATGAAGACCCCCTACGGGGCCGAGGTCACCTACCGCTATCTTCAAGAGAACCTGTTCAGGACCCTGGCGACCCTGCTGAAGAATCCCGTGAAATCCAAGACGGTGACTCACGACGGCCAGACCGATCCATCCTGGCAGTACCAGTTCAACGAGAGCCAAAGTACGATCACAAATCCGGATGGCGGAGTGTTGACCACGCACTTCTATGATCCCCAAATCCTCTGGGATTGGCGGCGCGGATTGGTACACAAAGTCGTACAACCGGAAGGCGATGTTCTGGAGCGCGTTTGGGAACAGAACAAGACCTGGGGACTGCGCGGCGCTTCGCTGGCTGATCCCAACAATCCGTTCGTGAAGAGGGAACTAGCAGCGGCGTCCCGGTCAGGACAGCCATTACTGAATTCGACCAGGACAAAAATGGAAATCTGTTGGAGCGCCGGGAATTCGACTGGGTGGCGTACGGGACGACCACCGGATCGGTGGTGCGGCGGTGGTCGACACAAGCCTACTATGTTGCACTGCCCGGCAGCAGCACCCTCTCCGATGACGCCAACGCCTACTGGCGGCCCCACAATGCGTCGTTGTGGCCCGATCCTCTCTCCTGCCGCCGCCTCAACGCCGTGCTACGGCGCGAACTCAAAGAGGGCAGCACTGCGCAGGCGGCAAGCGAGTTCGAATACGATGATGCCTACAGGAAGGGGAACCTGACGAAGGACAAACGATGGGACACCACGAAATCGGCAGTACTTCCGGGTCCGGGCCAATTCAGCGCGGCCAATGCCGTGATCCTCACCCGTGCCTATGACAGCTACGGGAACCTGACTGAGATATTCGAGCCTGAAGTCCGGACGGCTTTGACCTACGGCTCCATCTGCGGCACCCAAAGCCTCTATCCGACGCAGATTCAGCAAGCGCCCGGCTTGCCCGAACAGCGAACGACCACCTATTCCTGGAATTGCGGGACAGGTCTGATGGCCTCTCAAGCGGACGTGGAGAATGCGTTTACGGTTTCCTATGTCTACGATCGCCTGGGACGGCGGACAGAGGCGAACGAAGGCAACCTGCGCGCCGGAACTGCCAATTACGATGACAGCGGCCGGAAGGTGACGGCCAAGGCCGATTTGCGCGGCTTCCGCGGCGGCGAACTCCAGACCGTCACCCACTACGACCAATTGGGAAGAGTCCGGTTGACGCGCCGCTCGGACGGCGCGCCCTTAAGCGACACCAGCGAGACGGACGGGATCAAGGCGCAGGCCCTTCGCAAAGTAGCGTCAGGCGGCAACATCGAAATCGTCTCGAACCCGTACCGGACGGGGGCAGAGAGCACGATGGGGTGGACCTGCAACCAACTGGACCGCAACGGGCGCGTGCGCTGGGTGGCGAGCTTTGCCGGGGCTGTGGCCCCGAACTCGTGCATGGATGCGGCCAACCGCACAGGTCTGTCTGAGACTCGCTACCAGGGTGACCTGACGGTCTCGCTCGATCCGGCGGGCAAACAGCGCGACCTCTCTCGCGACGCTCTGGGACGCCTCAGCGCCGTGATCGAGTACACCGGCGGCACGCCGGCGACTTATCTCACAAGCTACGCCTACAATACGCTGGACAGCCTGGTGGAAACCCCGGGCAGTAACCCCTTTGCTGATTTCCCAATAGAACCCCTTCCCAAACTACCGTCATGGATGGCAGTGTGGTTCCTCGCCCCTGTCGTTGCAGACTTTACCCGGTGGGGCAGACACCAACCGCCAACCCGGTCTGCGATTTCGATTTCTGGACAAAAGGCTTGACACGAGGAGGGCAGGACTGTTCCGAACCCCTCCGTGCAACGCGTCCCCCCGCTCCCACACCCCCTAAGCTAGTGCGGGTCCGGGCGACCCAGGTGCCTACGCCGCCTTTTCCTGGTCCTCCAACTTCTCCAGCACCTCCACGAACTTCCGGTACGCCGCTGGATCGTCCGACATGAGCCGGATCATCTTCGCCCGCGCCTCCTGGTACTCCGCGGTCTGTTTCCATTCCGGCATCCGCGGCAGCGTTTCCTCCAACTTCCGACCCTGGTCGATCAGGTGGCTCCGGAACGCCAGCACCTTCAATCGCGCCTCCGGCTTCTTCTGCTCTCGCAACTCCGCGTCCAGCGCGACCGTCTCGCTCCGCAGCAGGTGCCACTCTTCCATCAGCCAACTCATCCGCTGGCTGCTTTGTTCCTTCAGAACCGCCGCCATCTCCCCGGCCAGGTGGTTCTTCTTGTGCCGCTGCACCGACGACACCGACACCGTGAACCGTCCCGCGATCATCCGCACCGGCTCGCCCCGGATCACCGCCCGCTCGATCCCTTCCCTCGCCTCGTGCCGGCACACCGCACACGCCCTGATTCGTTTGACTTTCTTCTCCATTTCCCTGTCTCCAAATAAAAATGGCGGGCTTTTGTCTCGCCCGCCATCAATTCTTCCTGACCCTTTTTGGTGGGGCGGCCCTTCAGGCCGCGGCGGGCTTCAGCCCGCCCCTGGGAATTCGGCATTCAGCCGTGGCGCACGCTTCCAGCGTGCACGGGAACTTTAGTTCCCCTTCCGCCGTTTCACCCACCTCACCTTTTCTTCAACAATCCCACAGCCACCGCTCGCTGACGCTTGCGGCTCTGTCGCCGTTACGCCCCAGTTCCAACAATCTCCCCTTCCGGCTCAACCACTTACGCGCCTTTCCGCCCAAAACCCCTTCCACCCCGTGCGATAATAAGAAGAGATTCCATTTTTCCCCTTATCCGCTATTTCTGTGTCGCTTTGTTCCGCTTAAGCCGATTCCCATCCCTAACTCCTGTATTTCCAACACCCCCTATTCCCGTTTTACCACACAGGCGCAACAAAACCGCCCTTATCCGGTACGTATACGCTCTTATCCGGCACGTATACGCAACAGATTCTTATGCCTGTTTCGTTCACAACACTTTTATTTTTATCTGTTGTGAACGCTCAATCACTTACCTCCACTTTCGCCTTTTTTCCGCTTCCCTCGATGCCACTCTGGGATCGGGAACCAATGATTTCCGATCTCCTTTGCGCCGCCGACCCGGTCGCCTTCACCCGCCGTCGCCTCAACTTCTCGCCGGACCTGATCCAGGCCCGTTTCCTTGCCTCCCGTCACCCGCGCCGTCTCCTGAACTGTTGCCGTCAATGGGGTAAGTCCACGACCGTCGCCGCCCTTGCCGTCCATCGCTTTGTCTACGGCCCGCCCGGCAATATCACGCTAATTTTTGCTCCCTCCCTCCGCCAATCCGCGGAACTCCTTCGCAAAATGGTCCGCCTCGTCGCCAATCTTGGCTTTACGCCCCGCGGCGACGGCCACAATGAACGCTCGCTGATGTCCATCCACGGCTCCCGCATCGTCGCTCTCCCCGCCAGCGACAACCGCACCGTCGGCTTTTCCGCCGTCAACCTCCTCATCTTTGACGAGGCCGCCCGTGTCGACGACGCCGTCTACGCCGCCGCCCGTCCCATGATCGCCACCACCGGCGGCGACATCCTCGCCCTCAGCACACCCCGCTTCCGCCGCGGCTTTTTCTACGACGCCTGGACCCACGGCGGCGACACCTGGGAGCGCTACACCGTCCCCGCCGCCGATTGTCCTCGCATTCCCGCGGCCTTCCTCGAAGAAGAACGCCGCGCCCAATCCGAACACGAGTTCCGTCGCCTCTATTGCTGCGACTTCGTCCCCGTCGGCCGCACCGCCTTCTCGCCCGCCGCCCTCGGCAACGCCCTCGCCGACGACTCCGATCCGGTCTAGCTAGCTAGCTAGACTAGCAGCCCGTGGTAGAAGCCGAGAATGCCCGCTCCCTTCCGGTCGCGGCTCTGTCGTTTCAGCAGCTTACGGGAGAGTCGCTTCGGTCGGAGACCGGCGCCAGGTGAGAGCGCCCGAGGGGCGCCCTGAAGGGCGCCGCGGCCTGAAAGGCCACCCCACAACTCGGGCCGGCCGGCGGCCGATCAGGCGCCGGGCTTACGCCACAGGGCCGAGATGTCGTCTTTGGGCTCGAACCCAAGCACGCGCTTCGCCTTGTCGTTGCGAAAACGGCCGTGCGGCATGTTCGCCAGAATGAAGAAGACCTCGCAGCGTGAGGGCAACTTGCTCCGTTCGATCTCGACGCCCAACCGGATCGCCTCCCCGGCGTCGGCGCCTGAAGACACGAACGGCACCGGATTGCTGCCCGGCCGGAGGTAGCTGTAATACGCCGGCGGAACTC
>JBJXGR010000480.1:0-18533 GCA_046160045.1 Bryobacteraceae bacterium
GGGTCCACTCACGCTGACGTGGGAACCCGAGAGCAGCGCGACCACCGTTCCGCCGATGACTCCGGCGATGATACCCGAGAAGAGGGGCGCGCCCGAAGCGAGGGCAATGCCCAGACAGAGAGGCACGGCGACCAGGAATACCACCAGGCCGGCGGACAAATCGGACCACGGGATGCCACGACGGGTCTCCAGCAGGGAATCTTGCATAAACTACGATTATTGCATATATGCATCTATGAGTGTTGCGACAGTTACCCCTTCGTTCGCAGCCACCGCCCAGGCAAAGTTTCGGTGAATCGCTTACGACAGCGGTGTTATCCTAATTTCCTCATGCGTATCCAGCGGGTTCAGTCCTATCTCATGTCGTACGCGCTGCCGGAACCCCTGACACTCAAGTTCTTCGGCGGGGAGCGGACGATTCTCAAACGGGACGCGATGCTGATTCGCGTCGATCTCGAGAACGGGCTCACGGGGTGGGCGCCAGGCCCCGGGAGCGAGCGGGCGCACCACGTCATCCAGAACTTCGTCGGTCCGTTCCTGGAGGGCCGGATGTTGGCGGACATTGACGCACTGCGGGTGCAGTTCTTCGGCACGCCGGCGGGCGCACCGGAGCACCGAAATCCGTACTGTGCGGTGGAAGTCGCGCTCTACGACGTGCTCGGCAAAGCCCACGGATTCGCGATGTCGGAGATACTGGGAGGGCGGGTGCGGGACCGGATCCGGCTCTATTCGAGCGCCGGCATGTACCAACCGCCGCAATCCTACGCCGATGAAGCGGCGCGTTTCTCCGAACTAGGCTTCAGCGCCTACAAGTTCCGGCCAGCGTTGGGGCCACAAGGCGATCTCGACACGGTCGAGCGCATGCGCGCGAACGTTCCCAACGGCTTCGAACTGATGGTGGACGCGCACTCGTGGTGGCGCATGGGCGACCGATCGTACAACCGGGAGACGATTCATCGCCTGGCCCGCCAGTTCGCCGAGAGCGAGATCTACTGGCTGGAAGAGCCTTTTCCGCCCGATGACCATGCGGCGTATCAGGCCCTGCGCGATCTGGAGTATGTCCCCATTGCAACCGGTGAGCACGAACCTGATGAAAACGGCTATCTGGACTTGATCCGGAGCCGCGCCAGCGACTACATCCAGATGGATGTGTGCTGTCAGGGCGGCTTCACGATGGGCCGCAGGATCTTCTCGGAGATCGGCCGGGCTGGGCTCAAGTTTGCGTTTCACAGTTGGGGAACCGCGCTGGAGGTGCTGGCGGCAGCCCATTTGGGCGTCTGCTGGCCGGAGAGCGTGGTCGAGTGGCTGGAATATCCCATCTACACGACATCACGGGTCCAGAGCATGTATCCATTCCCGCTGGCTGCGGAGATCCTCGCGGAACCTCTCGAAATCCGGCAGGGGGAACTCATAGTCCCCAGTGCGCCGGGCCTTGGGATCGCGATCAATGAAAAGGTGATCGAGCGTTACCCATGGCTGCCCGGGCCGTGGTCGATCTTCCGGCTGGAGTCGCCGCCGGAAACCTACGCCATAACGTCCGACCACAGCGTCAAATGGGCAGATGGAGAGAACAGCGCCGGCCATGCAGGCAACACCAACGCTTGATCAACGGGCTCCGCGGGCCTTGCACGAATTCCGCCATTACAATCTACTGGTCCACGCGTTTGTCGTGGTCCTGATCATTTCAAACCTCGTTGCTCCCAAAATCACCAAACTGGGTCCTCTGACCCTCAGCGGGGCGCAATTGCTGTTCCCGATTACCTACATCTTCGGAGATATCTTTACGGAGGTGTACGGCTACGCCGGTTCCCGGCGCGCGATCTGGGTCGGATTCTTCGCTTCCGCCATGCTGGCGGTGACGGGAATGGCCGTCGTGGCGCTGCCACCGGCGCCGGGCTGGACCGACCAGCAGGCATTCGCCACGGTGTTCAACTTCGTGCCGAGGCTGGTGGTGGCAAGCCTGATCGCCTATTGGGCCGGGGAATTCGCCAATTCATTTGTGCTGTCGCGAATGAAGTTGCTGACCCGCGGACGCTTCTTGTGGATGCGAACCATCGGCTCCACGGTGGTCGGACAGGCGGTGGACACCGTGATCGTCATTTTTCTCGTATTCGGAGGAAACCAGCCGATTCAGACTCTTCTCAATCTGATCGCTTCCGGCTACTTCGGCAAGGTGCTGTATGAGGTGGTCGCCACACCGGTCACCTACTTGATCGTCAATGCGCTCAAGCGGGCCGAAGGCGCCGATGTGTATGACAAAGGCGTCAATTACAGCCCGTTCCTTGCCGACTCGTAGGGGATTACGCGGTCGCCTGGTGGCTCAAACGGGGCACCGCGCTGTATGCGAAATATCCGACGATGTCGGAAATCTCCTTGAGAGCGGCTTGCGCCTGGGGTCGGGCAAATCTGCGGGTGAGTTGATAGAGCACCCGCATAAGCCAGTAGTCCAACACGAGCATCCGGCGCTCAATGGGATCGATCTGCGCAACCGATCGGCTCAACATCAGGCTGACGGTGGTGAAGTCACGCTGAAGCTGAGCACTGAGGGAGTCCAGGGCCGGCGTGTCGTGTTCGCGTTCGCTCAACCGCGAGCGCACTTCCGCCACGGCCAATCCGAGGGCAGCCAGGTTGCCCGATGCCAAGAGGGAGGAACGGGTTTGCAGGATCAGGAGACAACAATAGCGAAACCAGTACAGGAAGAGAGCTACCGAGAAAACAAGAATAAGCGAGACGGTAAACATCTCTAAGGGATTCACTGGCAGGCCTCCAGTTCAACCGCCAGCCCCAGCCTCCGAAACCGGGGTTTCCTTAAGGGTAACACTGCCATAAAGCAAAAGGCAACGCGATGCTTTGCCCCACCTGAGAGCATTGTGGCACGGGGCGTGGCCGGCTCCAACGAAAATCGGACTAGATCCTGGGAAGTCAGGATGGGTCCCAGGACTCGTGTACTGTCAACAAGCGACATCGGTCGCAGTACCAACGGGCCAGTCCGGGCGCGAATGAGGGGTGGAGCGTTCCCGAGGCTATCGCCGGCCCGGGCGCTCGGCGCCAGAACCTTTGGCGTACGGTCCCTTGGCGCCATTGGGCAAAGTCGTGTCGAAATCGGTGCGAGACAAGCCCAATTGCTTGGGGGTAAGGAACCGCGCGCCGCTCAGGTTGGCGCGAAGGAATCCCGTGTTCATGAATCGTGCCTCTGCAAAGCTGGCATTGGAAAGGTCCGACCCGAAGAAGTCGGCCGCGGCCAGTTGAGCATCTGACAGGTTGGCGGACTGAAGGGAGGCATGCGGGAATTGGCTTCTGGTGAGGTCTGCGCGAGAGAAGCGTGAATCCTCCAACGAGGCGCTCCGAAAGTCGCAATCGAGCAAGCGGGCCTGCGTCAGATCCGCAAGGTCGAGCGTCGCGTTGCGAAACCGGCAGTCCCGAAAACGCCCGTGAATCAAACGGGCGCGTGTCAGTTCGGCACTGGAGAAATCGCAAGAGGCGAGGTCGCACTGGTTCAGCGCGGCCTCCGACAGGCGCGCAGAAGTGAAATCGCACTCGGTACCGTGTATCTCCAGCATCCGGGCGCGCTGCAGATTCGCTTTGCCGAAACTGGTGCGCAGGAGCTTGGCTTCGCTCAGGCTGACGCCTTCCATCCAGGCAAGACCGAAGTTTACGCCGGTGATCTGGGCTCCGCTGAAATCCGCCGCGGTGAGGGTGGCTTTGCGGAAATCACAAGAAGTCAGTTCCGCGCCGCTGAAATCGGCGCCCGCCAGCTCCGCTTCCAGAAACGTGACAGCGCGAAAGACCGCCTGGCGTACCAGAGCACCCTCCATCCGGAAATCGGCCAGAGTCTCACCATCCAAGACCAGGCGAATGCCGCCTGGCGCCTTGTCCAGCCAACGGCGATGTGCTTGCAGCATGCCGTCCAAACGGTTGATCGCTCCCGATACCATCCCAGTACTCCCTACGTTCTCTATCGGTCGAAAGCGGGTGCGCTTTAGTCAGCGGTTGCCGTGCCCGGCGCGAATCCGCACGGCCAGCAGGGGATCCAGCATCGCGGCGGTTGCGATCTGAACGTGGTGCGCGCCACATTCCAGCCGCCGGCAGACGGCGGCGCGCGTCGAGACGCCGCCCACCGAGACCAGGTTCAGGGAGGGTTTCCTTTCGCGGACCAGCCGCGCCAGCATTTCCAACTCTTCGAGGCAACGTTCGCCGATCGACACGCCACCGATACCGCGCCGAAGGCCGTCGAACAGCCGTTCGCCTTGAGGCGAGCGTACGAACGCGGTGATGGAGTTCGTCGCGCTGATCGCGTCGAGATGCGGCGCGACCGCCTCGATCAGGGCCGCCGCTTCTTCCTCGTTGGCGAACAGGCCGACTTTGACCAGCAGAGGCAATTCCGGCACGGCGCGCCGCAATTCGGCGGCGATCACGGCGGACGCCTCGGCAGATCGGTACAGATCCCCTTCAGCGGTACACACGTTGGGACACGAGAGATTCGCTTCCACGGCGTGGGCGCCCGAATCCGCTGCCCAGCGCGCGCACCGGGCGAAGTCCGCGGCGACCTCGTCGATCGTCCAGCCCGGCTGTGGAGACGCCACGACCGATACCACCAGCACCTGCCTGTCCGCCAAGCCCCGGCGGGCCTTCTCGACGTCGGACTGCCACACCGGTGGTTCTTTCGAGGGCATGCCAAACGAGATCGCCCAGGCGCCGATGGCGGCCTCGTCCGGCGTGGCTTCCACTTCGAAGCCCTCCCCGCTGAGCCGTTCCGGCCGCACGGGCAGCAGGTTCGGCGGCGGGTAACAGTCTCGCCGGCGGGAGCGAACGGTCTTGTACGTCAGGACGTCGAAGCCGAGGGCGGCGTAATAGAGAATCCAGCGGCTGTTGAGCAACGGCCCCGCCGGAATCCCCAGCGGCGAGCGGACGGGCACTCCGCAGAAGTTCCACGCTCCGGGCCAGTCGGGCACGGCGAGATCGCGGGGCGGGTCGGGAGCATGTTCGTAGTTCCAGTCGTAGCTTTGCCGGATATCGTAACGAGGGAGCACGGCGGGCGGCTTTCAGCTATCAGCTTAACAGCGGTCGGTGGTCGGCGGTCAGCAGTCAGCTTTCAGCTTTCAGCAGTCAGCTTTCAACCCGGTTGGCTATGGGCATTCCTGGGCGTCGGACCCGGAAGAGATGGGTGAGAGCTGAATGACTGCTGATAGCTGATAGCTGACCGCTGATCAAAACCGCAGTTCCACCGGGTTCGAAGGCCGCCCGCCCACTGTCACCGTCAATAATGCGTTGAATGTGCCCGCGAGGCTCCGCGGCAACAGGACGTTGATCTGATCGAGGCCGGCATACTGGCCCTGAGCGCCGCCGTAGAGCACCGTCAACTCCGTGAGGCCAATCTTTGCAGTGACGGGCGTCACACGGCCTCGGATACCGGTTCCAAATAAGGTGAGATAGATCTGTTCTTCCGGCCGCGACCACACGATCGGCGCCGGGGTGCAACTCCCTGGCCGCGATCCGCACGTGTAGGCCAACTCGACGGTCCTCGATCCATCGGGGGCGAGGCGCGTGAGCAGGGCCGCGGGCGCGCCGATGCCGTTTGAGTTCGCGGTGTAAATGCCCGGCGCCACCGTGTCGATCGGCAAGGCCCCAGTGGCGACCACCTCCCCGCGCAAGAGCACACGTACCGTTCCCAGCCCCACGGCGGCCGCCTTCGGAATCAGATAATTCACCTGGGTGGGCGAGACATAGAGCAGGGCTGCGAAGTGCTCCTGCCCGGCAGCGTCCGTCAGGCGCACCTGCGTGCCGGCCAGTTCGAAGGGAAGCGGCGCCTGGGACGCCGAGGCGGTCGATGTCGACAGCCCGAATCCGAACGCGCTGACCAGCGATTCCGGGGCGGCCCCCGGGGCCTGAAAGGTTGCCGAGGAGACCGTATAGAAGAGCGGAGGCACCGCCGGACAGGCGCGCTTTTCATCGACGAGATTGCCGAAGTTAACCACGGCCGCCATCTCCGCGAACACCCGCGGCGGTTGCGCCGGGTCGGCAAAGCGTATGGGACCGGCCCAGTCGCTGCCCGCGGCCGTACACCCTAGCACGTTGCAGATCAGCTTAACCGGCGTTTCCGGGAAATAGACGGTCTGTATCAAATCATCCGTGCTGAGCGGGTCCAGTTCATACAGCGAGATGAAGTTCTCGCCGGGCGACCAGTTGGCCACGTCGCTGCAGCCTCCGCGATCGAACTGTCCGTCGCCATTGGTATCGAGCGGGCACCGCACGGGAATGTCCACCGTCTTGGTCGACATCACATTCACGCCCAGCGGAGATTCCTGCTCGGTGCAGTCCTTTGCGTTATAGAGAGTACAGTTCGGGGCCTTGAAATCCGGGTTGTCTGTGCAGCTATTCCATTCGAACCAGCCGTCGCGGCACACGTCGAAGCAGTTGCCCCGGTTGTCGCAGACGCGGCGGTTCTGGCACCACCCCTGGAATTGATGCCCGTTGATCTTGCCGCCGAAGTTGGAGGTCACACCCCAGTTGCCGAACGGGGCGGAGTGAATGGGAGCAGGGCACTCCGCGTTGACGTTTCCAAGGACGCGCCGGTTCCGGTTGAGGCCCGCGACGGAGAGGCGACAGACCTGGGACTGGGCGAGAACACCTGTGAGCAAACCGATGGCCACCGACACCCTGAGACGCCGCATACGTATACCCCATCCTACCTGCCGGGCCGTCCTCTGTGGGTACAATAGGCGGTTGCCGCCTATCCTCGCGATCCTGATCGTGATCGGTCTTCTGGTATTGTGGGCGTATCTGGCGCGACGCTCCTGATCGTCCCCTATGCACGGCGACTTCGAATCAGCCATTCTCCAGGTCCTGCTCTTCTGGATCCTCACCACGCCGCACGAGTTCGCGCACGCGTGGGTGGCGGATCGGCTGGGCGACGATACGCCTCGCCTGCAAGGGCGCGTGACACTCAATCCGATGGCGCATGTCGATTGGATCGGCACGGTCATGCTGCCCATTCTGACGTCGTTGATGGGCGGCGGTTTCTTCGGCTGGGGCCGGGCCGTGATGGTCAATCCCCTCCGCCTGCGAGGCGGCATGCGCGGCCACCTGCTGGTCGCACTGGCCGGCCCGGCGAGCAATGTTGTCTTTGCCGTCATTTTCGGATTCGTCGCCGCGATGTTGAATCGTGCGGGTTCCGATGTTGCCTCGCTGCTGGCGATGGCGGTGAACCTGAGCTTTTACCTGGCACTGTTCAACCTGGTGCCCGTCCCGCCCCTGGACGGGTCCGCCGTACTGCCGTTCCTGAATCTTCCGTCCGGCCTGATGAACGAACTCTACCGCTCCGGATTCGTGGTGCTGATTCTTCTGTTCTCGCTGACGAGTTTTGGGCAGTATCTGTCGCACTGGAGCCGGGTCGGGACCGTGACGGTGCTGCGCCTGTTCGGCGGGCTGTGATCGATCCTTCGGAAACCGGCCGCTGTCGCCTACACAGCTCCGATACACTGGAAACATGGCCGCGAGCATGCTTGTCTTTCCCGAGGAGTACCTGGCTGCCAGCTACGAACCCGACCGGGAGTACGTCGATGGCCGGCTGGAGGAGCGTCATTTGGGCGAGCATGATCACAGCCTTCTGCAAGCGTTGATTGCCGCCTTCTTTGTCGCGCGGCAATCGGAGCACAACATCCGCGTCTTCACCGGACAGAGACTTCTCGTATCGAACGACGCCGACCGGAGGCGATATCGAATTCCGGATGTCTGCGCCGTGCGCCGGCCCTACCTCAAAGAGCCTGTCCTGACGCATCCACCGCTGCTTGTCGCAGAGATCCTCTCCCGCGACGACCACACCACCGATACCTTGACCAAGATCCGGGAGTACGTTGACTTTGGTGTTCCTCACATCTGGATTGTGGATCCGGTTCAACGAAGAGTGTTCGATGCAGGCGGAAGTGGCATCCGCGAGGCGCCGAACGGAGTTCTCGAGCTGAGCCAAATCGGTCTGTTCGTGGATTTCGGCTGTTTCTTCGGCGAACTCGATTTGGCTTAGTGGCCCGCTAGACTAGTGAGTATGCACCGCCTGCTCCTATGGGCGTGTCTGGCCGCAACGGGTCTTCCCGCAACGGGCCTTGCCGCGGTGCCCGACTACTTTCCGCTCGCCATCGGCAATGTGTGGATCTACCGCATCACCGGCGTCGGCGCGACGCCGGAGTCTCCTGTTTGGACCATCGAGGTCAAGAGCGCGGAAACGAGGAACGGCCTGACCTACCATCGCGTGACCGGGTATCGCGACCCCTATCTGCTTCGGTCAGGAGAGGAAGGCACAGTCTATTCCTGGGATGAAAAAGAACAACGCGAGGTGGTGTGGTACCGCTTTGGCGCAGGGGTAGGCGAGGACTACCCGACGTCTGTTCCGTATTGCTGCGGCCGGGCCCGAATCTCGAGCAAGACGGCCACGGTGGAAGTGCCCGTAGGCTCGTTCGACAGCGCGCTCGAACTCCGCTACCCGGGAGTGTTCCAGGTGGGCATCGAGGGCGAATGGTTTCTGCCGTGGATCGGATTGTTGAAACGCACGGTCAACACCGGCGGACCGTCGTTCCGCAGCGGAGAGCTGATCTACGCCCGTCTCGGCGGCGTGACCGTGGTTTCGGCCCCGCAGGCCGCGTTCAGCCTGACGCTCGACCGCGCGGTCTACGTGCTGCCGCGGGAGGACCGCGTCGCGCCGCCAGTCATGACGGCCAGGCTCTCTCTGCTGCACACACAGCCAGAGCCGCTGCGCCTGGTTTTTCCGAGCGGCCAGACGTTCGACTTCGTGATTCGAAACAGCAAAGGCGACGAGGTCTACCGGTGGTCGGAAGGGAAGGCGTTCACGCTCGCATTGCGCAACGAGACGGTCTCCGGCGAAAAGAACGAGGTAGTCGCGGTGCGGCTGATCACGAAGGAGAACAGCCTGCTCCCGCCCGGCGAGTACACCGCGGAGGGTTGGCTGACAACCATCGGGACGCCGGTTTACAAAGCATCGGTGGGGTTTCGAGTGGTGGAGGTGCGGTAGCTGCGGCGATCACAGTACGGGCGCCAGCGAACCCTGCCGTCGTGACTCGCATGTAAATACGCGGTAGCGCAGTTGTGTCAGTCGATCACGGTAAACGCTCGCCGGCGGTTCGGACCAAAGCGAAAAAATCACAAAGTGGTTGTCGAGCGAGGCCACGCGCTCAATGCCTAGGCGGCACATGAATCTCTCGCCAGCGCGGCTTCCTGCGTTCGGAAGCGAACGCTGCGGCTACCATTTCATCCTTGTGCTCTGCGATGTCAGAGCCTCTCGAAGCACCGAGGTCGAACACGACCGTCGGGCTGGCCGTCGCTTGAGGGTCGCCGAGATCGCGGGCCACGAGGCGCCGGACATACTCACGGAGAGACACACCCAGATCGCCGGCCCGCTGCCGAGCCCGCCGCTGAATCTCGGACTCGAGAATGATTTGGGCGCGGGGCATGATGATGACTTCATCATACGGCAATAGAGGATTTCCCCAAATGACCGCTCGGCTGAAGGTCCATCGCTGTCAGCCAGTACAGTGCATGCCGGCGAGCGCTAACGTTCACTTCGCCCCTTGAGCCCCTTCGCCTCCAGCGCGAGGTAGCCCTCATTGAGGCCTCGGGTCAGGCGGGCAACCAGGGGACCCAGGAGCCCGGAGAACTGCAGCGACAATGTGGCCCGGCTGCCCGTTCCGCTGGCCTCGACCCAATGCCGGGCCGTGACGCGGATACCCGGACTGCCCGTAACCCAGGTAAAGCCCTTTCCCGGTTCAAACTCCGTGAGCCGCCACAAGGCCGGCGGCAGCTTGGGCTGGCGGATGCGTAACCGGCTCCCGGCGGCGACTGGGCCGCGGTCCAGCCGTTCGATGCTCGTCACCGTTGGGGTCCACTCCGGCCAGCGCTCGAAATCACTCATCACCCTCCACACCCGGTCGGGCGGCGCTTGAATCTCAACGTCAATACCGAAGTGTGTCATCTCGTGCTCGCGGGAAGGGACATCGATCGTCCGGCTGCCAACCAACGGTGGCGACTGCATGAGAACAACGCGCAAACTGGGAGGCTCATCAGCTCATCGTCTCTCCCACCCCAGTAGTGATCACCGGACATCCTCTTCACGACCAGCGCGCTAGAATCGAACCACGTGCTGATCCTCTTGCTGCTCGCTTCGGTTGTCCTGTCCGCCGCGGACTGGCCGCGCTTTCGCGGTCCGAACGGATCCGGCGTCGGCGATGCGACCAGCCTGCCCTCGACGTTTGGCCCATCGACGAATGTCGCATGGAAGACGGCGGTCCCGTTTGGACGCTCGTCCCCGATCGTTGCCGGCGGCAGCGTGTTTCTGACCGCAAGCGAAGGCGAGACGCTCATCACGCTTGCTTATGACGCCTCGACCGGCCGCCTGCTGTGGCGTCGGGAGCTGAAGCGGAGCCACACCCACAAGACGTACAAGGCGAACGACCCGGCCTCGCCGACGCCGGCCGCCGACGGCCAGAGCGTTTATGTGTTCTTCCCCGATTTCGGGCTGATTTCCTACACCCTCGACGGTCAGGAGCGCTGGCGTCACCCGCTCGGACCGTTCGACAACTTCTACGGGATATCGTCGTCGCCGGTGATCGCTAACGGACTGGTCTTCCTGCTGTGCGACCAGGCAAAGGGATCGTTCCTGGCAGCAGTCGACAAGGAAACCGGGCAGCGGCGCTGGAGTACCGAGCGCCGGGAACACCGCGAAGGCTGGTCCGTGCCGATCGTGTTTCGGGACCAAATTCTCGCCGTGGGCTCGACGCGCGTCGACTCCTACTTCCTGTCCACCGGCGAGCCGCGCTGGTGGATTCCGCTGTCTTCCATGGGGTCGATGGGGTCCCCGGTGATCAACGGAGACGCCCTGATCGTCACGGCCACGGGGAGCGAAAAACCGTGGTTGCCCACCTTCGCCGCGACCGCGGCTCAACTCGACAAAGATGGAGATGGGCGTCTGTCGATCGCGGAGTGCGAGGACAACCAGGACTGGTATGAGCACTTTGCCTGGGTAGATTCGAACCACGACAAGTTCGTGGATGCCCGCGAGTGGGAGACCGCACGGACGTACGGAGTCGGCGACTATGGCGCCATGTCGCTGCCGCTGAACAGCAAGGGCCGGCTCGACGCCTCGGCCGTTCGGTGGCGGTTCAAGCGGAACGTCTCCTACGTTCCGGCGCCGGTGCTGTATGACGGCGTTTTCTATATGGTGAAGAACGGCGGCATCGTCACATCGCTCGATCCGTCAACCGGCGCGTTGCTCAAACAGGGTCGCAGCGAGAAGGCGCCGGGTGAGTACTTCGCCTCGCCGATTGCCGCCGCCGGAAAGGTCTTTCTGTTGAGCGAAGAAGGAAAGATGACGGTGCTGAAGGCGGCGCCCCAGTGGGAGGTTCTGGCTGTGAACGATTTGCAGGAAGAGAGTTACGCGACCCCGGCAATCAGTGGCGAGCGAATCTTTGTGCGGACGCGCGGCACGCTGTACGGGTTCGCCGAACGCCGGCGGGAGTGATCTCGTGCGCCGCCTACAGGACCACACGGGTGGCGCGGCGGGCCAGCAACTTCTCGTTCAGTTCGTAACCCAACCCAGGCCGGGCCGGGATCTCGAGAACACCCTGGGACAGGAGTTCCGGCGGGTCGGTCAGTTCGGAACGCCATTCCACTTCGCCGAAGGCGAACTCCAGAATCAGGAAGTTCGGGAGGGTCGCGCACACTTGAGCCGCCGCGGCGTTGCCGACCGGACTGGCAGGGCCGTGCGGCGAGACCGGCAAACCCGCCGCTTCGCACATCGCGGCCACCTTTTTCAACTCGAAGACGCCGCCGCAGTACTTGATATCCGGCATGATGATATCGGCGCACTGCGCGGCGATGTAGCGATAAAAGCCCTCGACGCCGAAGATCGACTCGCCCCCGGCCGTTCGCATACGGGCCTCGCGGTTGATGCGGGCGAGGCTCGCCGCGGGCTCGGCCGGAGTCACTTCTTCCAGCCAGTAGAGATTCAGGAACTCGGCACGGCGGGCGAGTTCCAGTCCTTTTTCCAGCGAGAAATGGCTATGCGCGTCGAGCAGCAGGTCGCGTGAAGGGCCGAGCACGGCTCGCACCGCGGCTGCGCGATCGATACCGAGTTGCGTCACGCGCTCGATCTCCGCGGCGCCCGCCGGATGTGGCATGTCGTCCCAAGGAGCCATCTTGATTGCGTCGAAGCCCGCCTTGACCGCCCGTTCCGCCATGGCGGCAAAGCCTCGCGGCGAACGATCGACGGTCGACCGATTGATGTTGGCGTAGTTGCGAATGCGGCCGCGAAGCCGGCCGCCCAGCAACTCCGACACGGGCAGATCGAACAGTTTCCCGCGGATGTCCCACAGGCACTGTTCGATCGCGGAGAGCGCGCAGGCTTCGCTCCGGCCGAAAGGCTTCGAGGCCATCGCCGCCGTCCGAAGCCGCTCGATGCCGAACAGATCGCCGCCGCTCAGCAAATCGACGTACTTGCGCAGCGCCGCCAGCGTCTGGGCATCGGCGTGACCTTGGGACGCGTCGCCGATCCCTGTGATCCCGCCGGACGTGGTAACGCGGACAATCAGCCAATCGCCCCGATGGTTCACCGGGATCGTGAAGACCTCGACGCGGCGGATCGTCTGCCGGGGATTCGCCGCTCGAAGGGTTGACCCGAGCGCGGCCAGGCATAACAGGTCGCGTCGCGACGCGGCAGGCATTCCTTCATCCTGACACAGCCATCGAGGCGAGATGCCCGCTCCCGCCGCAGGCGTCTGCGCCCGGCAACTAACTTCTTCGTAGTATTGCCTTGACTCTGAGGAGGCAGGTAAGATCGTGCTGACAATTCGCCGGTTCGTTTGGTTTTCATACTTCGAAAGCACGGTTATGGCTCTCAGCACGGAACAACAGCGGAAGGTCCTCGACGGGGCTGTGGAACTCGCCTCCTCCCAGGATCTCTCATCGATCACACTCGACCACCTCACCAGGGCCTGCGGCATACGAGCGTTCGATATCGTCCGCCACTATCACTCCAAGGAGAAGATCCTGGCCGCGGTGCTCGAGCGTGAGTTGGAGCTGATTGCCGGTTCGGTTCCGTCGCCCGATTCGCGCTTCCCGGGAGAGACCCTGCGGGATGAGCTGGAAGTGATCGCGAAGATCATGCTTGGCGAATACCGCAGCCGCCTTCCGTTCCTTGCGCGCCTGCTGACGGAAGCCATGAAGAACGCCGACGTCGGCGCGCTGTTCTACAGTACGTTTATTGTTCAAGGGCGGAAGTTGTTTGCGGAGTTCCTGAATGTTCGCAAGCGCCTTGGGGAGTTGCGGGAGACCGTCGACGTGGAGGCCTCGGCCGCTTTCTATCTTTCCGCGCTGACGTTCATCCTGCTGGTGGTCGAACTATTTGGCGGCAAGCACGTAGAGCCGCTCGATGAGGAGCGGCTGGTGCGGTCGATGTCGGACCTGTTTCTGAACGGCGTCGCACGCTCGTAACGGCAGGAGAGATGTGTCGGCGCTGGTGTATTGTTCAGACATGGAGACTCGCGGCCGCAGCACGTGGCCCATGGCCGGACATTTCCTCGGATGGGCTTCGGTGGCCGCCACCGGCTATGCCGCCCTTTCGTTCTTTGCCCATCGCAGCGTCTACTTTCCGATGAAGCACCCGGAGGGCTACTGGCACGTTCAGGAAAAGCTGGGCGCCCAGGACGTGTGGCTGACGACACGCGACGGAGTCAAACTCCACGGCTGGTGGCTGCGGAGTGAAGGCTCGGCGCTAGCGACCCTGTTCCTGCACGGCAACGCGGGAAATGTCACCCACCGGTTCGAAACGATGGAGCGCATTGCCGAGGCCGGCTCCTCCGTGCTGGTCATCGACTATCGCGGTTACGGAAAGAGCGAGGGGCGGCCCACGGAGAGCGGTCTCTACACG
The DNA here is from genome assembly GCA_046160045.1 of Bryobacteraceae bacterium. Lineage (GTDB taxonomy): Bacteria > Acidobacteriota > Terriglobia > Bryobacterales > Bryobacteraceae > CAZGUX01. Next base: position 13,931 of record JBJXGR010000480.1, read on the forward strand.
GATGCGGCCGCTGGATATGACTGGCTGGCGGCGCGAGGCTACCGGCCCGAACAGATCGTGCTGCACGGCGAATCGCTCGGTACCGCGGTCGCCGTCGAGTTGGCCGCCCGCCGCGGTTCGCGAGGCCTGGTGCTGGAGGCCCCATTCACTTCGGCGCGCGACGTCGCGTCGGGCGTCCTGCCCCTCATTGGGCCCGCTCTGATTTCCGGCTTCGATTCCGCCCGGCGCATCCGCTCCGTTCGCGTTCCCCTGCTGGTGATTCACGGCGATCGCGACGATATCATCGACCCCGCTCTGGGCAGACGGCTGTTCGCCCTGGCCAATGAGCCCAAGACCCTGTGGGTGGTCACGGGCGCGGGCCACAACGACCTGGTTCCGGCAGCGGGACCCGAATACATCCGGCGTCTGGCGGCGTTCTACTCCGCCCCGCGCTAAACGGATTCGAACGCGGGACCGCTCGCTGACGGGGCTGTGAAAAAACCAAGAGGCCCGCTCCCTTCCGGTCGCGGCTCGGATAGCCACCGCTCGCTTGACGCTCGCGGCACGGTTGCCGCCGTTGGTATGGCAGGAACGCCACACCGTGCCGCGACGGTAACGGAGCGGTTCGTGGCCTGAACCACATTGCCGAAAGAATGACTCCGTGCGCCACAATAGGAGCGTGGACGGGATCGAACCGGAAGACCTGGTCGGAGACGAATGGGCCGAGTGGTATCGCCTGAGCCCGGAGGAGCGGTTCCGGGAATCGATGAAACTGTGGGAGACGTACGTTGCCATGGGAGGCAGCCTTGAGCCTGAGCCCGATACTCAAAGCCCTTTCTTCGATCCGGAGGAATGGAGTCCAGGCCCTGGTGATGGGAGGACAGGCGTGCGTGTTGTACGGCGCAGCGGAGTTTAGCCGCGACCTGGACCTTGTCATCGTGGCCGGCAAATCCAATCTGGAACTCCTCCAGGCTGCGCTTCGCGAACTGGACGCGCATCCGGTGGCGGTCCCTGATCTTGGCTTGGAGGTGCTCGCCGCCGGACACGCGGCTCACTTCCGGTGCAACCGCGAAGGCGTTGCCGGCTTGCGAATCTTTATCATGTCGAAACTGCGGGGCGTGGACGAGTTTGAAAAGCTCTGGGCCCGCCGGACGACCGTTTCCATCGAAGGCGAGACGGTGGAACTTCTCGGCCTGGACGACCTGATCCGGGCCAAGAAGACCCAGCGAGACAAAGACTGGCCGATGATTCGGCGCCTGGTCGAGAGAGACTACTTTGAACATCGCCAGGCACCGGGCCGGGATCGGGTGCCATTCTGGCTCCGGGAACTGCGAACCCCGGAGATCCTGGTCCAGGTCGCTCGGCGGTGGCCCGAGGAAGCAGCAACCCTGTCCGGCAGCAGGCCGGCAATCGCGGCGGCGCTGGAGGGCGACGCGGACACCGTCGCGTTGCGAATTCGTCAGGAAGAAGAGACGGAGAGGCAGCGGGACTGCGAGTATTGGGGGCCCCTCCGGCAACAACTCCAGGAGTTCCGCCGTCGGCGGCGCGGCCAGCCCCGCCCGGAGTGATCGTCGATCCTGCGACTCCCGCGCATTGACACCCGGCCAGCCTGCTTTATAGAATCGGGGCCTTCCCGGTAGTGCGGGCTTGGACATCAACGAAGGGAGGGGCGCTTTCCATGATCAGACGAAGGCAATGGGTCGGCGGCGCAATCGGGACCGGAGTCGCCGCCAGTATGTCCCCGACCGTGCGAGCGGCACGGACGCCCAGGAAGAACACCCTCATGCACGTCGGTGGCGACTACCACAGCGTCGCCGGCGCCAGCATCACCTCCAAGGAGAACCTGGAGTACAACCTCCGCTACGGCGTTCGTCATCTCACGGTCCTGATGAAGAACAACCCCGCCGGCGGTGGCTGGAATCTCGACGAACTGAAACGCATGAGGGACGATTGCGATCGCCAGGGCGTCGTCCTCGAAGCCATCCGGATGGAACCCGACTACATCACGTTGCGGCCGGGTCCGGAACGCGACCGCGCGATCGACAATATCATCGGAAATATCGGAAAGGCGTCGCAGGTGGGGGTCAGGATCATCACCTATCACTGGACGGTCATCCCGATCCGCCGGAACAAGCAGACCAAAGGACGAGGCAATGTCACCTACTCCGGCTTTCAGTTGGAAAAGGACTGGAAGGAATTGCCCACCGGGAAATCAGGCCGCGTCAGCTTCGAGGAGTATTGGGAACGGATCGCCTACGTCCTGAAAAAGGTGATCCCGGCCGCCAAACAACACGATGTGCGAATGGCCTGTCACCCCTACGATCCGCCAGGCCTCCCTTACGGCTACCAGGGCGCGGAGAACTGGGACTCCCCTTCGATTTTCGAGGCCATCAAACGATACGAAGCCGTGGTCGACAGCCCTCACAATGGATTTCAGTTGTGCCTGGGCACCACCGCTGAAGGCCTGAAGAATCCGCGGACCGAAGTTCTTCCCATCGTCCAATACCTGGGTGAGCGCGGAAAGCTGCACCAGATCCACATGCGGAACATTCGTGGAGGCCTCCACAATTTCGACGAGGTCTACCCCGATGAGGGAGAGATGGATCTGTTCAAAGTGATGAGAATCTTGCGCGACGTGCAGTTTGCCGGGTCGATCTGTCCCGACCATATGCCGCATCATCCCGACGACCACGGAAACCTGCAGTCGTTTGCCTTCGGTTACGGCTATATAAAGGCTCTGATTCAGGCCGTGAACTCAGAAGTGTGATCTTCTCCTACGAGGTCTTGGTCCCTTCGCCCTCCGATGGCGCGTAGCCCAGCCGATACGATAACTGCATCGCGTAGGTTCTCAGCAGCTTGCCCAAGCCGTCCACTCGCTTCAGTTCCATTTGCGCCAGAGTTCCAGCCAGACCCATCGATGCAACCACCTGACCCTCGCCGCCCCACACGGCCGCGGTCGCCCCCCGCCCTTCTGCCTCGTCCTCGCCGTCGTCCACCGCGTAGCCGCGCAAACAGGCTTCCGACAGATTCTGAATCAGCCCATCGAGATTCGTCAGAGTGCGCTCCGTGCGGCGAACCAGCAGCTTGGGGTCGATGATCCGCCGGACCTCTGCCGGGGGCAGGTACATTAAGAGGGCCTTTCCCACTGCCGTGCAATGCAGGTTCTTGCGCTCGCCGACCCAGGTATTCAGGCGGATGAAGCCCGACGGCTCGGACTTTTCGATATAGACCGCTTCGTTCTTTTCGAGGATCGCCAGATGGCCCGTGAGGCCGGTGATATCGGTCAGTTCCTCCAGCAGGGGAAACGCGACCGCCCGCAGGTTGAGCGTGTTTTTGGCCGCGCTGCCGTCCCGGAACGCAAACAGCTTGTAGCCGAGAATGTATTTCTTGGTCTCCTCGTGCCTTTGCACGTAACCCGCTTCGAGCATCGTCTCGAGCAGATAGAACGCCGTCGAGTACGGGATCTTGTGAACCCGGCTCACCTCCTGTACGGTCAGTCCGAAGCTGCTTTGGTTGAGCGTATCCAGGATCGCGAAGGCGCGTTTGACGGCCGGGACCTGATACCGCTTCTGAACCTTCTTAGGTTCGCGAGGTTTCCTGGTGGGCATTCCGAAACGTCAGGATACGTGGTAAACGCCCGCCGTGTAAACCTGAGGATACCCGGCCAATTCAAATGGCCTGCCCGCCGCTACGGATTGGCGGTCGCCGCCGCACGGACTCGGGAAGCGTCGAGCAAGGCGCGTATGGTGCGGTCGGCCTCGTTGATCGGGTGGGCGTACGCCTCCTTCCGAAGGCGGTTGAAGTTCGGGTAGCCCTCCATCTCTTCCTTCTTCCACTCCTCGGCGAACTTCCCGCTGCGAATCGTCTCCAGGGACTGCTCCATGCGGGCCCGCAACGCTTCGCTGCTGCCGGTCGCATCGCGGCGGCGGGAGAGAACACCGTACTGCGAGGTCGGCGAGTGGAACCGCATCTGTTCGAAGATCCCTTGCCGCGCCATGGCGAGAAAGATGTCGGCCGGCTCGGCGGAGGCGTACAACTCGAGCGCCACGGCCTCCTTGGGAAATCCCTTGTCGACAAGGGTCTCGTAGGCGGTGAGCAGGACATCGAACAACGCCGGCCACACCCCCTGTTCGGCGAACAGGTCGAGTTCCGCCTCGACCGCGAAAGAGGTGTGAAACGCGCCCGCGCGCGTACACCCCGTGCCCTTTGCGAGCGCCAGCGTGGTGGCCCAGGCGTTGCCGGTCGAATCCTGCCACACGTCGACGTCGGCGTTGACGCCGCCGCCCTTTTCAAACGCGATCCGCACCTGGCGGCCGATGGTGCGCGGGGCCATCATGATCACGTCAATGTCTTTCGGCGGCACAATCAGGCCGAAGCGGATGTTGTAGCCGCTGCCGAAGGAGATCGACTGGCCGGATCGCAGGAACGGCCGGATGGACTCCGCGTAGACGGCAGGCTGCACTTCGTCGGGAATCAGGACCATGATGATGTCGCCGGCCTGGACAGCTTCGGGAATCGAGACGGGCGCAAACCCGTCCTGCCGCGCGGCGACGGCGTAGCTGTCCTCGATGTTGCCGACCAGGACCTTGACGCCGCTGTCGCGGAGGTTCAACGCCTGCGCGCG
>JBJXGR010000481.1:0-23152 GCA_046160045.1 Bryobacteraceae bacterium
GCGACAAAAATCGTCGCCCGGCGCCACTTGGAACCCCGCGTGCACTCCTTCGCCTCCCGGAGGTACGGAGTGACTCCTCGTCTCGGAACCCCGCAAGCCCGCTTCGACTGGCTGTTGACCCTGCTGCGGATCGCCATCGGGTGGCACTTTCTCTATGAGGGTTGGGCCAAACTCATTCAGCCGGCATGGACTTCCGCCGGTTACCTGAAATCCGCCACGGGCCCTTTGGCCGATCTGTTCCGGTGGCTCCCGGAGAACTCCATCCGCCTCCAGGTGGTGGATGCCCTCAACGTCTGGGGCTTATTTGCCGTCGGCGTCGCCCTGATGTTGGGCGTTTTCACCCGCTATGCCGCCTTCTCCGGGATGGCCTTGCTCACCTTGTATTACGTGGCACACCCTCCGCTGTTCGATCCGTTGACCCACGGCGTACAGGAAGGCAGCTACCTCATCGTCAACAAGAACCTCATCGAAATCCTCGCCCTGGCCGTGGTTGCCCTCTATCCGGGGATGGCCCTCACGCCTTCGATGGGACTGCCCGGACCCACCACCCGGCGGGACGCGCTAGCCACCCTGGCCGGCGTTCCGTTCCTCGGCGCCGCCGCCCTCGCGATTCTCAAAAAGCATGGATGGGAGAGTTTCGAGGAGATCCCCCTCCGGCCTGCCCAGCGGTCGCGCGACACCTATATGGCCAGCCCGACCATGAAGACCTTCCAGTTCGCCAGTTTCTCCGACCTCAAAGGCCGCCTGCCCCGAGCCAAAATCGGCGACGTCACGCTCAGCCGAATGATCCTCGGCGGCAATCTGATCGGGGGATGGGCTCATGCGCGCGACCTGATCTATGTCTCGAAACTGGTCCGCGCTTACCACCATCGCGACAAGATCTTCGAGACCCTCGCGATGGCCGAGCGCTGCAGCATCAACACGCTGCTGACCAGTCCGCTGTTGGCGCCGGTCATCAACGACTACTGGCGCAACGGAGGCCGCATCCAGTTCATCTCCGACTGCGGCGGCAAGGACGTGCTCACGCTGGTGAAGAAGTCCATCGACGCCGGCGCCGCTGCCTGTTATGTCCAGGGCGGCGTCGCCGATCAACTGGTGGAGGAGGGCAAGTTCGACCTGATCGCGAAGTGCCTGGACGTGACGCGGGCGAGCAAGCTGCCCGCCGGGATCGGGGCGCATCATCTGAAGACTGTCCAGGCCTGCGTCGACAAGGGACTGAGGCCTGATTTCTGGATGAAGACGCTGCACCACATTCACTATTGGTCCGCGTCGCCAGCGGTCCAGAAGGACAACATCTGGTGCGAGCAGCCCGCCGAGACGGTCGCCTACATGAGGACGCTCGCCGAGCCCTGGATTGCGTTCAAGATCCTGGCGGCGGGAGCGATCGAGCCGAAGGTGGGTTTCCGATACGCTTTCGAAAACGGAGCCGATTTCATCTGCGTGGGCATGTACGACTTTCAGATTGTCGAGGACGTGAACCTCGCGGTGGACGTGTTGCACGGTCCGCTGTTCCGCCAGCGCGAATGGCGGGCCTGACCTGCGAGGCGCCGCAGAATCGAACCGCGGGCGTCAGGCCGCGGGTTGTACCAAACCAGTACCCGCGGGCTGACGCCCGCGGTTCGGAGAGATCTGCTGGCGCCGCGAGCGAAGTATTCCTATCTATCCTTCTGACGGATCACTTTGTCTCCACGACTACCCCGGATCGCCGCATGAACCACATACAATGCCGTCAGGCAGGTAGGGGCCCGAGAACTGAGGGAACGCGATGGAGACAGCGCCGCAGGCAAGCCAAAGACTTGTCCACTTCACATCTCATCGTATCATTCGCCCTCCGGCAGTCTCACTTTTTGCCGCGCGGATTCTTCGCCAGGTAACTCTGCCAATCCTCCGCCGTCCGTCCGTTCAGGTCCCACGACACCACACCTTGGCGCAGCGTCAACTCGCACTCGCAGAACTTGTCGCCCGAGGACTTCGACCCGCTTACGTCGATAAACCCGAACTGGCCCTGATCGACGCGTAGTACGGCAACATCGGCCTCCGCACCTTCGGTCAGGCTTCCCAGTTGCGTCTGCTTGATCACGTGCGCCGGCTTATCGGTGGACATTTTCACCACGTCGTGGAGCGAAGCGCCGTTCGAAAGGATCTTCGACATGATGTTCGTCATGTCTTTCATGCCGCCGTTCATGCTGCCGGTGTGAAGGTCGGTGGAGATCGTGTCGGGCCAGAATCCCTCCTTAAAGGCCTGTTTGGCGACCTTCCACGCAAAGCTTCCGCTGCCGTGGCCGATATCGAAGATGATGCCGCGTTTGCGTCCATCGGCCATGGCCGGATTCAGCTTGCCATCCTCGCCCAACTCGTGCCGGAGACCGGAAAAGGCGTGTGTGTAGATGTCTCCGGGGCGCAACTTCTCCAGGAACAGAGCGCGAATCGGACGCTCGGGATGGTTGGCGCCGAAGTCCACCATCACTGGAATGTTGGCGAGCATGCCGGCCTTGACGGCGTTTTCCACCGCGGTCCAATCCTTCGCGCTGTAGTGCGCGGTCTTGATGCCGACCACAATTCCGGGATGTTTTTTTGCCATCGCCGCCAACTGCGCCGGTTCCATGTCGGAGGTGTCCTGCTCGTTCTTGCCTCCCATCCCGAGCGCGACAATGTTCAGCAGCGCCAGCACGCGGGTTTTGGAGCGGTCGATTACCTTGTCTTTGAAGTCCTCGAAGTTCCGCCATCCCGAGGTGCCGGCATCCACCTGCGTCGTGACGCAACTGCGGAAGCTGAATCCGTCAGGATACACGCTGTGCGCGCCGGTCAACGCGTCCCAACGGTCCGAACTGGCGTAGACGTGCGCGTGCAGGTCGATCAAGCCGGGCGTGACGTAGAGTCCGGTGACATCGGCGACTTTCTTGGCGTCGGCCGCCGGAATGTTCTCCGCCACTCGGGCGATCTTCCCCGCCGAGATGGCGACATCGCGCTTGCCGTCGATCTGATTTCGCGGATCGATAACGTGCCCTCCCTTCAACAGGAGGTCGTATCCGCCTTCGGGCACTTTCACCTGTTTGGCGCAGCCCGCCATCATCACCAGTGTCAGGATTAGATAGCCGTATCGCATTGTTCGATCCCCCCGTTCACTTTGCACTCGCGGACTGCCAATCCGGCACGCTGCGGCCGTTCAAGTCCCACACCACCTGCCCGTCGCGCAAGGTCAGCTCGCAGATGATCTTCTTCGTCCCGTCCGCCCGTGCTCCTTGCGAGTCCACAAACCCGAACTTGCCTTCCGCGATGCGCAGCACGGCGACATCGGCGCCCGCGCCCTGGCTCAGGTGGCCCAATTGCGGGCGCTTGATCTGTTGGGCCGGATTCCACGTCGACATCTTGACGACGTCCGCGAACGAGACACCCTGGATGAGAATCTTCGACATGACGTTCGTCATGTCCTTCATGCCGGCATTCATGCTGCTGATGTGGAGGTCAGTTGAGATCGAGTCCGGCACAAAACCGGCCTTGAGCGCAAGAATCGCCGTCGACCATGAAAAGCTGCCCGCCCCGTGGCCAACATCGAACTTCACGCCGCGCTTGCGAGCCGCAAGCGCGTATGGCAAGACCTTGCCCTGGTCATCCGCGTACGTGGCGCTTCGGATGTACATATGCGTGTACATGTCCCCCGGTCGAAGGTGCTTGGTGACGAGTTCCTCAAAGGGGCGTTCGGAGCGAAAGGTTCCGAAGTCGACCATGACCGGAATATTCGCGATCTTCCCCGCTTCGACGGCGCGGTCCACGGCCACCCACTCTGGTCCAGCAAAGTGCGCGGTCTTCACGCCGACAATCTGTTCCGGGAACTCCTTCGCGCGTTTCGCCGTGGCCGCGGAGTCCATATCGCTGACGTCCTGCTCGATATCCATGCGGCCGCCCATTCCTTTGCCGACGATATTCAGTTCGGACAGGACCCTGGTTTTCGAATGGTCGATGATGCGCTGCTTGAAGTCGGGAAAATTGCGCCATCCGGACGTGCCGGCGTCGACCACGGTCGTCACCCCCGACCGGAACGTGTGCCCGTCCGGAAACACGCTGCGGTCTCCGGTGTACTCCCCCTTGACGCCCGTGCCGGCGTAGACGTGCACGTGGAGGTCGATCAGGCCCGGCGTGACGTACAGGCCTGTGACGTCGATTACCTTCTTGGCCTGGCCGGCGGGAATGTCGGCGGCGACTTTCGCGATCTTGCCGGCCGCGATGGCGACATCGCGGCGTTCGTTGATGGCATTCTTGGGGTCGATGAGGTGACCTCCTTTGAGGAGGAGATCGTAGGGCTGGGCGGAGGCGACGGAGACGGCCGCCGTCAACAAGACCCAGGACAGGTTTTTGAGCATATTGAACATCCTTCGGGAGAGCGGTTTATCAGTATACACTTCTGAGCCGTGATTCTGAGCCGCGACCGTCAGGGAGCGGTGGCCCGCCGTCCTTTACAGCGCTCCACACACGCGCCACCGCTTGCTTACGGGGCTGTGAAAAAACGGGACATCCACCCCGTTTCCCGGTCAACGGATTGTGGAGAATCAACGATTTGTGGCCGTGAAACGGGGTGAACGTCCCTGTTTTTTCACGGCTTGCTTACGCGCGCGGCGCCGAAGGTTTCGGCATCCACAGTCACGCCATCTCGCGAATGCCCTTGCCTTCCACGCACTCGTAGCGGCGGGCCGTTTTGAGATTCTTGAATTCCTCTTCCCGCCCCCCCGGCCACCGGATCACCACCCGCTCGACCCGATCCCGACGTCCGACGCCAAACGTCACCGGCAGTTCCGACTGTGACAGGTAACTGGATCCGCTGCGCACCATGCGCGAACTCGACTCGCTGCCGTTGAACAACCGCACGGTCGCTCCGATCGCATCGCGGTTCGACTCGACACCCCGCAACCGAAACCGGATCGATCGATTGCCCGACTCCTGATCGTTGCGGTACAGATAGGCGGGCCCCTGGTTCGTCGTGATCAGCACATCCAGGTCGCCGTCATTGTCAAAGTCGCCGAACGCCGCGCCCCGTCCCACCTTCGGCATCGCGAAGCCTCCGCCGACTTCCGCCGCCACATCGCGAAACGTACCGCCGCCCGAGTTGAGAAACAACTGCGGGGGTTGCGAGTAGCGGATATCCTGTTTCATGCGCTCGACGGCTTCGTCGATGTGCCCGTTCACCACCAGCAGGTCGAGCAATCCGTCGAGGTCGGCGTCGAAGAAGAAACACCCGAAGCCGAGGCTTCGCCGCGTCGACGTGCCCAGTTCGGAACGCGCGGCCCAGTCGACGTAGATGCCGTTGCCGATGTTGTGATACAGGCCCAGCATCTCGTTGGCGAAGTTGGTGACGGCCAGGCTCGGGATTCCGGAGTTGTCCAGGTCCGCCGCGTCCACGCCCATGCCGGCGCGGGCTTTGCCGTCCTCGCTGAACGCCACGCCCGCCCGCACGCCGATCTCCTCGAACCGGCCCTGCCCCCTGTTGCGATAGAGTTTGTTCGGCTGCGTGTCGTTGGCCACGAACAGGTCGGGCCAGCCGTCCAGGTCGTAGTCGAACATGGTCACGCCCAGCGACTTGGAACTGGAATCGAACAACCCGGCTTTGGCCGTGCACTCCTCGAATTTCCCGTTGCCCAGGTTGCGGAACAGCCAGTTGGTCGACCCCCGGTAGGCTTCCGGCGTGCAATACGACTTGGTCACTCCGTCCAGGCTGCAGCGGACATCCAGTTGCGGCGACCATTTGACGTAGTTGCAGACGAACAGATCGAGAAGCCCGTTGCGGTCGAAGTCGAACCAGAGCGCGGAGCTCGAAAACCCATCGCGCCCGCCCAGTCCGCTCTGGACCGTGACGTCGACAAAGCGGCCGCGCCCGGTGTTCTGGAACAGCCGGCTCTGGCCGACGCAGGAAACAAACAGGTCCGGAAAGCCGTCGTTGTTGAAATCGCCCACCGCGACGCCCATTCCGTACATGGGGATATCCAGGCCGGCGGCGCGGGTGACATCCGAGAAAGTTCCGTCGCGATTATTGCGGTAGAGCTTCAGCGTGGACCGCGCGCGCGAATGGCCAGGCCAATCCCTGCCGTTGACCAGCAGGATGTCCTGCCAGCCGTCGCAGTCATAGTCGAGAAAGGCGCATCCGGGACCCAGCGTCTCCGGGAGGTACTTTTCGCCAAAAGCGCCGGAGTTGTGGGAGAAGCGGATTCCCGCCTGCTGGGTGACATCGGCAAAACGAAACCCGGGCGATCGCGGCGCGCCATCGAGAGCGCCCGCCGCCGCGGCCGATAACAGGAACTCTCTGCGCTTCACGCGACGCTGACCAGACCCTTGCGGATGGCATACATCACCAGTTCCGCCGTCCGGTGGATATTGAGGGCCTCCATCAGATTTGCCCGGTGAACGGAAACCGTGTTCACGCTGACATTCAGGATGGCGGCGATTTCCTTATTCGATTTGCCCTGTGCGATCAACTGCAACACCTGGCGTTCCCGCTGGGTCAAAAGATGGAAGCTGTCCTCGTCGTTGCCGTGTTCGGCCAGCCCCGGACTCTTGTAGCTGCGGCCGGCGGCGACCACCTTGACCGCGGCGGCGAGATCCACCTCGATGGCGTTCTTCAGAAGGTATCCCCGCGCGCCGGCGTCAAACGCGTTGCGGACGTAGCTCTGGCCGGCATGCATGCTCAGCGCGAGGACGGCGGTCTTCGGCAATCGCCGCCGGATCTCCTGAGTCGCCTGAATGCCATCGAGTTCCGGCATGGCCAAGTCCATTACCACAACATTCGGTGAGTGTTTTTCAGCCATGGCGATCGCCTCCATGCCGTTGTTCGCCTCGCCCACCACTTCGATCTCGGTGTCGTCCTCCAGGATGCGCCGGAATCCCCGCCGCACCAGTTGATGGTCGTCTACTAAAAGCACGGTGATCGGCTTCATGCTGCCGGCGCGCTGGCCAAAGGTACTTCCAGCACCACGCGCGTTCCTCCCTCCGCCGGCTGTTCCAATCGCAAGGTCCCCTGCAAAATGTCCGCTCGCTCTTTCATCGCCACGACACCGAGGCCGCGGCGCTCGCTCAGCCTGAGTCCGACCCCCCGATCTTCTACTTCCACCCGGAGCCGCTCCTGCCCGCATCGCAAGCGGACCACCGCCTCGCCGGCCTCCGAATGCCTCGAGACGTTGGTCAGGGCCTCCTGAACGATTCGGTAAACGTGCACCGCGGCCTGCCGGTCAAGCCGCGGTGCGTCGCCCTGTTTCTCATATCGTATGACGAGTCCGACCTGTTTTCCGAATCGCTCGACATACCAGGCCAGCGCTTCGTCCAGGCCATAGTCGTCAAGGATCGAAGGATGCAGGGCCTGCGAGAAGGTGCGCGTGTTGTCCAGCGCTTCCTGTACAATGCCACGCACCTCCTGGACTTCACGCCGGAACGTCGAGTCCTCCGCCAACCCTTTCTGTTCGGCCCGCCGCAGCAGCGTCCCGACCGCCGTCAGGATCTGGCCGAACTCATCGTGCAGTTCACGCGAAACGGTATGCAGAATCTCTTCCTGCACGTTGATCAACTTTCGGGCCAGAACGCTCCGCTGGTCGGAGAGTTCCGCCACCTGCCTGAATATGCGCCGATTGGCCAGAATCAGATAAGTGCTGGTTCCGGCAATGAACAGGATAATCGCCGCCAACAGCACGTAGGTGTTGCGTTCCGCCCCTTCGTAGATCCGCTCGATCGTTTGAGCGGCCCGCTTTTCCGCTTCGTTGTTCAAGGTTAGCAGTTGAACCACCTGCGATGTCAGGGAAGTTTGCTGCGATTCGAGCGACGCCCGGATGAGCGAGCGCGCCTCTTCTTCCTTTCCAGCCCGGGCACGGGCGAACATCTGGTCGACCGAGATCCAGAACTGCGCGAGCGACTGGTCGAGCTGCGCCTGGTGCTCGGCTTTCCGTCCTTCGGCGCCGAGCTTCCGTTCCAGGCGCAGCGCGTCCTCCAGGTCCAGCCGGATCCGGACAAACTGCGCCTCCCACGCCGAAAGCGGATAGGGCTCGGTGCGCTCCACCATGTCTCGCAGGGCCAGTGCCAGGGAATGAAGGTTGTTCTGGATGCGCAGCAACTGGAGCGAGTCGCGGCGGTTACGGTCCACCACTTCGTCCTGCAGGTGGCGCAAGCCTTCGATCTGCCACAATGCGTACCCCGCCGACCCGGCAACGGCCGCCAGGGTCATCGCCAGGCCGAACAACAGATTCCTCGTCGGCGACGAACGGCGCATATACGGCCATCGTATATCGATTGAGTCTCCTACCGTACAATGGGTCAGGAAATGGCGAAGTACGATCTGCTGGTGATTGGTTCCGGACCCGCGGGGCAGCGCGCGGCGATCCGCGGCGCCAAAGCGGGCAAGCGTGTCGCGCTGATTGAACGCCGCGAAGTCCTGGGCGGCGCCTGTGTCAACACAGGCACGATCCCTTCCAAGACGATGCGGGAAGCAGTCCTGCACTTATCCGGATACAACTACCAGAGCATCTATGGAATGAACTATCGCGTCAAGGACAAGATCACGATGGCCGATCTTTCCTTCCGCGTGCAGCACGTCATCAAGACGGAGATCGACGTGACCAACGCCCAGTTGTCGCGAAATGGCGTGGATGTTCTTACCGGTACCGCTTCGTTCATTGATTCGCACCGGGTTCACGTGGAGAGTTCCACCACTTGGACCGACCACGAGGCCGAGGTGATCATCATCGCGACGGGCACCAAGCCGGCCACCTCCGGCAAGGTCCCCACCAACGGCAGGAACATTCTCAACAGCGATCAGATCCTGACCCTGGCGTTGGTTCCCAAGACCCTGATCGTGGTGGGCGGCGGCGTCATCGGCGTCGAGTATGCCTGTATGTTCGCCGCGCTGGGCGTGCGCGTGATCCTGATCGAACGCCGGCCGCGCTTGCTGGAATTTGCCGACTCCGAGATGGTGGAGGCGCTTTCCTACCACCTCCGCGACAACCGTGTCACGATGCGGCTGAACGAAGAGGTGGTCTCGGTGGAAGAGACGGCTGAGGGCGGCGTTGTCGCCAATCTCGAGAGCCGCAAGCGTGTTTCCGGCGATGTCCTTTTATATGCGGTCGGCCGGCAGGGCAACGTGGAAGAACTGAACCTCGCGGCCGCCGGCATTGAAGCCGACAACCGCGGCCGCATCGCGGTCGACAACGAGTACCGCACCAAGGTTCCCCACATTCTTGCGGCGGGCGATGTCATCGGTTTCCCCAGCCTGGCTTCCGTGTCCATGGAGCAGGGCCGCATGGCCGCGGGCTATGCGCTGGGCTTGGTGGGCTCGTCCAATCCCGCCTTCTTCCCCTATGGCATTTACACCATTCCCGAGATTTCGTTCATCGGCAAGACGGAAGAGCAACTGACGGAGGAAGATGTTCCCTACGAGGTGGGAGTGGCCTATTACCGCGAGATCGCCCGAGGCCAGATCCGCGGCGATACCACCGGGCGCCTGAAGATCATTTTTCATCGCGAGACCAAAGAACTGCTGGGGATTCACATCATCGGCGAGGGCGCGTCGGAATTGCTCCATATCGGCCAGGCGGTGATGATCCTCGGGGGCACGATTGATTACTTCGTCAACACCGTGTTCAACTATCCAACACTGGCGGAATGCTATAAGGCAGCGGCCTTCAACGGACTGAACCGTCTGGCGAAAAGCTGAAAGGCTGCGGCGGAACGAGAACAAGGAGGAGTGTGATGCGGCTGATCGGTGTTCTTGCCTCGGAACATATTGCTTCTGGCCTGGTGGCCGGGCACCGGCTGGCCGGTCCTGTCGTGAAGTACCCATCCAACAGCAGCGAAGTCGATTGCCTGGATCACATGCCTGCGGATGAAATCCTGCGTGCCATCCAACAGGAGGTGCTCACCCTGGCCGGGGGCGAACCGGTGGATGCGGTCGGCGTCGGCGTCCCCGGCATCGTGCGCGACGGGGTCATGCTCGAAGCGCCGAATCTGCCTCAGATCAAAGGGCTCGACATTCGCGGCCGCCTGACCGAGATGCTCGGCACGAATCACGTCCTTGTCTTGAACGATGCCGACGCGATGGCTGCCGGCGTCGCCGCCAGCCGCGACCATCTGGACCGGCTGGTGCGGGTCTGGATGTTGGGTACCGGGATCGGCTACGGGCGCTATCCGCAGTTGGAAGGGATGTGGGAGGGCGGGCACTGCGCGGTGACGCTCGACCCCACCGAGCGCTACTGCGGCTGTGGCGGGGTGGGCCATCTGGAAGGCGTGATGGGCTACCGTGCCATGCGGCTACGCTTTCTGGATCTGGAGCCAGAAGAAGTTTTCGAGCAGGCCCGCGAGGGCGACGAACGCTGCCGCGACTTCGTCAAGCTCTGGCATCGCGCCCTGGCCGCCGCCACCGGCAGCAGTATCCACCTCGACGGCCCGGGTAAATTTTACATCACCGGCCCCATGGCCCGCTTTGTGGACAGTGATCTGCTGAACTCCTATCTCCAGGAGACCGTTCGCATGAGTTCCCTTCAGGGCAGCTTCGTGGAAGTGGTCATCACGACCGACGACGTCGCCGTCATCGGCGCGGCGGTCGACGCCGGGCAGGCATTCCCGAAGCCGGTCGTCAACGGGGTTCGATGACGACCTTACCGGTCACCTTGCGATGGGCATAACCTCGTGGCGCAGGCTTCAGCGCCGGCGACTCGCGGCGAGTCGTCACCAGGGTGGGAAACCTGGACTCGAGTATGGAACATTAGTCGATCATCATCATTTTCGCCAGTCAACAGAATCAATAACCTACGGGTGGGTTTCTGGAGAGCGTGGATAGGAACTTCAGTCCCTGCACTGTGCCGGTCGGAGGCCGGCTATTTGTGCCAGGCCCCACTCGGCTGTGTCGTCTCGGGGGCACGGCTGTTTCGTTCCGGCACACTTTCGCGGTGCCAGGCACAACGGGCCGAGTAGTCCCCGGGGCCTCCGACTGTTTCATTCCGGCACACTTTCGTGGTGCCAGGCACCACGGGCTGAGTAGTCCCGGGGCCGCGGCTGTTTTCATTCCGGCACGCTTTCGCGGTGCCAGGCACCACAGGGCGAGTAGTCCCAGGGCCCCCGACTGTTTCATTCCGGCACACTTTCGTGGTGCCAGGCACCATGGGCTGAGTAGTCCCGGGGCCGCGACTGTATCATTCCGGCACACTTTCGCGGTGCCAGGCACCACGCGGCTGAGTAGTTCCGGGGGCCGCGGTTGCTTTCATTCCGGCACACTTTCGCGGTGCCAGGCACCACGCGGCTGAGTAGTTCCGGGGACCGCGGTTGTTTTTCGTTCCGGCACACTTTCGCGGTGCCAGGCACCGCACGGCAACGGTCCAGACGGCCGCCTCACATCAACCCATCGAGCCCCACGCAGCACGGCTTGCAAGAGCCGGCGCCTCTCGGAGACCGGTTGGAGACCGGCGCCAGGTGGCAACTGTCGCTACTTGCCCGCCTTGCGGTACTTTTCCGGAATCTGGAAATCAGGGCCGGCGTAATGAAATTCCTCGGCCTGAGAAAAGTTGGTCTTCTCCGCGGCGATCTGCGCGAGTTTGCGCATGTTGATCTCGACGAGCTTGCCCACGGATTCGTCGTTGATCGTTTCCAGCAGTGGCAGGCGCCGCCCCGTGTCGTCCAGCCGCTGTTTAATTCGCATCGCCAGGCTCAGGTTGATCGTCTTCAGCGCCTGGGCCGCCCTCAGTTTCTTCGCGAAGGTCGAACTGATGTCCAGCACCTTCGGCTGCGGAACAAATGTGGCCGTGCTCTCCGCTTCCCTGCGGCGCGGGTCCATGGGCGCCGCATAGTAGTACAGCTCAGGTGTCAGGTGCGGATCGAGACCCACCTTGGCAAACGGCGGCTGGTGGTTGGCCAGGGATGCGGCGCGGCGTGCCTCTTCGGCCGCGGAACCGGCGTAGTAGCGGTCGAGCACCTCGACATACTCCGCGTACGGGTTCGGGATGAACATCACGTCCGGCTTCACCAGGCGCACATAGAACAGAATGCGATCACGCAGTTCCGTGGGAGACACGGCGGCGAGTTCGCCGGCGCGATACCCGAGATGATGGACCTTCGCGATTCCCAGAATGCGTGCCGCCGCCTCGGTTTCGTCCCGAACGCGCCGGGCCGTCTCTTCGGGCGAAAGCTTCCACGAGTCTTTCTCGTCGTTGGTGACGCGAAGCAACTGGGCGGTGGCGCCTTTCTCGATCATCGACGCGAGGGTCCCGCCGGCGCACAACACATAGTCGGAGGCATCCGTCGTAACTACGAGGATCGTCTTCTTCTGGGCGGCGGCGATGCCCGCAAAGAGCGTCACCGCCAGGACAACGCGCTGGAGCTTCGATTTCATTTCCTGACTGCATTCTGCCGGAGGTAGTCCTTCAGCCCCGGCACGTAATCGAATTCATCGACAAAGTAGTACACTTCCGCATAGGTGACGCCGTTCTCGCGGCCCCGCTTTCGCGAAATCCAATCCATGTGCCATTCCTCGAACTCGACGGCCGCGGCTTCATCGGACAGGCCGCGCGCCTCGGGAATCTCCAACCCCTCTTTCGCCAACTGCGCGCGAACCGACTTCGCCATGCCGGGGTGCCCGTACACGTTCAGGTGCGTCGAATAGGCTTTTTTCTTGCGCGCCACCTGGCCCTCGGTCAGCTCCACCGCGACGTTCGCCTCGTGCCCCCGCCCGTAGTCGACGCGCGCTTTGTAGAACAGGAACGGCACGCGATGCGGCTTGACGCCCAATTCGAAGTGCTCAGGGTGGACGTTCGCGAGGCCGGCCAGCCAATAGGCGTCGCCCATCGCCCGCGCCACCTTGCGATGATCGGGATTCCGGTCGTAGTGTCCCCACGGATCGTGCGTGATGATGACATCCGGCCGGTGTTTGCGGATCAGGAAAATCAACTGCGCGCGAAGTTCGTTGCGCGGGATGGAATCCATGTAGTCGTTGCGCCAGCCCAGGCTGTAGTGCCCGGTCATGCCCAGGATCTTCACCGCCGCGATCGATTCGCGCTCGTTGATCATGTCGTTGTGGGCGTAGCCGTGCGCGCCGTCTTTCTCGTCGTTCGAACTGCGCACATACCAGGATTCGTAGCCCGCATCGCTGAACTTCGCGATCAGGCCGCCCATGCCATAGTCGGTGGTGTGGTCGTCGTGGTGGGGTTCGATCACCATCAGCCGTTTGCCGGGCGGCAGATCCTTGACCGGCAGCGGCGCCGCCGGCGCCAGGCAGGCGAGGAAGAGCGCGAGGAGCGGAGTCCTCACCGGGACCTCACGTTGTCGCGCAGGTACTCGCGGAGACCGGGCAGGGTGTCCCATTCGGCCCACTGGTAGAAGGCTTCGGCGTACCGGACGCCCGCGCGTTTGCCGGTCTCGCGAGGCCACCATTCCATCGACCACTTCTGCAGCCTCTCGATGGCTTGCTCATCGCTCAACCCTTCGAGTTCGGCGATCGTGAGCCCGCGCCGGTCGAGTTCTGCCCGGATCGCACGCGCCGTTCCTGGGCTGTTGTAAACGTTCTTGTGGGCCCAGAAGGCTTCCTGCGAGCGGCGCACGTGCTCGGGCTGGATTTCGATCGCCACGTTGGGCTCGTAGCCCTTGCCGTAGTCGCTGCGCTGGGTGAAGAACACGTGCGGCACCTCGTGCGGCTTCAGCCCGGCCGCCGCGTGCTCGGGATAGACGTTCTCAAACCTCGCCAGGTAGAGCGCTTCGCCGATAGCTCGGCCGACCTTGCGGTGGTCGGGGTTGCGATCGTAGTGCCCCCAGGGGCTCCATGCCATCACAACGTCGGGCCGGTACTTGCGCAACAGCAGCACGAACTGCGCGCGCAATTCCGCCAGCGGAATGGAATCCATGTGATCGTTGCGCCAGTTGAGGCTGATGACCTCTTTCATTCCGAGGTGACCGATGGCTTCCCGCGATTCTTTGAGGTTGATCTGGTCGCCCTGTCCCCAACCCGTGCCCGAATCCTTCTCGTCGTTGGTGGTGCGGATGTAGTATCCGGTCCACCCAGCCCCGGTCATTCTGGCGATGAGCCCGCCAAAGCCGTACTGCCAGGTGTGGTCGTCGTGATGGGAGAGGAAGACCAGGAATCCCTTGCCGGGAGGAACGGTTCCGATGGGGAGACGGCCGGCGGCATGGACGATTGTTGCCCCTACCAACAGCACCGCGGCCAAACGCATTGGCGTATTGTACACAAATTCCCGCGTGGCAGTAGAATCAGAGGAATGCCCGAAACGCCCGGCGGCATAGCGATTCTGGCCCTGACGGCAGGACTTTGTTCGGCCGGGGACATCGACTTCTTCGAGACCAAGGTGCGGCCGCTCCTGGCGACGCAGTGCTACGCCTGCCACGGCAGCAAGGCCAAAATCCTCCAGGGCGGCTTGCGGCTGGATACCCGGGAAGGCCTTCTGCGGGGAGGACACTCGGGGCCCGCGCTCGTACCGGGCAATCCGGAGCAGAGCCGCCTGATACAGGCAGTGCGGCACCAGATTCAGCCGGCGATGCCGCCATGGGGAAAGCTGCCGGCCGAGCAAATCGCCGCGCTGGAAGAGTGGATCCGCCGTGGCGCACCGTGGCCCCAGGAGACGGCCGAGGCGGTCAAGACCGCCCCGAAACCGATCGATGCGTCGAAACATTGGGCCTGGCAGCCGATTCCGAAACCCTCGTCCCACTCGATCGATGCCTTTCTCGATCGGGCCTGGCGCGCGAAGGGACTGGTCGCGAACCCTGCGGCCGATCCGGCCACTCTGCTGCGCCGCGTCCGGCTCGATCTGACCGGGCTTCCGCCATCGCCGCAGGAGATGGAAGCATTCCTGAAAGACCCTTCCGACGGGCACTATGAGCGGATCGTCGATTCTCTGTTCGGATCCCCGGCGTTCGGCGAGCGATGGGGCCGGCATTGGCTCGATATCACCTACTACGCCGACACCATGGATCCGAACGCCGGCATTCCGGCGGCGAACGCCTGGCGCTACCGCGACTACGTCATCCGGTCGATCAACGCGGACAAGCCGCTCGACCGGTTCATCGTCGAACAGATTGCAGGCGATCTGCTTCCTGCCGCCGCCCCGGGCGAGCGCAACGAACTTCAGGCCGCTACCGGATATCTCGCTCTCGGCCCCTGGACCCTGGTCCAGGCCGACAAGGTGCAGTTGCGCATGGACGTGGTCGACGGGCAGATCGATGGCATCGGCAAGGGACTGCTCGGCCTCACGCTCGGCTGCGCCCGCTGTCACGATCACAAGTTCGACCCCATCAGCCAGCGCGAGTATTACGGTCTGGCCGGCTTTTTCACGAGCACCCGTACGGAATACGGCCGATGGCGCGAGGCCGGCGTCTTCAGCGACATCAACCGGGTCCGCTTATGGGAGAGTCCGGAGGAAGCGGCCGCCCGTCTCCAGCGGGCCGCGAGCTTTGAGCGTGCGCTGGCCGATATCGTGCACCGCCTCGAAGATCTGAAGGCGAAGAAGAAGGCGGCGGGCGACAGCGACGAAGGCAAGAAACTGGCCAAGGATCTCGATGCGGAGATCCAGGCATTCGAACGGCGGCAGGGCCTCCTGGAATTCAACCGCCCTCAGCCGCCGGAGGCGTACGCGGTCCAGGACGAAACCTCGGCCAACTGCCGGATCAACATTCGCGGCAACGCCCATCAACTGGGGGAGGAAGCGCCGCGCACGTTTGTGAAGGTGGCGATGTTCGGGCAGGCGGCCCCACGCTTCCAGGGCAGCGGCCGGCTGGAACTGGCGCGCTGGATCAGCGACGGCCGCAATCCGCTGACCTCGCGCGTGTACGTCAACCGCGTCTGGCAGAACCTGTTCGGCGTGGGCCTGGTGAAAAGCGCCGACAACTTCGGTTTGCGGGGCGACCTGCCGACCCACCCGGAGTTGCTCGACGACCTGGCCGCCCGGTTTCTGGCCGAGGGGTGGTCGACGAAGAAGCTGATCCGCCGCATGGTGCTGAGCCGGGCCTATCGAATGTCTTCCGCCTCCCAGCGCGCCGGCATGGAGCGCGATCCGGAGAACCGCTTCCTGTGGCGTATGAATCCGCGTCGCCTCGAAGCCGAGATCATCCGCGATGCCGTGCTCAGCGTCACCGGGCAACTCGACTCCACGCGCGAGGGTCCGACGCTGCCCACCACCTCGCTCGATACGTTCGCTCCCGACCTTGGCAAGGTCAATCCGCCGCGCATGCTCACGAGCGGAAAACTCCCGGAACGCATACGGTACCGGAGAACGGTCTACCTGCCGGTGTACCGGCCCGCGCAGATGGACGACCTCGACATTCTGAATCTATTCGACTTCGCCTACAGCGCACAGGTGAACGCGTCGCGGCGGCAGACGGTGGTTCCGACCCAGTCGCTGTTTCTGTTGAATTCCACCTGGCTGCGGGAGCAGGCGCGGGTGCTGGGACGCCGCCTGCTGGAGAACCCCGCGCTCGTCGATTCGCTCCGCGTGGAAGAGTTGATCCGCGGCATCTACAATCGCCCCGCCCGCACGGGCGAAGTCGCGCGCGCCCTCGACTTTGTGTATGAGACCGAGCAGGCGCTGGCCCGGGAGAAAGCCGCGTCCCCGGCCGTGGAAGCGTGGACGCTGTACATCCAATCGCTGCTCGCCTCGAATGAATTCCTGTTCCGGAGTTGACCTGATGGACAGCCGGCATTCTCTTTATCGCTCCACGTCGCGCCGCCAAATGCTGCGCGACGCCTCGCTTGGCTTCGGATCGCTCGCGTTTGCCGCCTTGTCGGCCGAGCGGGCGGGGGCCGAGGCAAATCCGCTGGCCGCGAAGAGGCCTCACCTCGATCCGCGCGCCAAACGGATGATCTTCCTGTTCATGCAGGGCGGTCCATCGCAGATGGATCTTTTCGACCACAAGCCGCGCCTGGCGGAGTTCGCCGGCAAACCGCTGCCGTTCAAACTGCCGGGGAACTACGAGGCGCCGGGCATTGAGAAAACGAAGCTCATGGGGCCGATTTCTCCGTTCCGGAACGCGGGCAAGTCCGGTTTTTTTCTGTCGGAGTGGCTGCCGCATCTTGCGGGGGTCGTCGACGACCTCTGTGTGTTGCGAGCGGTTCACGCCGATGCGGAAGCGCATGCGCCCGCCGTGCGGCAGATGCACACGGGTCACCCCGTGCAGGTCCGCCCGTCGATGGGTTCGTGGATCCTATACGGTCTCGGCACCGAGAATCAAAACATGCCGGGCTACGTTACGCTGCGGCAGCGAATCTCCGGCGACGGGGGCAGCCCGCAGAATTTCTCCAGTTCGTTCCTGCCGGCGATTTACCAGGGGACGCTGGTGGGCGGGCCGGGCGCCGGGTTGCAGATCCGGTATGCGGACCGGGCGGGTCTCGCCGCGCCCGTGCAGCGGCGTCAACTCGATTTCCTCAAGTCCTTGAACCGGGAGCAACTCGAGCGCTCGGGCGGGGACGCGGCGATGGAAGGGATGATCGAGGCCTATGAACTTGCCTTCCGGATGCAGGCGGAAGCGCCGCAATTGATGGACCTGTCCAAGGAATCGAAGGCCACGCTCGAGATGTACGGCGTGGGCGAGAAGGACACGGACAGCGTGGCGCAACAATGTCTGCTCGCGCGGCGCCTGGTCGAATCTGGGGTTCGGTTTGTCCAGGTGAATGACGAGGGATGGGATCACCACGCTTCGATTCGCAAAGGACTGCCGGAGAAGTGCCGCAACGTCGATAAGCCGGTCGCCGCGCTTCTGAAGGACCTGAAGCAGCGGGGCCTGTTGAAGGACACACTCGTGTTGTGGGGCGGCGAGTTTGGCCGGACGCCCTTTGACCAGGATCTCTCCCTCGGCACGGCGCCCGAAGAGAACCGGGGCCGTGAGCACAATCCCAACGGCTTCACCATGTGGATGGCCGGTGGCGGGGTCAAGCCGGGGTTCTCCTATGGGCAGACAGACGACTTCGCGTACCATGCCGTGGAGGGGAAGGTCCACGTGCATGACTTGCATGCGACGATCCTGCATCTGCTGGGGCTCGATCACGAGCGGTTGACGTACCGTTACGACGGCCGCGACTTCCGGCTCACGGACGTGTACGGGCGGGTCGTGAACGAGATACTGGCGTAGAACTTCAGTCCAACGGCGCCGCAACCTCAGGCCGCTTCGTTCTCCAGATCCGTCTTGTCATAGAGGTCTGCCAGACTCAGTTTGCAGGCGATCGACTTCAGATCGAGGACGTCCTCCAGACGGCTGGCTTCGCTCAGCAGCCAACGGCCTTCGGGCTGCCGCGTGTATAGCTCCACGTGCACACGGTCAGCTGCCACCAGCAGGTATTCCTCGAGTGTCTCGATCGTGCGGTAGAGTTCGAACTTGCGGCCGCGATCATAGGCTTCGGTCGACGGTGACAACACCTCGGCAATCAGCGTGGGGTTGACCAGCGTATCCAACTGGTCGTCCACAAACCGGCGCTCCCCGCACACAGTGACAATGTCAGGGTACGTGTACAGCCCGGCCGGACTCGTGAGGACCCGCATATCGGCGACATAAGCACGACAGGGCCGCCCGCGGAGCTGCTGATGGATGGCAACGGCGAAGTTGAGAGACAACAGGTTATGCCGCTCGCCCGCACCCGCCATGGCGAACAGTTCGCCTCGGAAGTACTCGCTCTTGTGAAGGGCTTTGCGCTCGACAGCCAAGTATTGCTCGGGCGTAAGAAAGGTCTTGGGTTGGGTGGACATCCTGTTTGCTTGCGCCTACCTTATCAAGGTTCTCACACCAGCCGGTTCGGCCGCGACCCATCGGATCCGCGCGATCCGGACCGCTCCTGCCCATCTCTTGGGCACTACCGTTCCCGTGCTGACGAGCGACTCTTCGGCGCTGATCGCGGTCGCGTGGAAGTTGCCTTGATGCTCCACTTCGTCGGCCCGGGTGACGCCGTCGGCGTTCATTGGAATCACCACCCGCTCGGTGGCGCGGATCAGCGCCCCTCGTTCTTGGTCCACCTCCGACACCCACAGCGGCGCCCGCCGCATGGTCCTCTTGTACCCTCACAGTGCGGCAGATTCAGGATGAGCCGGTCGCCCCGTGCCCCGGCTGTTATAGTGGAGGTATTCCACAGTGCAAGACTCCCTGGTCATCCGTGGCGCACGGGTGCACAACCTCAAGAATATCGACCTGACGATTCCGCATAACCAGTTTACCGTCATCACGGGAGTCTCCGGCTCGGGCAAGTCATCGCTAGCATTTGAAACGATTTACGCCGAAGGACAGCGGCGCTACGTGGAGTCGCTGTCCGCCTACGCCCGCCAGTTTCTGGAACGGATGGAAAAGCCCGACGTCGACGAGATCGACGGCATCGCCCCGGCGATCGCCATCCGGCAGAAAAACACTACCCGGAACCCGCGCTCGACGGTCGCGACGTCCACCGAGTGCTACGACTTTCTCAGGCTCCTGTTCGCCCGGGTGGGCCAGACATGGTGCCCCAACTGCGAAATCCGGGTCGAGCGGGATACGGTCGACCAGGTGGCTACCCGGATGCTCGCCCGCGAAATGGGCAGCCGCTGGTACGTGCTGTTCCCGGTCATGCGCGAAGGCCCGGTGGCCCATACCGAAGAGACGTTGAAATATCGTTTGACCGAACTCCGGTCGCTTGGCTTCAATCGCCTCTACCAGGAAGGCCGGACGTTCGAGTTCTCTTCCCCGGAATCGCTGCTCGATATCGATTTCGCAACGCCGGTCTATGTGTTGGCGGATCGAATCGCGCTCGCGCCCGACCTGCATTCCCGCATTGTCGACACGGTCGAGGTCTGCTACCGGGAAGGGGGCGAAGTCCTGTTCGAGGACGCCGGCGACGGTTCGCGCCTGCGCTTCAGCGAGAAGTTCACCTGCAAGCAATGCGGTCTGGAATTCGCCGAACCGGAGCCGCGCCTGTTCAGCTTCAACTCGCCATTCGGCGCTTGCCGGCGCTGCCAGGGATTCGGAAATACGATCGATTACGATCTCGACCTGGTCATCCCCGACAAATCGCTCTCCATCAAGAAGGGCGCCATCCGCCCGTGGCGCAAGGACGAGTACCATCACTGGGTAAGCCACCTCAAGGACGCTGCCGGCGGTAAGGTCCGCCTCGACGTTCCTTATGCCGAGCTAACCGCCCGCGAGCGGCAATTCGTGTATGAGGGCGACGGCAAATCGTTCAGCGGGATTCGCGGCTTCTTCGAGGCTCTCGAAAAGAAGAAGTATAAACTGCACGTGCGCGTTCTCTTGAGCCGGTATCGAGGCTACACGGAGTGCCCGGATTGCGGCGGCGCCCGCCTGCGCACTGAAGCCCTCAACGTCAGGATCGCCGGCAGTACCATTCGCGATGTGGTGGCGATGAACATCGCGGAAGCCCACGAGTTCTTCGACCAGCTGCGATTGTCGCCGGAAGAGTCGGCCATCGCCGAGAAAGTACTGGTCGAGATCCAGCAGCGCCTGAAATTTCTGAACGACGTCGGGCTGGAATACCTCACGCTCAACCGGCTGTCGGCGACGCTCTCCGGCGGCGAGGCCCAACGGATTCAACTGGCGACGTGCCTGGGTTCGCGGTTGGTCGGCGCCTGCTATGTCCTCGATGAACCTTCCATCGGGCTCCACAGCCGGGACACAGCGCGCCTCGTGAACATCCTCCACGAACTGCGCAACCTCGGAAACACGATCCTGGTAGTGGAGCACGATCCGGAACTCATGCGTGCGTCCGACCACATTGTCGACCTGGGGCCGGGCGCCGGGGAACAGGGTGGCCATGTGATCTACTCCGGCCCATTTGACCAACTGTTGGCGGACGGCGCCCAATCGCTGACCGCGCGCTATCTCCGCGGCGAGATGAACGTCGCGCGGCCCGCCAAACGCCGTCCGCGAAAAGCCAGAAACGTGCTCAAGTTCCTGGGCTGCGTCCAGCACAATCTGAAGAACATCGATGTCGAAGTGCCGCTGGGCATGATGGTGGCGGTGACCGGGGTTTCGGGCTCGGGCAAGTCGACCCTGGTGCACGACGTGATCTTCCAGTCGCTGCGCGCCCTCAAGGCCCAGGGGGACGAAAGCGAAAGCGTCGAGTCGGGTGAATCCGAAGGCGGCGAAGAGAATTCGCGCATGACGTGCCGCCGCGTGGAAGGCGCCGACCGCATTCGCGAAATCGTGATGGTCGACCAATCTCCGATCGGCCGCACGCCGCGGTCGAACCCGATTTCCTACATCGGCGCGTTCGATGCCGTCCGGCAGCTGTTCGCGGCGCTTCCCGAAGCCGAGAAGCGCGGCTACACGGCGGGACATTTTTCGTTCAACGTCCCTGGCGGGCGGTGCGAGACCTGCCAGGGGGACGGCACGGTCAAGGTCGAGATGCAGTTTCTGGCCGACGTGGAACTCATCTGCGAGGACTGCAAGGGCACCCGTTTCAAGAGCGGCGTCCTCGAAATCCGACACCGCGGCAAGAACATCCACGAGGTGCTGCAACTCACCGTCTCGGACGCAATCAGGTTTTTCGCCGACCAGAAGCGCCTGCTGAACAAACTGCAGTATCTGGACGAAGTGGGCTTGGGCTACGTGCGGCTTGGCCAGTCGGCGACGACGTTGTCGGGCGGCGAGGCGCAGCGTGTGAAGCTGGCCGGCTATCTGGGCCAAGCTTCTTGCGACCGCACGCTCTACATCTTTGACGAGCCGACGACCGGCTTGCACTTCGACGATATCGCCAAGCTATTGGCGTCGTTCCAGCGGCTGATCGAGAATGGCGGCAGCCTGCTGATTATCGAGCACAATATGGAAGTGATCAGCGCCGCCGACTGGATCATCGACCTGGGCCCCGAAGGCGGATTTCGCGGCGGGCAGGTGGTCGCGATCGGCACGCCGGAGCAGGTTGCCGAGGTTGACGAGTCCCACACCGCCCGCTACCTCCGTATCCGCCTTGGCTAGGACGGCCGGTTGCGCTGCCCCGCCAGTGTTATCTTGATTCGCAATGACCCGAATGCTGTTCCTGCTCCTGCTGGCTCTCCGGCTCGTGGCCGAGACGCATCATATCCAGCCCGACCGCTATCACGACACCTTCGCCGCCCACCCACCAATCGCGAAGATCCGGCCTGGCGACACGGTCGTCACCAAACTGCTCGATTCCCGCGGCCGGGATCACACAGGCAAGCTCATTCTCGACGCCGATAACGTCCTGACCGGTCCGTTCTATATCGAAGGCGCTGAACCGGGCGACACGCTGACCGTCAGGCTCGACCGCGTGCGGCTGAATCGCGACTGGGGTTGGAACGGGGTCCGCCTCAGCTTGGACGCGCTGGCGCCGCACTCCATCGAGGGCCTGGAGACGGCAATCTGCTGCGACGCGTGGCTGCAACCGCGCCGCCGTAACGCCCTCAAGTGGAATCTCGACGTCGAGCACGGCATCCTGCGGCCGTCGAAGGCCTTGGGGACGCGAGCGAAGATGGAGTTCGCCGCCAGACCTGCGATTGGGTGCATCGGGGTAGCCCCCGCGGTCAAGCAAGCCATCTCGTCGGGCCCCGCCGGACCCTACGGCGGCAACATCGACTCCAACGAAATCGTCGAAGGCGTCACCGTCTACCTCCCGGTTTTTGAGAAGGGCGCATACTTTTTGCTCGGTGACGGCCACGCCGGCCACGGCGACGGCGAACTTCTGGGGCAGGGAACGGAGACCTCGCTCGATGTCCAGTTCACGGTAGACGTGATCAAAGGCCGCGGCATCCGCTGGCCGCGGATGGAAAACCAGGATGCGCTGGTGGTGTTCGGTTGTACGCCGGGCGCGCTCGAGCGGGGCTTTCGCGAGGCCATCAGCGAGATGCTCTCCTGGCTGCGAAAGGACTACGGCCTCACGCAGCAGGAGGCCCACACGATCCTGGGCATGCGCGCCGAACTGCGGGTAGCCTCCTGGTTTGCTTCGTCAGCGTGCAAGATCGAGAAGCGGTATCTGCCGGAGAGATCGGAACCGCCTGCGCGCCGGCCCTGAGAACGATGTCCACGGTGGGAGCCGCGGGTCAAACGGTATACTGGTTGTTTAGCCATCGACAGTAAAGTGTGAGAGGAGTCAGTTTCTTTCAATGAATGCAACACAGCTACGTCCCGGGATGGTCATCGACTTCAAGGGCGATCTGCACTCGGTCTTCAGCGTCATGCATCGCACGCCTGGCAATTTGCGGGCGTTCGT
>JBJXGR010000482.1:0-17067 GCA_046160045.1 Bryobacteraceae bacterium
GGGGACCGGCCGGGGACCGGCGCCGCGGAACACCCGGGGGCGAACTGAAGCTCGCCGCGGCCCGAAGGCCGTCCCACAACACAGGCCGGAAGGCTCTACTTCCGCTTGCGGACGCAGCCCGGGAACATCTTCTTGAGCTTCTCGACCTTCGGGTCGGAAACATTGACGATGTACGGGTTGGAACGATTCCGCGTCGCGTAGTCCTGGTGATAGCCCTCGGCCGTATAGAACTTGTCGAGAGCCGTCAACTGGGTCACGATCGGATTGGGGAGGGCGTGAGAATCGTTGATCTGCCGGATATAGGCCTCAGCCACCCGTTTCTGTTCTTCATTGGCGTAGAAGATGGCGCTACGGTATTGCGGTCCCGTGTCAGGCCCCTGCCGGTTGAGCGTGGTCGGATTGTGGGCGACGCTGAAGAAGATCTTCAAAAGTTGGCCGTAGGAGGTCTTGGCCGGATCGTAGGTGATCAGAACTGCCTCGGCGTGACTGGTGCGTCCGGTCGAGACGATATCGTACTTCGCGGTCTCCCGAGTCCCGCCGGCATAGCCGGAGATCACGTCTTCGACCCCATCGATGATTTCAAAGACAGCCTCAACGCACCAGAAGCAACCGCCGGCCAGGACCACGGTCTGAGGGCCCGTAGCCGGCTTGAGGTCGACGGCGGGTTCCGGAAACGGGACGGCGGCACGCGCAGCCTGGCTTTTCAATGTGAGCCAGGATCCACCGAGCGCCAGCAACGAGGTGAAGCGCCTTCTGCTGTTCATGCAGACTTCATTATCTCAACCAATGCGTGCCCCGCCGTGCTCTGCCGCATTTTCCAAGATGATTTCGCGCGCCGGACATCCGGCGTCGAGGGCGGCGGACCAGGCGCGGCGGAGCACGATGCCTGGTGTTCTGTATACACTTAATAAGAAGTGCCGGCTGCCCTTTATGCGCGCAGACTGATAGCGATCCTTTGTCTCGCGGCAGTGTTGCTTGCAGTGCTGGCGCCGGGTGCATACGGTTTTGCATCCGATACCCTTGCCCCGTTCTGGCTGTTTGTCGAAATCCTCATTCTTGTCTCGATCCTGCGACACGCTGAGGACTGTGGCCGTTATCCCTTTCCATCTTTTTCGACCGTCTCGCCCCGAGCCCCTCCGATCGAATAACCATCCGAAGTAGCGACTGTCAGTCGCCCCGCTGGGGAAGCGGATGAATTGTCTCGGAGGACTGCATGAGGTTGAAAGGCCGATTCTGCAAACTCGTGTTCTGTACCTTGTTGGGGCTGGCCTCGATTTTCGGCGCACCCTTGCGCCCGGAGGAAGTGGAGGAGTCGATGAGAAGGATGAACCAGCCAAAGATCGCTCACACGTTGCCTGACGACACCGAAAACGGAGACGACCTGATCAAGAACGCCATTGCCGACTAAACGATCCTGTGACGGGCGCCTGGAAGTTCTTACTTGTCACGGAACGATGGCGCCTGTGGGGACTTCACCTCCGGCGGCGACGGACTGGGCGCCGCGCAGGAGTCCTTCCGTGACTTTGATCTCCCGGCTTTCTACTCCGGTCACCTCGACCAGTAGCCGTGCGCCGGACGGAATGCGAGCCCCGCGCACGAACGCCCCGTTCGTGTTGTGCAGGCGAATCAGGGGCGCGCCGCCCGATACCGTATCCGTTTGGAAAGCGTCCAGAAAGAGGTCCTTCACGTCGTCAAACACCATTCCCGGCCGCGCGTCGGCTTCCTCCCACCGCACCTGCACGTTCCGGAGAGTGAGCCCCTCCACGTGGCGCGCGTAGAAACCGTACGCCGGAAGGCTGCCGAACATCCACGCTTCCGGGTACTTCTCCGGCAACTCGGGCACTTCCAGGCTCTCCATTTTTCCGTGGCCGCCTTTCATCGAGATGTTGATGTTCTCCAGGCTGACGCGCCGGACCATGTGGCCGGGAAGCCCGGTGATGGAACTGGTGACCAGCGATCCCGTGGCGACTACATTCGAAATCGAGACATTTTGGAGGATGCCGGGGCGCGGTTCCGTCATCCCTCGCCCGCGGTTGCCCAAACGGACAAAAATGGGCGTGCCGACGTCGCGCATGGTGAGATTGGAGGCGACCAAGCCATCGAGGGTTCCCCCATCCACACTCTCGATCGCGATGCCGGAAATGGGCGCGCGGAACGCGTGTGGCAGGCGGAACATCACGCAGTTGGTGATGGCGATGTTCTTGAAGCCCGCCGTGCCCTCCGTTCCGATCTTGAAGCAGTTGGACGTGCTCGTCATCACGCAATTAGTGACCGTGATGTTTTCCGAAGGGCGTAACGGCTGGCCGGGGCGAGCGACGGTCTTGATCACGATGGCGTCGTCGCCGCCTTCAATGTAGCAGTCCGCGATGCGTACGTTCCGGCTGCCGTCGACATCGATGCCGTCCGTGTTCGGCCCGCGCAGGTGGCTCACAATGGACACCCCGCGGATCGTCACGCCGTCGCAGCGCAGCGGATGGATGCCCCATCCCGGCGTATTGCGGAGGCTGATGTCCTGAATGCGAACGCCGCGGCTGTCGACGATCTCAATCGCCGGTGAAGGCCGGGGCCTGAGACCCAACAGGTAAGGGTGGTCAGAGCGTTCGCGCCAGAACGAATCGCCGTTGCCGTTGATGCGCCCTCCTCCGTCGATGGCCACGTTCCCGACATCTTTCGCGTAGATCAGGTGATGGGGCGAATAGTCTTCCATGCGCTTGCTGCCCCACAGGGTGGCGCCGGGGGAGATCCGCAGCGTGATGTTGCTGCGAAGCACGATGGTCCCCGAAAGGAAGTCGCCGGCC
This sequence comes from Bryobacteraceae bacterium, assembly GCA_046160045.1. GTDB lineage: Bacteria > Acidobacteriota > Terriglobia > Bryobacterales > Bryobacteraceae > CAZGUX01. Next base: position 2,799 of record JBJXGR010000482.1, read on the forward strand.
GGCAGCAGCACGACCCCGCCACCGGCCTTCGCGCAGGCGTCGATCGCTTTCTGGATCGCCGCGGCGTCGTTGGAACGGCCATCGCCCGTTGCGCCGAAATCCCTCACGTTGAACGCGCTGTCGCTCGCGCCGGCTACGGACGGCAACAGGATCAACAGGGCAACCGAAATGGACCCTCCGCGCATTGGTCAATCGTCCTTCCGCGAAGATCCTAGCGCAGTCCGAGCGCCCACACCAGGTAGCTGACGGCCTCGCGCACGTAGATCCACCACGGTTCTTCAACTCCGGCCGCCAGGCGGCGAGGCGAGCCGTACGCCCCGAGACCGCGTGCTTCCAGCATCTTCTTGGCACGCAGAATGTGATACCCGTCACTGACGACGAGGCATGATCGCAAGCCCATGCGCTCCATGATCTCGCCCGCCGCCGCCACTGAGTGCGCCGTCGAGTCGGACTCGCGCTCGACGACGATCGCCTCGGCCGGCACACGGTTCTCGATCAGGTAGGTGCGCCCGACGTCGCCTTCGGTGTACTCGGGATCGCCGCCCGCTCCGCCGGTGGTCAGGATCAGGGGGGCCAGATTGGCGTGATAGAGTTCAAGCGCGTGATCCAAACGCGCCTTCAGCACGGGTGAGGGCCTTCCTCGATATTCCGCGGCGCCCAGAACCAGAATCAGGTCGGCGGCCCGCGCTTCATCAATGCCGGCCTGGTGCGCGATCCTCAGCGCGAGCGCACCGAGATATGCGGCGAGACACACCACGCAGGCCACCGCCATCCATCGGGCGAATCTCCTCATCTCGCGTTATTCTGACTGTCATATTACACCCGCCATGCCGCGAACCGAATTGATCACCAGTGCGGCCAACCCGCTGCTCAAACAGATTCGCCGGGCGGCGTCTCAAGGTACATTAACGGCCGATGGTCTGCTGTTGCTGGACTCCGCGCACCTGGTGGCGGAGGCGATTCGCAGTGGTTGCGTTTTGCGAACGGTACTGCTGGCCGCCCGGCGTGCGGAGGAGGCACCACACTACTCGAGCCTGTGCCGCGTTCTGGTGGTCGACGACCGCCTGTTTGACTGCCTCGCCTCCACCGAAACCACCCAAGGTCTGATGGCGCTGATCGACCCACCCGAGTGGCCGATCGAGAGGATCTTCCGGCGGGATGGCCTGGTGATCGTGCTCGACGCGATTCAGGATCCGGGCAACTGCGGCGCCATCTTCCGCAGCGCCGAGGCGTTCGGCGCGTGCGGCATCCTGGCTACCCCCGGAACGGCCGGCGTGTTCAACCCCAAGACCTTGCGCGCATCGGCCGGTTCAGCGCTCCGCGTTCCAAACGTCATGGGGATCGGCCCGGAGACTCTCGCCGCCCAACTCGCCGAACGCGGTATCCGGAGGTTCGCGGCCTTGCCTGCCGGCGAAGGGACATGCTCTCCGGAGAACGTGGACTGGCGCGGGTCCTGTGCGATGCTAATCGGTAGCGAGGGCCGCGGCCTCGACCCTCGCCTGACAGGAGGGGCCGTGCCCGTATCGATTCCGACCGAATCCGTCGAATCGCTCAACGCCGCGATTGCGGCCAGCATCCTGTTGTACGAGGCCCGGCGGCAGAGGACGGGACTAGAGTCCCCATGCACGCTAAAGGGTGCGCCACGGGAAGGGCGCAGTCGCGAGCAACGATGAACCTCTTTGAAGCCGCGGACGAGACAGCGCCGGACCCACAGCGTCCCCTCGCCGAACGCCTGCGTCCGGAAACCCTCGATGACTTCATCGGCCAGGAGCACATCCTGGGCGCAGGCAAACCGCTGAGGGTGCAGATCGAAACCGACAACCTGCGATCCATCATTCTGTGGGGCCCGCCCGGCGTCGGCAAGACGACTCTCGCACGCGTGATCGCGCGAATGACCCGGTGCGAATACATTCCCTTCAGCGCCGTGCTGAGCGGGATCAAGGAGATCAAGGCGGTGATGGCGGACGCCGAGCGCTTTCGGCGCATCGGCCGCCGGACGATCCTGTTCATCGACGAAATCCACCGTTTCAGCAAGGCCCAGCAGGATGCGTTCCTCCCGTACGTGGAGCGCGGGGACATCATCCTGATCGGCGCTACGACGGAGAACCCGTCGTTCGAGGTGATTTCGGCGCTGCTGTCGCGCTCGAAGGTTTACGCGCTACGGTCGCTGACCGTGGACGAACTGGTGGTGCTGCTTCGCCGCGGTCTGGAAGCGCTCGGCAAGCAGGCGGAAGACCGGTTGATTGAGCAGATCGCCGTTTACTCGAACGGCGACGCGCGATCCGCCTACAACACGCTGGAGGCCGCCGCCGCGGCCAGCGCCGGCGCTGCACTCACGGACAGCGCCGTCGAGGACTCGGTGCAGCGCAAGGTCCTGCTCTACGACAAGTCCGGCGAAGAGCATTTCAATCTGATCTCGGCCCTGCACAAGTCGGTGCGGTCCTCCGACGTGGACGCGGCGATCTACTGGCTGTCCCGCATGTTGGAAGGGGGCGAGGATCGAATGTACCTTGCCCGCCGCATTGTCCGAATGGCGATTGAGGACATCGGCCTGGCGGACCCGCGAGCGCTAGAACAGTGTATGGCCGCGCAGCAGGCCGTTCATTTCCTCGGCATTCCCGAGGGCGACCTCGCACTTGCCCAGGCGGCGATCTATCTGTGCGTCGCGCCCAAGTCGGACGCGAGCTACCGCGCGATGGGCGCGATTCGCGAGGATGTCCAGAAGACCATGGCGGAGCCGGTCCCGTTCCACTTGAGAAACGCTCCTACCCGGGCGATGAAAGAGTGGGGCTACAGCGCCGGCTATCAGCACGCGCATCAATTCGAAGACGCCATCAGCGGCATGGATTGCCTGCCGCCGCCGCTTGCCGGAAAGCGCTACTACGTGCCGACGGATCGAGGGGTGGAGAAACGAATCGCCGAGCGGATGGAGGAGATCCGCCGTCTGCGCGAGGATCGGAAGAAAGAGCCGTCATGAACGCTCGGCGGAGATCCGCGCCGCCCCGCGGAGGGGTACTATGAAACAGGTAGCGGGCTTGCAGGAAGGGATTATGGACGCTCTCCTCGAAGAACTCGACACGAAACTCCGCCAATGGAAGGTGGAGACAGCCGAGGACGTTCGTCAACGCCTGGTTGAGATCATCGATTGGGCGGATCGGGACGCTTTGGACCTGGGGCGTTCGCGGGAAGTAGAGCAAGCTGTGCTGGACCTGCTCGATGAGCCCGCATCCCGGTGATGTCTGGCTGGCCGACCTGGGCCTCGCGGCAAAGACTCGGCCCGTCGTGGTCGTATCCCGGCATGATCCCGATGCACCCCGCGATCTCGTGTTGTTTGTGCCGCTAACGACTCAGAACAGGTTGAGTGCCTATGAGGTCGCGATCCCCCGCGTACCGTTCCTGAATCAGAACTCCACCGCCAACGTGCAAGGGTTGGGATCGATCCCGTCTGTCCGCCTGGAACGAAGGCTCGGCAAACTCTCGCCGCAAGTGTTTGCGGCCGTCAAGCGCGCCCTCGCGTTCGCGCTTGAACTAAAGACGCTTTGAGCGACCCGGGCAGAAACTCCTCGCAGCAATTCCCTGGAAGTTCCTTGCGAACGGCATAGCGCAAAGAAGCCACGGGGAAGGAAGGAAATGCATGATCGAATATCGCACCGGCAACGATCTGGATCTGGACCAGGTCATCGAGCTATACCGCGCGTCCACTCTCGGCGAACGACGTCCGGTCGACGATCGGGAGCGCATGGGCCAAATGCTGCGTCTCGCAAACCTGGTGGTCACGGCCTGGGACGGCGGCAAGTTGGTCGGCATCTCGCGGTCGCTGTCGGACTTCTGCTACGCGACGTACCTGTCGGACCTCGCGGTACATCTCGAATACCAGCGCAGGGGCATTGGCCGGCGCCTGATTGAAGAAACCCGGAGGCTGGGAGGCAAAGCGAACGTCATCCTGCTGGCCGCGCCGAAGGCCCGGGATTACTATCCGCGCATCGGCATGACGCAGCATCCCAGCGCCTGGACCCTGGGGCCGGATCAGCCTCTGTCCGCCTGACGCGATGGGTCGGCGCGTGATGGGCGAAGTGATGAGCGTTCTCTGTGCCGCCCAGTTCAGCCGGGCAGGGATACGTGGGATGAAGCGGAAATCATGGAATATCTGATTGCGTTCAGGATCACGGAAGTCGGGCGCGCGCGGGCCTCGCGGGCTTCACTCCAGGGCTGCTTACCGTCGCTCAACGGCTCGCCTTGAAACGCGACCGCGCCGCCCTTCGCCGTATCCTTGAGAGACAAGCGGAGCCAGGAGACCTGGGAGTTCGCGCGACCCGACAGGTGATATTCACGCCGAGATGATTCGGGCGGCCCGGCTAGCGGCGCAGGTGAGCAGGCTCTGCGGCGGCAGGAGCGCCGCGAAGCAGGCCTTCCGTGCTTAGATCTTCGTCAATGTCTGGCCAGTGTATTCCACAGCCCGCGCCGCTGATCTTCCAACGAGATCGCTGCTCGACGGTCGCCTCCAGGAGCCTTGGGTACCAGGCATTTCTCCAATAAGAGGCTTCGGTTTTCGACGACCACCCGATGGATTCGTCGGAGTTCCGCCGGTCCAAAGCCAAGGTTCCTGGCGAGTGCAACAGGATCGAGCCAGGACTTCGCCGATTGATCGTCGCGGTCCACATGGACATGTGGCGCTTCGTTTGGCTCGTGACTGTAATCAGTATCGCATTGCGGGAAAGCCAACGCTTCCGAGTGACTCGGTTGTGCCGGAAAACCAAGAACAAGGACAAGAGTTTGAAGCGTCGAGGATACGTCGTCAGCGAATGCGAAGTCCGCACACCGAAAACGGGCGCTTCGGGTGGATCGCCGTCCCCAGAGCGGGTGTGGCGGGCGGTGGTCCTACCCGCCATGCTCGTCGAACCACTGCCGCACGAACTGCTCGGCGCCTTCCCTCGTGAGAATCTTTCCCTCCAGTTGCCCGTCCTCCAGCGCGTGGAGCGCTTCTCGAAACCGCGGGCCCGGCGTGTACCCCATCGCGATCAGGTCGCGGCCATTCACCAGCAGGGCCGGCCGCAACTGCTCTTCCGACAGGGCCACCCACCGAGACCGGACGAATTCATAGTTGTCCAGCCGGCGATGGCTGGAGAGACAGTCCAGGCGGTGCAGTTCGAGATGCTCCTCGAACCGGTCCTGCCGCAGGAAGCGGCGGAGCGTGCTTTCCTTCATCCGCGGCGCATCCTTGAAACGCAGGTGGTTGGCGATAAGCGCCTTCACCTGGAGGGCATCATCGGTAGAAAAGCGCAAGCGGGTGAGGATGGCGTCCGCCATCTCCACACCCAGGTCGACATGCCCGTCAAAGCGAATCCGCTCCGCGACGCGGAACGTGGGGGGCTTACCGACGTCGTGGAGCAAGACGCCCCAGGCCAGCGTGAGCGACGGCTCGCGGAGGTCTTCCAGCATCAAAAGGGTGTGGATCCAGACGTCTCCTTCGGGATGAAACTCCGGCGGCTGTTCGACCCCCCGCATGGCGGCGATTTCCGGCAACACCTGGGGCAGGAGGGCGAGATCGTCCAACTCTTCGAAGCCGCGGCGGGCGCCGCCTTCCACCAGGATGCGGGTCAACTCGTCGCGGACGCGCTCCGCGGAGACCGAACGAATCCACCCGGCGGACTCGCGGATCGCGGCCGCGGTAGCGGGTTCGATGACGAAGCCAAGACGCGCGGCAAACCGTACCGCCCTTAAGAGCCGCAAGTGATCTTCCGCAAAGCGCTGGCGGGGCTCGCCGATGGCCCGGATGACTCCGGCCCGCAGATCAGGCTCGCCGCCGGTGAAGTCCAGCACGTGGCCGCTCTCCGGATCGAGGAACAGGGAGTTGATCGTAAAGTCGCGGCGCAGGGCGTCCTCGCGCGGGTCCGTCTGGAACTCCACGGCGTCGGGACGCCGCCCGTCGGAATAGGAGCGGTCGCTGCGGAAGGTGGCCACTTCCACCTGCGCGCCTCCGTCGCGCACCAGCACGACCCCGAAGTGCGCCCCGACCAGGCCGGAGTCAGGGAATATCTCGACCAGCGCTTCCGGCCGGGCATCCGTAGCGACGTCGAAGTCAACGGGAGCACGGCCCAGCAGGAGGTCGCGCACACAGCCGCCCACCAGGTACGCGGCAAAGCCACGTTCCCGCAGCGTGCGGCAGATGGCGCGCGCCAGTGTTTCCGCGGTCACGCCTCCATTGTAGGGTGCCGATCATCTGTTATCTTGAAAGATCAGGAGTTCCCCAGCCAGCAATATGAGTTCTGCCAGCAATCAGCCCGAGCGCATTGTATTCCACGACCTGGGCGAGGCCTACCGCGAGTCGGAACGGCAGCGCGAGGTCATTCGCCGCAACCACAATCTGACGCTGGTGAGCGAAAAGGACGACGGCGCTGGGATTCATCGGCTGCCCGAGGGGGTGTTCGGGTTCACCTACTCCCCGGGATTGAGTGATTCTCCGGTGTTCCGCAAAAGCGGGCTGCGGGCCTTTGAGATGCACAAGCACTCGGGCGACGAGTTCATCGTCGGCTTCGCCAGCCCGGAGGGGGCGGGGAAGGTCACTTCCGCGCCCGAGCCTTTCGAGATTGACGTCTACCCCGGACCGGAAGGCGACAACAACGCCATCGTAGAGGTTCCGGCTTCGCGCATGCTGCACTTGAGGCCGCACTCGCAGCGTGAGTTTGGCGCGCTGCGCATTCGAATGGCGCCCGCCCGCTAACCCATCGCGCATGGCACGCATCCTGATGGCCGCCTCGGAGGCTTCGCCGTTCGCCAAAACCGGCGGGCTGGCGGACGTATTGGGCGCTCTGCCGCCGGAACTGGCTCGCCAGGGACACGAAGTCGCCGTCCTGATCCCCCGGTATCGTTCGGTCCCTATGGACGGCGCAACACGGGTGGCCGACCCCTTCCCGGTGTGGTTCGACGGCCACTCTGTTCCCGCTATCGTGTGGCGCCGCGAACGGAACGGCGTCCCCTATTTTTTTCTGGACGTGCCGTCCTTGTTCGATCGCGATGGCCTGTACGGCGGCCGTGGAGGCGATTACCCAGACAACGCCGCACGCTTTGGTTTCTTCAGCCGCGCGGTGCTGGAGGTTGCGCGTAGCCTCTTCCGCCCGCAGATCCTGCATTGCCACGACTGGCAGACCGGACTGGTCCCCGCCTACCTGCGGGGGATGCTGGCGCGCGACCCGACGTTCGCGGCCGTGCGGACCCTGTTCACGATTCACAACCTGGGGTACCAGGGGCGCTTCCTGATGTCCGACTGGCGGATGCTCGGGTTGGAGCCGCGTCAACTGGGCACGTATGGGGTCGAGTTTTTCGGCGACATCAGTTTTCTGAAGGCCGGCATTTTCTATACCGACGCGGTCTCGACGGTCAGTCCCGGATATGCCCGTGAGATCCAGACGCCCGAATACGGTTTTGGACTCGACGGATTGCTGCGAGCCCGCGCTGATTCGCTCTTTGGCATTGTCAACGGCGTCGATTATCAGGAGTGGAATCCAGGCACCGATCCACACATTGCGGCCCACTACTCCGCTACGGACCTTGAAGGGAAACGAGTCTGCAAGCGCGATCTGCTGGACACGTTTGGTCTGCCTGTTGACGATGTCGCCAGCCCGTTGATAGGTCTGGTCACTCGGTTTGCCGAGCAGAAAGGCATCGATTTGATCCGTGAGGCGGCCGGCGCCCTGGTCGAGGCCGAGGTGTTGTTTACGATTCTCGGCTCGGGCGAACCGGAGGACGAGCAATTCTTCATGGACTTGGCGGAACGGCATCCGCGCTCGGTTGGGGTCCGCGTGGGCTATGACAACCCCTTAGCGCACAAGATCGAGGCCGGCTCGGACATGTTCCTGATGCCCAGCCGCTACGAACCGTGCGGGCTGAATCAAATCTACAGCCTCAGGTACGGGACGCTGCCGATCGTCCGCGCGACGGGCGGACTCGACGATACGATTCGAGAGGGAACAGGATTCAAGTTCTGGGAGTATTCCGGCGCGGCTTTGCTGGATGCCATTCGCTTGGCCCTGGAAACCTATCGGGACCCTGAGCGCTGGACAGCGATGATGCGGAACGCCATGCGGGAGGATTTCTCCTGGAGGCACTCTGCCGGCGAATACTCCCTGCTGTACCAGAAGCTTCTCGAAGGTTGAGCCATTCATTCCCGGGCGGCGGGAATCCCGATTGCCTTGCGAGGTTACGAGCGCCGCCGCCGGGCGGCACAAAACGCCTCCCGGCGGCACAGCGCTTAGATGGTCATCGCCATGAAACCGCCGTCCACACGCAGGATCGTCCCTGTGACGAAGGAAGCGGCCCTATCCGAAGCGAGGTAGATCGCGGCGCCAATCAACTCGCGGGCCTCGCCGAAACGGGCCATCGGGGTGTGTCCCATGATCTGAGACGTTCGCTCCGGAGTCAGCAGTTTGCGGTTCTGCTCCGCCGGGAAGAACCCCGGCAGGATGGCATTCACGCGGACCCGGTGCGGCGCCCATTCCCTCGCCAGGAACTGCGTCACCTGGTTGACGCCGGCCTTGGTCACGCTGTAAGTAAAGACTTTCGACAGGGGCGGCCCCGAGGACGCCGACGAAATGTTGATGATCGCCCCCCCCTGCCCGCGGTCGACCATGTGCTTGCCAAACACCTGGCAGGCCAGGAACACGCTTCTCAAGTTGATGTCCAGAATCCGCTGCCACTCGCTCTCGTCGATCTCGAAGAAGGGTGTGCCGGAGTTGATGCCGGCCGCATTCAGCAGAATGTCGACGGAACCATAGACCTCCACCGAACGGGTCAGGATGCGGTCCAAGTCCGTCTTTTGGGTCGCGTTTCCCTGAACCGCAACCGCTTTGCCCCCCTCGGCGCGGATCGCGGCCGCGCGCTTCTCCGCGTTCTCTCCACTGAGGTCGGCAATGACGATGTTCGCCCCCGCGCCGGCGAAACCGGTGGCGATTTCACCCGCCAGAACGCCGCCTCCTCCCACCACGACCGCCGTCCTCCCGGACAGCGAAAACAGATCCTGCACGTTTGGCAACACTCAAGATTCTCCCAAGGGGCTTCTCATCCACCAGTAAACCGGCTTACACTGGATTCGGAAAGGAACCGGTGATGGACCGTCCTCGTCATCCGCACGTAATTCGAACGTGGGCAGTTGAGCGAATGCGAATGCGCCCGGTACGCAGTGTAGCAACACGAATACCGTCCCCGCCGGCAAGGTTGCCCGGCACGGCGGCTACTGAACCCAAGCCGCCCGCAAGTCATGGTCCGAAAACGGGCCATTAGATGGAGAGGACCCGCGGATTGACTGGCAGATCATAACAAGACCTTTTGGCGTCATCGGAGGACGCCGTCGGGCCTTCGGGGATACAAGTCAGGGGAAAGCAGGAGGCGAGGGGGAACCATAAGTACTGGCAGTCAGGAGTCCGGTACGAAAGACATACGACCTAGGGCGGCTGTACTATCACACCAGGAACCTCCCTTAGATCCTTAATCCCATTGAAAATGATCCGTTTGGCCTATTGTTCCAGGAGCGAAAAACACTCACTATTACCGTATGCCGACCAGAATTCTTCGCCGGACGACGCAAGCGGATGACCGCAGGACGTCACACCGGCTGCCAATTGAAAGAGACGTCAAGTACAAGGTCTATTCCGGCCGGAGCGTGACCATCACGGGAATGGGAAAGACCTTAAACATCAGCAGCGGAGGGGTCCTGTTCACCACGGAAGGGACATTGCCGAAGGGTGAACGGGTAGAGTTGTCGGTGAGTTGGCCCGAGAAGCTGGATGATTCACTGCCGCTGAAACTGGTGGCGTTGGGCCGTCTTGTCCGATGCGAAGAGGGCAAAGCCGCTTTGGCCATTGAACGCTACGAGTTCAAAACACAGGGCTCGAACGGGCTGTAAAGCTACGGGTCCGACCCGACGTGGCGTCCAAGTGCTAGCGCCGCGTTACGCACCCCGGGGGGGAGTCCTCACGGGGGCATTGAAACGGCCAGCGCCGAGGCCTTTTCCGAGCCACGCAGCCGAAACGCCACACGCAATCCCGATCTCCAGCCTGCATTCACCCCGATTCGTTCCACCTCAATGGCCGGTTTCCAGAAGCGAAGTATGCTCTCCGTCGAGGGGTGAAACTCGAGCGCCGGCGCGACCAGCAGCAGCCGCGGAGGGACTGCCCGAAGAGTGGTTCCCGGGAAATAACCGCGACTGGAGAAATCCCTTTTCTCCAAGTGCCACGAAACCCGCATCCAATAGTCCAGCGCCTGCAGCGGCAAGTGTAGATCCTCCGAAGCTTTCAACTCAATGACGACCAGCCTTCCGGTGTAATCCACCGCCAGCAGATCGAGCATGCCCCGTTCCCGTGCCGACCATTGAGGCACTTGGGAATACAGCGGCGCAGGCTGGAGGGTTGCATCGATTACGGAAAGGTCGCCTCGCACCCGGTGTTCCAGCCAGGCCTCCGGAGCGCGCGAGTAGATGCTGTCGCGGGGATCGGCGGAACGCGGGTCCCGCCGTCTGGCGATTCCAGCCGCCAGCGACTCCAGTTCGTCCACTCCGGCCAGATCGAGAGGCTCTCGCCGGTCTAACCCGTACCATGCCCGATCCGCCGTCACGTGTGCGATCTCCAGACCGCAGACCCGGATACTGATGCCGCCATCGGCCGTTGTGACCGGCCGTGCATGGGGAATCCGGCTGAGGCGTTGAGCCAGGTCCGACCGGACCTCGGTGGTAGCCACCGGTTCGAGACGAGTCTCGAGATTGCCGAAATCCGCGAGGTCGAACTGGCCTGACCCGTCATTCCCGTAGGCGTAGAGTTCGCACGGCGCCTGAAGGGGATCGAGGAATCGGATCCTCTGGCAGAGGCAAGGCGCGTGAGCCGAAGGAACAAAAAGGATCAGGCGGTCCACCGGCAGCCGGGCGTTTCGGCCTCGCACATGATCGAGCCAGATCAGCGCAAACGTCAGCACGTCCCCCGGGCGCGAAGTCTCGGGCGCGGCCATGGCGGCCCGGGCGGTTTGCCCTTCGAGCAGCAGCGCACGGGGAAAGACGGGCGAAAGCGAGTGCTCGAGGTCAGGCTCGGTAGTAAGTTCCTTCACGCGCCACCCGGGATACTGACGAGCCAGCCACTGCTGAAACTCGGATTGAAACGACATCCGCATCCCCCGGCGCACCAGATCGACTGCCGCCGCGTGGGCCTGATCGACCAGCCAGAGTTTTCCGCGCTTGCCGCCAAGCCGCTCAATCTGAAGTTCCATCCGGTCCCGGCGTCGAGCCGTGATCTGGAGGACCCGGCGCGCCAGGTTGCGCCCGTCGGTCCAGGCATGGAGGAGGACCCGGCCATTCCGCTCGCTGACTTCGAAGGCCTCGGGCGCGACTTCGAACGCGGGTTCGCCCGGCTCCAGCACCGCCGGTGAGCGCGCGCCGCGCAGGAAGGAGCAGATTGTCTGAGTCAGGGATTCCTCCGCCATGGTTCTACTGACTAGTAGCGGCAGGCCGGGAATCTTCTCACGGAATCGTCAGCGCGTCATCTCGCGGAGTTCCTGGCGGGCGAGATCGGCGATTGTCGAGTCATCGCCCGCAGCGGCCGCCGCGAGACTCTTTTGGGCCTGTTCTACACGGCCGAGCAGGCGGTAGAGCCTGCCCAGGCGATACTGTGCCGGCGGGTCAGGCGAAAAGGCGACCGAGGTTTCGAATTCGTGCAACGCCTCGTCCATCCGGTCCCGCTTAAAGGCAACCAGCCCCAGCGCGGAATGGGCCTGGCCCCGGACCCGCCGCGCCGCCTGTTCCCATCTCGGGTAGGGCAGGGATTTGGGCGGCACAAACGCGTTCAGCCGTTCGAGGGTGGTTCGAGCCTCTCGCCCGGCTCCCTCCAATTGCTGCGGGGTGCGCGCTTCGTTGGCCAGAATCACGGCCAGCCCGGCCCGCACCATGTGGTTGTCCGGCGTGAGGGTCAGCGCCTGGCCGGCGGTTTGAATGGCATCGCCAAGTCTCCCCAGTTTGGTATAGGCTTCGAATTGCAGTTGGCGGACGTGAGCCAGTAAGCTGGACTTCGGCCAGGATTGCTCAAATCGGCGAGCCGAATGGATCAAAGCCTGTGGGGCCGTAGCCTCGATCAGGTCCAGGTACGCATCGTACTCCTCGGGCGCCTCCGCCTGGAGGGGCGGCAGGAACTGCCCACAGGCCAAAGACGCAGGGACGGTGAGTGCCCATGAACGGAGCAGCAGGATGAGACACGCATGGGTCGTGCTAGCCATCGCAAGCCTCCAGGGCGCGGAGATCGACCCTGAGGGACTGCTGCCGGCCCGTCTTCGGCAGGATCCGGCCGCCCGCCAGATCACGTCGTTGGTCTCCTCCGGGCTCGATCAGGCGGTCGCCCTGGCTGCCAGGCAGCCTCCCCCGTTCGATCAAGTCTGGACGGGCTATCTCAAACTGAGAACCGGCGACCCGGTAGGCGCGCTTCGAGCCCTGCGCCAGGCGGAACGACGGGGACTGGCTCGCGAGACCGCCAAACTCGAGGCGGTCGCCTACTATGCGGCCCGCCAATACAAGTTGTTCCTCCAGAAGATTCGTGAGGCAATGGAGTTCGAGCCGGACGATGCATCCCCGCACTATTACCTCGGACGGCATTACGAAAGCGACCTGAAAGACTTCGCCAAGGCGGAGCAGTCCTTCCGGCAGGCCCTGGAGCGCGATGCGGCCCACCTGCCGTCACACTATCATATGGGCTATTGCGCGGAGATGCAGGGGCATTGGGACCAGGCCGCGCGGCATTACCGGGCGGCCGCGGATCTGGCCGCAAAGTCCAACCCTGGCTATGGCCTTCCGTGGCAAGGGCTCGCGCGCGTGGAACTGCAACTGGGAAGGCCGGAGACGGCGTTGCCGCTGGCCCGGAAGGCGGTGGACCTCGGGCCGCGGGATGTGGAGGCGCAGCGAATCCTGGCCAGGGTCTGCTCGACCCTTGGCCGAGTGGAGGAGGCGATTCCTGCATGGGAGCGTGTCGCGCAGAGCGACACCACCGATCCGGCGCCGCAATACCAGTTGTTTCAGCTCTACCAGAAAAGGGGAGATAAGGAGAAGTCCAAGGCTGCGCTAGAGCAGTTTCGGGTGCTCCAGGGGTTGTATGGGAGACAGTAGGAGATCGGGGCTGAACCACCCTTCTCGCTGGCAAAAGGCCGCGCCGGGCCACCAGCCACGTCGCCCGGCGCCACTCATTCTCTCGGCGCGATGCCCAGAGTCTTCATCTTGCGATACAGATTTGAGGATGTAGTCGCGCTCCGCCGCTTCGCGAATGTCGTGCAGGCTGCCCACCTTGAGAGCCGACGCCAGCCGCCGTGTTCCCGATACCGGGATGTGCCGTGCATCGATCCGGTTCTGTGGATTCATGATGACAATGCGCTCCATCATGTTCCGCAACTCCCGAACATTGCCCGGCCGTCATTTCCTTCGGCTTGCGGCCATACGCCGTGATGAATTCGCGAAGGAAGTAGTCCGCCAGAACAGGAACGTCTTCCGCGCGCTCGCGCAGCGGCGGCACGTGGAAGGGAATCACATTCAGCCGGTAAAACAGATCTACCCGGAAATTGCCGCGGTCGATCTCCTCTTCCAGGTTCTTGTTGGTGGCCGCCACCACGCGCACATCCACCTGCACGGAGCGTCCGGAAGCGACGGGTTCGAAGCGGCCTTCATCCAGCACCCGCAGCACCTTCGACTGAGTGCGCAGGCTCATGTCGCCCACTTCATCCAGAAACAGCGTCCCGCAGTGCGCTTTCTCGAACTTGCCGGTCTTGTCTTCCGTGGCATTCGGGAAAGCGCCCTTGACGTGGCCGAATAGTTCGCTCTCGATCAGTTCTTCCGGAATGGCGGCGCAGTTGACCTCGACAAACGGCTGCTCGGCTCGCGGGCTCATTGCGTGAAGCGCATGCGCCACCAGTTCCTTGCCGGTTCCACTCTCTCCATAGATCAGGACCCGGCCGTTAGTGCCCGCCATCAGGGACAGTTGCTGCCGTAAGGCTTTCATCGGCACGCTGTCGCCCAGGATCTGGTAGCGGGAAGCGTCCTGCCCTTTGAGCCGCGTGTTCTCGATTTGCAGCCGCCGCTGGGTGATGGCGTTCTTGGTCACCACCACCACCTTCTCAATCCCGAGCGGCTTCTCGAGAAAGTCGAAAGCGCCAAGCTTGGTAGCCCGAACCGCGGTCTCGATGGTGCCGTGCCCGGAGATCATCACCACCGCCGGACGCTCCTCCAGCGGCATCTCCTGGATCCGCGAGAGGACCTCCA